>NZ_LT629693.1:3225784-3526568 GCF_900099825.1 Bradyrhizobium ottawaense | reverse complement strand
GCTGGCGCTGGCGTCTCTGGCGTTTTACGCGTTCAGCAACTGGCCGTTCGTGCTGTTGCTGTTGGCGTCGATCGCGTTCAATTACGGTGTCGGCTATCTCTTGATTGCGAGGGATTTGCGCCCCAGGGTGCGGTTTGTGGTGCTCACGGCCGGCGTGGCCGGCGATCTGCTTGTGCTCGGCATCTTCAAATATGCCGGCTTTCTCGCCGCCAATTTCAACGCGCTGTTTTCTACCGGCTTTGTCGTCCACATCCTGCTGCCGGTCGGCATCTCCTTCTATAGCTTCACCCAGATCGCGTTTCTGGTCGATGCTTACCGAGGCAAGGTCGCGCGCTACGCGCTGCCGCATTACGCGCTGTTCGTCACCTACTTCCCGCATCTGATCGCGGGGCCGATCCTGCACCACCGGGACATGATCCCGCAGTTCGAGCGTGCCGAAACAAAACGCCCGGATCCGCATCTCATTTTGTGCGGCCTGATCATCTTTGCGATCGGGCTGTTCAAGAAGACCTGTCTGGCCGACGGCATTCAGCCGTTGGTCGGACCCGTGTTCGGTCCGGGGTCGCCGACCTTTGATCAGGCCTGGACCGGCGCGCTCGCCTATACGTTTCAGCTCTATTTCGACTTCTCCGGCTATTCCGACATGGCGATCGGAATATCGCTGATGTTCGGCATCTTCCTGCCGCTGAATTTCAACTCGCCCTACAAGGCCACCTCGATCATCGATTTCTGGCGGCGCTGGCACATGACGCTGTCGCAGTTTTTACGCGACTATCTCTACATCCCGCTCGGCGGCAACCGGCGTGGCCCGGTGTGGCGCTATGTCAACCTTGTCATCACGATGCTGCTCGGGGGCCTCTGGCATGGCGCGGCCTGGACGTTTGTGGTTTGGGGCGCGCTGCACGGCGCCTATCTCTGTATCAATCACGCCTGGAACCGGTTTGGTCCGGAGGTCGCGCCGCGGCTACGGCCGGCCGCGACGTTGGCGGCTGCCGGGCTAACGTTTCTTTCGGTTGTCGTCGCCTGGGTGTTCTTCCGCGCCGATAATATCGACTCGGCTGTCTATGTGTTGGTGCGGATGGCCGATCCGAGCCGGCTCGCGCTCGGCCGCGCCGAGATCGCGAATCTTACCCTCATCGCGGGCTACGCCGCGCTGGCGTGGTTCGCGCCGAACACGCAGGCGATCATGGGCTACGATCACGCGCGCCGCACTGTCGGCGACAATCTGGCCAAGGCGCGGCTGCGTCCCTGGTTCCTCTATGCCACCGCCGCGGTGCTGGCGTTCGGGATCCTGGGAATCCAGCAGCACAGCGAATTCATCTACTTCAGGTTCTGATGAGCCCTGTCGCCAAAAATCTCCTGAAGTTTCTGTGCGCGGGCGCGTTCATCATGCTGATGGCGGCGGCGCTCAACTTTGTCGTCGATCCCCTGCAGTTGTTCCGCCCGGCGCGGCTGTTTCCGGCGATGTACTCGGCTGACACGCGAATGCAGGACGCCGGCCTGATCCAAAGCCAGCCATTCGACACCACCGTCATGGGTACCTCGCTCGCCATTCATTTCCGTCAGCGCGACATCGACCGGATCCTGGGCGGTCGTTCGCTAAAACTGTCGATGACGGGATCGAGCTCGCGCGAACAGAGCTTTGTGCTTGATGCGGCGATGGCGCGCCATCCCAAGCGCGTGGTCTGGCAGCTCGACGACTGGATTTTTCACGATGCGCCGGAGCCGGATTCCGATGTCTATCTTCCCTCTGGGCTCTATCGCCGCAGTGCCGCGGGCCTTGCCGGCTATCTGTTCAGCGGCCAGATGGCGCGGGAGTCGCTGTGGATCCTGGCGCGATCGCTGCCGCAGCTTGAGCCCGCCGTCGCGCAGCTGACGTCGGACCTGGTCTTCAAGTTCCCGATCGCCGATGTCGACGACATCAATTCGCTGCCGCCCGAATACGACGTCGCCGGAAGCTACAATGCCAGAAAGGCGCTCGCCGCCTACAAGCACATCACCGATCCCGTGCGCAGCCGCTATCTCGCCGACGGCTACGCGTATGAGGCGATGGTCCGGGCCTTCGAGCGCGATGCCGTTGGGTTGATTTCGAAACATCCGGACGTAACGTTTGATATTTACTTCCCACCTTATTCGATCCTGCAATTCGCGGCGATGCGGGACGCTGCGCCGTCGGCGCTGAAGACCGTCTACGATTTTACCGCTTACGCGTTTCCGCGCCTGCTGCAATTTCCCAACGTGCGCCTGTTCGATTTTCGTGCGGTGAAGGAAGTAACGCATGACCTTAAAAATTACGGCGACGTCATCCACCATTCGCCGGCGATCGACCTGAAGGTGCTGTCGTGGCTGGCGGAGCGGAAATACGCCGTCGAGCCGTCGGCCCCGCTGGCGTCGCTGGAGCAGCTCAAGTCGCAGGTCGATGCGTATCGGCTGGAACGGTAGAAGGCCTCATCCTGAGGAACAGGCGTAGCCTGCGTCTCGAAGGATGAATGGCACAGCCGTGGCCTCATGGTTCGAGACGGCGCTTCACGCCTCCTCACCATGAGGGTTCAGCTATTCCTCAACCGCGCCGTCGCGTTGCCGCCGAACATCGGGATCCGGTTGACGGCCATCACCACCGCGAAGGTAATCACCAGCATCGCGATGCCGAGCACCGAGATCGCGGCGAGGTCGCCGCTTTCGTTGAGATCGTAGATCAGCACGCTCAACACCTTGGTCTGCGAGGTGAACAGCACGATCGCTGCCGACAGTTCCCGCATCACGCCGATGAAGATGAAGCACCAGGTCGCGATCACGCCGGTGCGCAGCAAGGGAGCGGTGATCTGGCGCAGCGATTGCAGCCGTGTCGCGCCGAGGATGCGGCTGGCGTCTTCCAGTTCGGGATGGATGGTGGCGAACGCCGCCTGCAATTGCTGATAGGCCGACGGCAGGTTGATGGTGAGAAACGCGATCAGCAGGATCCACAGCGTGCCGTAGAGCACGAAGGGCGGTCGCGTGTAGCTCAGGAACAGGCCGACGCCGAGCACGATGCCGGGCACCGCAACGGGGGCGGTGGCGAGAAAGCCGAGGATACGGTGGCCCCTAATCACGCGGCGGGTGGTGACATAGGCAATCACCAGCGCGAGGGCGGTGCCGATGGTCGCGGTGGAGGCGCCCAGGATCACCGTGTTCTTGAGCGCGAGCTGGGTCGACGACAATTCCGTGAACACGAAGACGACGTTGTGCCAGGTCGCGGTCGACGGCGTCACCAGCGTGGTCGCGTTCGGCGAGAACGCCGCGTTGAGCAACGCCATGTACGGCAGGAACACCGGATTGAGCAGCACGACCAGGCAGAACGCCAGCGCGACCCAGCGCCAGGCTTTCAGTTCGACCTGGCGCGGCGCGCCATATTTGCCGCCGACCACCGAATAGCCGCGGCGGCCGAGCAGGAATTTCTGGCCCTGCAGCAGCAGGATCGTCAGCACCAGCAGCGGCACCGCGGCGGCCGCCGCGAGTTCCAGCTTCGGCGGATACTGGAACAGGCTCCAGATTTTCGTGGTCATGGTGTGGAAGCCGGCGGGCAGCGCCAGGATCGCGGGCGATCCGAACAGCGTCATCGCCTGCAAAAAGGCGATCAGCGCGCCGGCGACCAGCGCCGGCAGCGCCAGCGGAATCGTGATACGCCGCGCCGTGGTCCAGGCCTTGCCGCCGAGAATGGCGGACGCGTCTTCGAGTTCGCCCGGCATATTGTCGAGCGCATTGGCCACCAGCACGAACACGAACGGAAAGGTGTAGCAGGAGATCACGAAAATGATCCCGGTCAGCGAATAGATGTTGAACAGATAGGAGTCCGACTCGGCGCCGGTCAGGGTGCGATAAAGCTGGTTCAGCAGTCCGCTGTTCGGTGCGGCCAATAGTTCCCAGGCGACCGCGCCGAGAAACGGCGGCGTCACGAACGAGGCCGTCACCAGCGCCCGGATGGTCTGCCGCCCCGGCATGTCGGTGCGCGAGACCAGCCAGCCGATCGGCGCGGCGACCAGGCAGCAGATCAAAGCCGAAGTGGTGGCGATGATCGCGGTGGTCAGCAGCGGATCGAGGAAATCCGGATTGGTGAACAAAGTGACGAAATTCTGCAGCGTCGGATGCCGCGCCTTGTCGGTGAACGCGTAGATCGCAAGCCAGGACATCGGCAGCGCGATCAGCACCACCATGCAGAGCGCAACCAGCGACAGCACCGGCTTGGTCCAGTCGATGCGGGCTTTCGGGGCGGCAGTGGTGGTGATGGTCATGTAAATTGTCTCTCCGTCATTCCGGGGCGATGCGAAGCATCGAACCTCAGATGCGCAATGCGCATCGGGGAATCTCGAGATTCCGGGTCTGGTCCTTCGGACCATCCCGGAATGACGTTGTTGGTTGGGGGCGGCAGCACCCTAAACCCTGAACAGTCGCGCATAGCGCGTCTTGATTTCTTCCGCCATTTTCTCGACGCCGGCCGCATCTTCCTTCATCAGCTTGATGTCGGAGAGTTTTCGGCGTCCCAGGTGTGGCACCACTTGCGCATGCGCCGAATATTGCGCGGTGTAGTCGGTGAAGAACTGTTGGGTCTCGCGGGTGTGCAGCCAGGCCTGGAACAGCCGCGCGGCATTGGGATGCGGCGCCGAAGCGAAGATGGCCGTCGGCCCCGAGATCGTCGGCGTGCCCTCGGTCGGATAGATCGGCTCGACCGGCTGGCCCGCTTCCTTCAGCAGCACGACGCCATATTCGTTGCCGTCGGCCATGACAGCGCGCTCGCCGAGCGACAGCTTCTTTGGCGGATCGGTCGACGACTGCACCTGCATCACGCGCTGCTTCGACAGCTTGTCCAGATAGTCCCAGCCCAGCTCGCGGATCAACTGGAAGGTCGCGGTCATGATGGTGCCGCTATAGGCGGGATGGCCCTTGACCATCTTGCCGGCCCATTTCGGATCGAGCAGGTCGGCGTAGCTTTTCGGTGCGTCCTCGGGCTTCACCAGTTTGGTGTTGTAGGCGATCGACGACAGATAGATCCGCGAGGTCGCGGACATGCCGTCGGGGTCGCGATAGTCAGGAAGGAAATGCTGGGCGATATCATCAGACACGAACGGCGCCAGCCAGCCGTTCTTCTTCCAGGAGATGATGTGCGACGCATCCGAGGTGTTGACGATGTCGGCAGCGCGGATGCCCGAGCCGAATTCCTGGTCGAGCCGCTGAAACAGCCGCTCCGAACCGGAACGCTCGATCTGCACGGAGATGCCGGGATAGGCGGCCTCGAACGCCTTGCCGAGCTTTTCGCCGACCGGCAGGTCCATCGAGGAATACAGAATGACCTTGGCTTCTTTCTTGGCCGCGTCCACCAGAGCGGGCGAGATCGCGACCGGCGCGGGAGCCTCGGCGCGAGCCGGCGAGGCGAACACGCTTCCCGCTGCCAACGCCGCGGAAGCGTTTGCCGCGCCTTGCAGGACATCGCGCCGGCTCAGTTTTTTTCGCATGGCTGAAACTCCCTCGGGCTTCGTCAAACGCGGAAGATCTTCTGATAGCGCGCCTTGATCTCTTCGCTTTGAGCCTCGGCGCTGGCGGCGTCTTCCTTCATCAGCTTGATGTCGGCCAGCGGCTTGCGCCCCGGATGCTCCTTCACCTGTTGATGCAACGACCGCAGTCCACCGGCGTCGATGACGATCTGCTGGGCTTCCGGCGTGAAGCAGTAGTTCTGGAACAGTTTTGCCGCATTGGGATTGGGCGCGGCTTTGAAAATGCCGTTCGGCCCGACGATGAACGGCGTTCCTTCCGTCGCATAGACCGCCTCGACCGGCTGGCCGGATTCCCTGAGCAGGAAGATATTGTATTCGGTGCCGTCGGCCATCACGCTGCGTTCGCCGAGTGACAGTTTCTTTGGCGGATCGGTCGCCGACTGCACCTGCATGATGTTCTGCTTGGCGAGGTTCTCGTAATATTCCCAGCCGACATCGCGCACCATTTCGAAAGTGGCCGTCAGGATGGTGCCGCTATAGCCGGGATGCGCCTTGACGATCTTGCCCTTCCATTTGGGATCGAGCAGGTCCTTGTAGCTCGTCGGTGCGTCCTCGGGTTTCACCAGCTTGGTATTGTAGGCGATCGGGCTGAGCGTGGCGCGGAAGCCGGCAAAGGTGCCATCGGGGTCGCGGTGTTCGGGCTTGTAATACTTCGCGACGTCTTCCGGCACGTAAGGCAGCAGGATGCCCTGCTTCTTCCAGGCCAGCAGATGCGACGCATCCGACGAGTTGGCGATGTCGACGGCGTAAACGCTGCTGGCGTATTCCTGTCCGATCCGCTGGAATACCCGCTCGGCGCCGGTGCGTTCGACCCGCACCTCGACGCCATACTTCGCCTTGAAGGAGCCCGCGATTTTCTCGGATACCGACAGGTCGATCGAGGTGTACCAGACGACCTTGCCTTCCTTCTTCGCCGCTTCGATCAGTTGCGGCGTGATCGCTTCCGGCGGCGGCGCCTCGGCGCGGGCCGCGGAGGCGAATACGGTTCCAAGCGCAAGCGCCGTCGAGCCTTTGAGGATATCGCGTCGTGAAGGCCTTGTTTGTTTCATCGCGTCCTCCCGTTTCTTTCTTGTTATTTAGCGGCTCAAGGCGCGGCAGCGGTCCGGCGGCATTGTCAGCCAGACTTCGCTGCCTTTGCCGACATTGGTTTCGGTCGGCGTGGTGACACGCAGCGCCGTGCCATCGGCGACTTCGACCATGTAGTCGCGCGCGGCGCCGAGATAGACCTGACGGGTGACGACGGCCTTGATCGTGTTATCGGGCGAAACCGGCGCCTGGGTCGAAAGCCCGATGTCGTGCTGGCGGATCGCAACCGCCGCACTCTGGCCCGCCGCGAGCGGCGCACCGATCACCTGCAGGGTCGCGCCGGCGAAGGAAACATGGTTGCCGTCGCGCGCGGTGCCCTTGATGACGTTGCTGGCGCCGATGAAGCGCGCGACGAATTCTGATTCCGGCCGTGCGTAGATGTCTTCCGGCGAACCGAGCTGGTCGATCTTGCCGCCGTTCATGACCGCGATCAGGTCGGCGGTGGTCATGGCCTCGGACTGGTCGTGGGTGACATAAACCGTCGTGTAGCGATATTCGTCGTGCAGCCTGCGGATCTCGAACCGCATCTCCTCGCGCAGATTGGCGTCGAGATTCGACAAGGGCTCGTCGAGCAGCAGCGTTTCGGGCTCGACGATCAACGCGCGCGCCAGCGCCACGCGCTGTTGCTGGCCGCCGGAGAGTTCGCCGGGATAGCGTTGCGCCAGGGGCTCGAGCTTGGTGGTGGCGAGAATCGCCGCGAGCTTTTTCGCAATGGTGTCGCGGTCCATTTTGCGCAGGCGCAGGCCATAGACGATGTTTTCGGCGACCGTCATATGCGGCCACAGCGCGTAGCTCTGGAAGATCATCGACATCTTGCGCTGCTCGGGCGGCAGCGTGCGCGCTTTCGACGATACCAGCCGGTCGCCGACATGGATTTCGCCGTCGGAAGGTTCCAGAAATCCCGCGATCAGCCGCAATGTCGTGGTTTTGCCGCAGCCGGATGGACCGAGCAGGCAGACCAGTTGCCCGTGATCGATCCGCAGCGAGACGTTATCGACCACGGCAAGCGCACCAAAGCGCTTGGTCAGGCCACGCAAATCAACGGACGCCAATCGGATTCCTCCAGCATTTTTCTTACGCGGATCAGCGTCCGGCGCTTGTATACTTGTATGCCAGTATAAGCACGAAAAATGCGGCGAGGAAAAGCCACCGTAAGTCGAAGGGCTGCAAGTAATTTAGCCCGCCCCGCCAGAGCGTTTTCCAGCGAAGCGGCCCCGGTTCGCGTCAAGAAAGCGCGTCAAGATAAGCAGTCCAGAGTTCCGTTTCGATTCAATCGAAACGGGGCTCCAGGAGAGGGTGAAGTGTCACGCACTCACGCTTTCGCCGAGATATTCGATCGCGGCTTCGGTTCCGCCCTTGCCGTGGGGGATATCGAGCGCATTGAGCGCGACTTCGATCACGCCGAGCGTGCCCAGGATCATCGGGGCGTTGACGTGACCCATATGGGCGATCCGGAACGCCTGGCCCGAGAGGTCGCCGATCCCGGTGCCGAGCACCACGCCGCATTTTTCCTTGCAGTAGCGCTGCAGCGCAGCAGGATCATGGCCGTTCATCGTCACCGTCGTAACGGTGTTGGAGCGCTCGTTCGCCTCGGCAATGTTGAAGCCGAGCACCTGGCCCTCGGCCCAGACCGAAACCGCGCGGCGCACCGCTTCGGCGAGCAGGCTATGGCGCAGGAAGGCGTTTTCCAGGCCCTCGGAGGTGAGCATGTCGATCGCCTTGCGCAACGCGAACAACAGATGCACCGGCGCGGTGCCGGCATATTTGCGGTAGTGCTCGCTGCCGTCGCGCTCGGTCCAGTCCCAATAGGGCGTGCGCAGATCAGCCTTCTTGTGCACTTCGCGGGCGCGGTCGTTGGCGGCGACGAAGCCGAGGCCGGGCGGTGTCATCAGGCCTTTCTGCGAACCGGACATCGCGACGTCGATCCCCCATGCGTCCATCTCGAACGGCATGCAGCCGAGCGACGCCACGGTGTCGACCATGAACAATGCCGGATGACCGGAGGACTTGATCGCCTTGCCGATGGCTTCGATGTCGTTGTAGGCGCCCGAGGCCGTGTCGACCTGCACCGCGACGATGGCTTTGATCTTGTGATCCTTGTCTTGGCGTAGCCGTGCCTCGACCTCGGCGGGCCGGATCGCGCGGCGCCAGTCGCCCTTCAGCACCTCGACATCGACGCCCATCGCGGCGGCGGCACTGCCCCAGCCGATCGCGAAGCGGCCGCTTTCCAGCACCAGCAGCTTGTCGCCGCGCGACAGCACGTTGGAGAGGGTCGCCTCCCAGGCGCCGTGGCCGTTGGCGATGTAGATGTAGGAATGGCCTTTGGTTCTGAACAGTTTGGACAGATCGGCGAGCAGGCCGTGCGTCAGCTCCACCATCTCGTTGGAATAAATGTCGAGCGCCGGGCGATGCATCGCCTGCAGCACTTCGTCGGGCATGGTGGTGGGCCCGGGGATGGCCAGAAATTCCCGGCCCGCGCGAACGGTCATGTGTTGGTTTTCCTTGTCGGAGATTCAACTTTGGAGCTTCAGCCCTGCGTTCCACAATATGCGATCGAAGCCGTCATTGCGAGTGCAGCGACGCCATCCAGAGCCGCAAAAAGACCCAATTGCTCCGAGTGTTCTCGCTGCATCGGTCCGCATCACTTCGACACCGCATCGGCGATCGTGTGCCAGATCTGATCCTTCATCTCGGTCGCCGGCGGGCTCGGGATCGTCACCGCGGGCCCGTCGCGCTTCTTGCAGGCTTCGACCAGCCGCAGCACCCAGATCTCGCCGTCGGTGTAATAGAGGTCGCCGCCGCCGTTGTGGCCCGCAAGCGTCGGCCCGATGCCGGTGACCTGATATTTGGCGTCGACCATGCCGGCGTTTTCCAGATCGGCCGCCAGCAGCGCGCGTTCGGCGTCGAGGTCGGCGCTGATATGATGCGTCACCGCCACGGTATATCGGCTGACGCCGACGCCACGATCTTCCGTCGCGGCGCCGAGCCACACCGGACGCTTTTCCTCGCCCTGGTCCAGCACTTTCCAGTAACGCACATGGTTGCGGCGATCGGCGTTCTGGCCGATCGGCTTTTCAAAGGCGAGATCCTCGCGGCGGCCGAGATAATAGAGATTGCTCACCGGCGCATCCCTGTAGGGCCGGTCCAGCAGCACGGAGCCGACGATCTCGATCGACGATCTCAGCGTGATCGGATCGGCCGGATACCAGCCGGCCGCATGCATCGCGCAGACCACGTCGCCGAGATTGCCGACCAGGCCGACATTCATGGGATCGCCGGGAATGCCTTGCGCGGTGCGCGTCACCATCGGCAGGTTGGCGAGGCCTTTCTGGTGCTCGTAATGAGTCCAGAACAACGGCAGCAGCAGATAGGCCAGCGCGGTATAGGCCGCGACGACGACGAGCGAGAGCAGCAGAACGCGCTCCAGCCGCGAATGCTCGCGCTGCCGCTGCGATTCCAGTTCGTCGTAAAGGTCAGACACGGGGACGGGCTCTCGCAATCATGATCTGGCAGATGATAGCTTATCTGTCTTTGGCGGAGGCTTCATCCTTCGAGACGGCGCTACGCGCCTCCTCAGGATGAAGGAGAGACTGTGAATTCCTCATGGTGAGGAGCGCGGCAACGCCGCGCGTCTCCGGACGAAGCTTCGCTTCGCCTTGTGAACCATGAGGCCCCCAACGCCGCTAGCGTTTGGTCTCGCGGCAGCCGGCGGCTTCGGCGTCCTCGACCGAGCAGAACCAGCGGGTGCCCTTGTTCACATGCATCTGGATCCGCGCATACCAGCGGCTGGCCGGCGTGTGATAGATGCATTCGCCCGAGCTGTTGACGTTGCCCTTGATGGTGCAGTCGGGCGAGGGCGCGACCGGGCCCGAGGCCGATGCCAACAGGATCGATTTGGCATTTTCCGGCGCCTTGGCGGCGCCGAGAATGGCGGTCTTCTTGTTGCGGACGCGCCAGTCCCACGGCGCGATGAATGCGCCCTGCCACATCCCGGCCTTGGCCTCGCGCGCGGCTTTTTCATCGGCGTCGTAGTCGTGGCTGACGCGGGTGTAGGACAGCGCCCAGCCGTTCGACACCAGCCATTTCTGGATGTCCTCGCCCTCGACCTCGCAGCGCGCCACGGTGTGGCCGCGGCGATCGGTGTTTCTGGGATGACAGGTCCAGCTCTTGCCGTCGACATGCTTGATCAGTTCGTCGCGGGCGGCGACGCCGCAGGTCCAGCGCTCGCCCGAATTGTTCAGGCAGAGCTGGTCCACCGCCGGCGCGTCGATACCGCCCAGGCGAATGCGGCTGTTGCCGATCTGGATATGGTCGCCTTCGCGGATTTTGGGGACGCCAGTGATATCGGCCGCCTGCGCCAGAACCGGCAGCAGCGACAGGATGGCGGCGAGCAAGAACTTCGATGTCATCGGCAATCCCGAAAGTGAGCGCAAAGGCCTCAATCAAATCTGCCTAATCCAGACCTGCCTAATCATTGTGCGGGTATTGAGACCGGCTTGCCAACAGCCGGGCACCCGCCCGCCTTCAACTTAACGCGAGAAATCTTCACCCTCCCCTGGAGGGGGAGGGTGCGAAGCGGCGGGGTGGGGTGACGGTCTCTCCTCACCAGCGGTGCGAGTTGAGAGATCACCCCACCCCGTTACGAATCTCGCTTCGCTCGATCCGTGCCGACCCTCCCCCTCCAGCGGAGGGTAAGAGACGTTCATCTCTTCGCCATTTTCCTTCTCGCCAGCGCCAGCCCCATCAGCACGAAGGCCGACGTCACCTCGGGGCCGCCGACCAGAATCCGCGTCGGGGTCTTCATCTTGTTCCACTCATAGGCCTTGTAGGGCCCATGCCGGCCGCCTTCGCCGAAGTGGGCGACGATGCAATGCAGCGCCGGCGCAAAGGTCGCAACATCGGCGCCGAGATGCGCCAAGGCCATCAGCGCCAAGGCCGCATCGAACGCATTCATTTCCCGCGTAATCAGCTCGCCCTCGACATAGGCCAGCACCTTGCCGCGGATGAATTCAAAATGGCCGTCGGGATCGATCGCCTGCCGCGCCACCAAAGGCAACGCCATGAACGCGGCATGGCAGCGGCCGAAATAGGCCGAGTAGAGCTCCGGCAGGTAGTAGATGTGCGAGCGCGGCTGGGCGAACGCGCCGCTTTCCGCGAGCTTGCGCTGGAAGCCGATGATGCGGTGCACGGTTTCCAGCCGCTGCGGCGTCTCGAGGATCTTCCAGCGGCCGAGATGGCGAAAGCTGACCTCGAGAATGTCGAGATTAAGGGTCGGATCGAGGTCGTTGCCGTAGGGCCGCTCGCCGGCGAGGTTGTCGATCCAGGTGACGACGCCGCCCTCGTAATCGACATGGTCGTTCAAGGGCACGGTGACGCGCGGTTCGTTGGCGCCCTCGCGCACCTGATAGCCGCGGTAGAAGTCGAGCAGCGGCTGATCCAGAATCGGATCGGTCGAGCCGGCCTGGGTCGCGGCCGAGAACGAACACGCCGTGGTGTCGCAATCCGGCACATAGATACCGAAGCCGAGGTCCTGCTTGATCTGCGCGAAGAAGCGCGAGAACCGCGGCCCGGACCCCGGCGCCAGCGCCGTGACCACCCGCACCTTGGAGCCGTCATGCGAGGGCACTTCCTCGGCGCTGGTCTTCAGGCAAAACTCCACCATGTCGGCAATCGCGCGCTGCGACGCCGCGATCTCCTCGCCGGAGGCGAGGCCGGTTTCGACAAAGCTCAGCAGCGCCTCGGTGAAGAACGCGTCGTAATAGGCCGAGCGGTGCCGGATCTGTACCGGCTCCCACATCGGTTCGGCGATCCCCGTCCAGGGCGGGTTGATCAGCGCGCGCGCCGGCGAATGCGCGATGAAGATCCGCGCCAGGTTGAACAGCAAGGTCGAATTCTTGTAGCCGCGGGCGTTCAGCCCGGTCAGCGCCATCAGCATTTCGCGCCCGCCCATGTCGGGATCGCCGAGCAGGTTGAACGCCGCATAGGTCGGGATGAAGCCGTTCTTGGCAAACGAGCCCAGCAGATGCGCGCCGCAGCGGCGGATCACGCGCTCGATCTCGGCGGCAGCTGGCGCGCGGGCCGTGGCCGCAACCTTCGCCGGCTGGGGGTGTTCAACGCCGATATCGGCCATCAGCTCGGCGATGGGGGCGCCGACCGCGGCCCAGTCCGGCTCGGCGGCGTCGCGGGCATGGGTCAGCGCCGCGCGCAGCCGTTGCAGCCGGCCTTCGTCGTTCAGGGCGGGCAACCCGGTGCGGCGGAGCAGCGGTCGCAACGCCGGGTTGCCGAGCGCGGTCTTGTAGAATTTTCCGAGATGGGGGTCGCCGCCGCGATAGTTCAGCAGCACGGGATCGCAGACGTCGTACAGCGACGGGCCGTCCTTCCGGGCGGTCAGCGCGCGAAGCGCCGCGCCGGCGAAATACTGGAAGCCCATGCCGATTCTTTCAGCCGGAACGGTGAACCGAGGCTGCCGGAAGCCCCAAGGGACCTAAAGGCAGCCACCGCCGGCCGAACGCGGCCTGCAAGCCCTTGAAAACTATACAAGTCCGCGGGAAACACAAATGTGATTGACATCACATAACTTGACCCGAGTTCCGGCCATCATCCACCGCCATCGGCTCCATGCGCCAAAGGAGGTTGCCCCGGCCGGCCCTGCGGGTTAAGGGTTTCTTTGTTGCAGTGCCGCAAATTGAGCGCAATTGAGCGGCACAGATTTGGCAACCCCTCAAACCTAACCGGCATTGGCGCGACTAACTGGCGCGCGCTGGAAAACGATTGGGAATGGAAACGATGAATTTGACGCAGCTTCGCATCACCCGTCGCCCCGTCACCATTGCCGTCGCTCTGGTCGGCCTGGTGTCGTTGGCGATCGGCGCCCATGCGGCGTTGAACAAGCGCTCGCTCGATGCCGCCAAGGCGATCGGGACCGAGCAGACCGGCTCGATCGGCAACGGTGCGGCGCGTGTCGCGCTCGTCATCGGCAACGGCCATTATCCGGATGCTGCCGCGCCGCTGGCGCAGCCCATCAACGACGCCCGCGGACTGACGGTGGCGCTGCGCGCCCAGGGTTTTGACGTCGACGTGGTGGAAGACGCCACTCGGGACGACATGGCCCGCGCCGTCGAGCGGATGAAGTCCAAGATCAGGAAGGACACGGTCGTCATGCTGTTCTTCGGCGGCTACGGCATTCAGGTCGGCCGCGAGAGCTACATGATCCCGGTCGATGCCGCGATCTGGAAGGAAAGCGACGTCCGCCGCACCGGCGTCAGCATCGAGCAGGCGCTGGACGCGATGACCGAGAAGGGCGCCAAGGCCAAGCTCGTCGTCGTCGACGCTTCCCGCCGCAACCCCTATGAGCGCCGCTTTCGCTCCTTCAGCCACGGCCTCGCCCCGATCTCGCCGCCGGAAAACGCGCTGGTTCTGTCGGCGGCCACGCCCGGCAAGGTGACGGATGACGGCAAGGGCCAGTACAGCGTGCTGGTGACCGAGCTGCTCAACAATTTGAATGCGCAGACCGGCGCCGAAACCGTCTTCAACAAGACCCGCGTCGCCATCTCCCGCGCCAGCGAAGGCGAGCAGGTGCCGTCGGTGTCGTCCTCCCTGCTGGAAGACGTCCGCATCGGCGGATAACTCTGTCGTCCCTGCCTAGTGCGCAATTGCGCACGGGCGCAGGGATCCATACCGCGTGATCTATCGATGACGCGCGATAGCTGAGACCATTCGCACAATAACTGCCGCGGCGTATGGGTCCCTGCGTTCGCAGAGACGACAGTAATTGGGCAGCTAAACAATCAAATCACTCAGATCGCGCCATTCCAGGTTCTCGCGCTCGATCAGCTCAATTTTCCAATCCCGCTTCCAGCGCTTCAACTGCTTCTCACGGGCGATGGCCTCTTCCGCCCGCTCGTAGGATTCAACATAGACCAGCCGGTAAACGCCGTAGGTTTTGACGAACGACGAGCCTTCGCCGTTGCGATGCTGCTCCATCCGCTTGGCGAGGGAATTGGTCACCCCGATATAGAGGGTCCCGTGACGGCGGCTGGCGAGGATGTAAACGTAATACATGCGTTTCGTCGTCCCTGCGAACGCAGGGACCCATAGCCACCGATGGTTGTTGTGGGCAAAATATCAGCCACGGCGCGCTACGGATAGATCACGCGGTATGGGTCCCTGCTTTCGCAGGGACGACAATAAATTTTGCGCCGCCGCAATCCCTACTTCACATCCGCCGCCGTCACCGCCCGCACCGGATCGCCTTCGCGCAGCAGTGCGCCGGCGCGGGCCACCACGATATCGCCTTCGACCAGTTGCGAGCCTTCGCGGATCTCGACTTGGCCGCCCGACATCAATCCGGTTTCCACCCGCCGCGTTTCGACGCGGGCGCGCCGCACCACCTGCACCACGGTGCCGGCGGAACCATAGAGGATAGCGGTCAGCGGCACCGACAGGCCGCAGCTCTGCCCGGTCGTGATCAGCGCGCGGGCGGAGGAATTCACCAGCAGCCGCCGGTTGGTGGTGATGCCGATGAAGGCCTGGCCGAGCTGGCTGTCCGGCTGCACGGTGGTCGACAGCCGCCGCACCTTGCCGTCGACCTCGCCGACGCCGATGATCTTGATCCGCGCGGCCTGGTTGACCGCGAGCTTGCCGATGTCGCGCGTCGGCACCAGGCCGACCAGGTCGAACTCGCTGCGCGCGATCACCGAAAACAGCGCCTCGCCCTTGCCCGAGGCCACAGCACCAACCGCGGCCGTCGAGGCCGAAACCAGCCCCGCCACCGGCGTCTGCACCGTCACCGAGCCGCCCTCGGGCAAGGTCAGCCGCGCCAGCACCTGGCCCGCGGTGACGGTATCGCCGGCATCCGCCAGCACCTCGGAAACCTTCAGCCCCATCCGCTCGGGGCGCACCTGCGTCTCCTCGCGCGGAATGATGGTGCCGGACACCTCGACGATATTGGCAAAACAGGATTTCGCCGCCTTCAGCACCGTAACCGCGGCGCCCTTCGGGGCGACCTCGGGATCGTCGGCGGCGAGGGTGGGGGAGGCGGCGAGGGAGAGCAGGCCAGCCACGGCCGCAAGCCATTTTCGCGACGGGGCGGACGCGGTGAAATAAGTCATCGGCAATCCAGTTCAGGTTTACAGGAGCATCGATACCAGAAGGCCGGCGGCAGAGCCAAGGGCTTGGCGGCGAGCACTTGAAGCCCCAAGATATCCATATCCAGACATGAGCTGTATATCTCGGAGGCGTCGATGCGGGTTTCCAAATGGGGCAACAGCCTCGCCGTCCGCTTGCCCAAGGCGCTGGTCGAACAGCTCGGGCTGAAGGAAGGCGGCGAGTTGAATGTCGTCGCCGTCGGCAACGACACCATCGCGGTCGAGACCAAAGAGGCAAGGCGGTTTCGCGCGCTCGATCAGTTGTCGAAGCGCAAATGGACATTGCCCGAAGACTACAAGTTCGATCGCGACGGGGCCAATGAGCGGTGAAGTCTCGGATTGAGTTCCGACGCAAAGCGATCACCCTGCGCCCGCGACAAATTGGCCCGACGGGCAAATCAGCTGGCATGCCAAGAATCCTGTCCAGCCCTTCGCGGAAAAATATTCCGCTTTTATCGCTGGTGGAATCAACCGCACAATCCGCGCATCCCATCCCGCCAGAGGGGCGTATCGCGATCGTCACGGCGTGGGAAGGGCTGCGGTGGACACGCTGAGGTCACAAGACGAGGTGGCCTTTAGCGTACGGTGAAATCGTGTGGGTCTGACGCACCGATGCAGGCGTCAAGTTCGAAGGCGGCTAACGCGGCCTGAGAGCGATGGTGTCACAAAAAGCAGGGTCACCAGGGCGATCACGTATAAGCCGTAAAGCCATTGCGCAGGGAAGGTCGGATGCCTCCGCCAAACCTGTATGCTCGGGCGCAGCATTCCTTTGCAACAATTGCGCACGAGACCGCGGGTGCGGCGCGCACCCGGTCTTCCCTGCGCCCTCTATATTTTGAGGGTGAGGTTTACGGACAAATCCTCGGGCGCGTGGCGCGGCGGGATGATTTTGGCTGTTTGAAATTTGAATCGAGTGCGAGGGCAATACCTCGATGTCGTCCCTGCGAACGCAGGGACCCATACGCCGCGGCCGTTGATGTGGACGAGATGTTAGCCGCCGCGGCTCACCGAGAGATCACGCGGTATGGGTCCCGGCTCAAGGCCGGGACGACAGAAGTTATGACGTCTTCTTCCGCCGCGCGGTCGACGCTGCTGCATCCACCACGTTGTCGACTTCCTCGCGCCAGCTCAGAATCTCCGCGGCCAGCACCGGGTGATTGAAACCCTTGAGGTTGAGATCGTCGATCGGCCGGCCCTCGACCCAGGGTTCGACCATGCCGTAGACGCGCCTGGACACCACGATCTGGTGGGCCTTGGCTTCGTCGCACAGCCGGGAAGCCAGGTTGGTGACGCTGCCGATCGCGGCGTATTCCAGCCGCTGCTCGAAGCCGATCTGGCCGAGCGTGGCGTAGCCGAGCGCGATGCCGATGCCGAAGCCGAGATTGTGGCCGCGGTTGCGCCACTTCCCGGTCAGCTCGCCGATGGCGTCGCGCATTTCCACCGCCATCCGGACGGCGCGCGCGGTGTGGTCCTCGAACTGGATCGGCGCGTTGAACAAGATCATCACGCCGTCGCCGGCATAACGGTCGAGCGTGCCTTCGTAGCGGAAGATCAATTCGCCGAGTGCGGCGTGATATTCGCGCAGCACGTTCATCGCCTCTTCCGGCTCGGTACTCTCGGTGAACGCGGTAAAGCCGCGCAGGTCGCAGAACACGACCGTGACTTCGCGGCGGTGGCTGTCGAGCAGCGCATCATGGCCGTCGGAGGAGGCGATCAGTTGCGCCACCTGCGGTGCGAGGAAACGCTCAAGCCGGCGAATCCGCTCGATCTCGCCGAGCTGCGTCTCCACCCGCTGTTCCAGCGACCTGTTCCAATCCCTGAGCTGGTCGGTCTGCTCCTGCAGCTTGTCGGCCTGCTGCCGCACCGTGTCGTTCGCGCTCAGCAGTTCGCGGCTCTTGTGGTCGACTTCAGAGAACAGCCGCGCGTTGCGCATCGCCAGCACGGATTGATGCGCAAAGGTCTTCATCAGCCCGATCAGGTTCGGCGAGAACGCGCCGGCGCTCCGCCGCAGCACCACCAGCGAGCCCAGAATGCCCTGCTGGTCGACCAGCGGCACCACCAGCACCGAATGGAAACCGGCAGCGACCGCCATGTCGCGCAGCGGATGTTCGGATGTCGCATCGAGATTGGGAATCGAGATCGGCTCGGCCTTCGCGGCGGCGTCGCCGAGCGGGCTGCCGGCCTCGTCGATAGCGCGATGGCCGCCCTCGGCGTCCTTGTCGATGCCGATCGCCTCAGTCAGATTGAACTGGCGGCCCGTGGCGTCATAGCCGTAGATCAGCACCGCGTCGGCATGGGTAATCTCGAGCGCGCGGGCCGCGACCGTCGGCAGCACCGCGTTGAGATCGAGCGAGGAGGCGACCGCGCGGCCGACTTCCTCGAGCACCTTGAGCTCGTTGATCGACTGCGCCAGGTCGCGCGTCCGCTCCTTCACCTTCCATTCGAGGTCCGAATAGGTCTCGGCCAGTTGCCCCGCCATGCTGTTGAACTGGTTGGCGAGCTCTTCGAGTTCATCGGATGTCTTCACCTCGATGCGATGGCCGAACTCGCCGGCGCCGAGCCGTCGCGCGCCGGCGCGCAATGCCGTGATCGGCACCAGCATGCGCCGCGCCATGATGGTGCCGGCGATGATCGCGACCACGAGGCCGAGCGCGATCAACAGCGCAATCCGCACCATTTGATCGCGGATCGGCGTCAGCGCCTGCGCGGTCGGCTGCTCGTAGAACACGTACCAGCCGAGCTTCGGCACCGCACTCGACGTCGTCAGCACGTCATGGCCCGCACTGTCGGTGCCGGCCGAAAGCGGCGCGCCGCCGGGCTTGATCACGGCGGCGACCTGCGGCAGCGCGGAAAGGCTCTTGGCGACTTCCGGCCCCTTCGACGAACTCGCCAGCACCTGGCCCCTGCCGTCGACGACATAGCCAAACGCCACCTTGCCGACCTGGGCATCGCCGAAGAATTCGGTGAGGAAGTCGAGATCGATCTCGGCGACGGTGACGTTGGAATCCGAATGCGACAGCGCGATCGACATATACGGATGCTCGCCGCGGAAATACGGCGGCGCGTAGCCGGTGCCGCGGGCAACGGCCTCGGTGAAGGAGATGTCGCGGGAGAAATCAAGGTTGCTGCCGACATTGACGGTGCGCCGCGACAGCCGGAGCTGCTCGTGGCCCTTGGGGTCGAGCAGCGAGAGCTGGCTGACCTGCGGCACCTGCCGCAGCAGTTGCGCATAGTCGGCGCGGCGCAGCTCGACCGTGTTGGAATAGGCGCGCGTCGCCCAGGAGATCTGCCGCTCGAGGTCGGCCATCGATTGCTCGATGTGCTTGGCCGTCGCCTCCGCCTTCTCCGACATGCCGTCGTTGAGCGTGGTCTTGATGCCGCGATAGCTGATCCAGATTTCCATGGCGCCGTTGACGGCCAGCACGAACACGACGAGGCCGACCAGGGCGATGACGTATTTGGCGAACAGGCCCTCGCGCAGGAACCAGATCTTATCCCTCACCCCGCTCATCCGGACCCTCGTGCGCCATGCCTCGAAGGCGCATCAGCTTCGTGGCCGCAAGCCGCCCCGTGGGGCGCGCATGCGGGCCGTTCTAGCACGAATTGAGGCCCCTGACCGGCCCTCCGCCGGCATGGTTAGCTCCGAATTTGGGGAGGATCGCAGGACTTGGAGGAACGAGCGGTCACTTACCTCGCCCCGCCTGCGGGGAGAGGTCGGCGCGTAGCGCCGGGTGAGGGGGTACAGGTCTCTCGATAGGCTTCACTCGTGGATAGAGCCCCTCACCCCAACCCTCTAAGAGCGAGCTTCGCTCGTCTCGACCCCGCAAGCGCGGGGCGAGGGAGCAGAAGTCAGCGATTGAACAGCTGCCGCAACACGTCGTTCATCGGCTGGCTGTCCTGCTGCGGGGTCGCATCCGCCGGCGCCGGGGGCGCGGTCGTCTCGGCGGGAGCTGCCGGGGTGGACGCGTTGGGGTTAAGAATGCTGCGGCCCTGGGTCGGACGTGCGCCGCCTTGCCCTGTTGCGCCCTGGCCCAACCCGCTCAGGCCCTGCTGCAGCAGGTTGCCGATGGTCTCGCCGAGTTGGCCGCCGAGCGGATCGTTGGGCTTGCCGCTCTGTCCGGTATCCGGCGTGCCGGCGGCACCGGCCTGGCCGCCGCCGAGCAGGCCGCCGAGCGCGGCGCCGATTCCGGAACTGTTGAGTCCGCCGCCATTGGCGCCGAACAGGCCCTTGCCCATCTCCTTGAGCCTGGCATAGGCCGCCTCGGGATTGTCGAGCATGCCCTGCATCTCCGGATAGATCCGCGGCGCGCCCCACGGTCCCTCGATCATGACGGGAATGCCGAGCCCGACCGGCTCGGTGGGGCGGCCCTGGCCTTCGGTGGTCATCACCAGTTTCGGCTCGACGCGGAACCCGATCTGCTTGGTGCCGAGGTCGATGGTGCCAACGCCGGTCATCTTCACCAGCGGGCCGACCAGGTTGAGGTCGGTGGTCTGCGCCTGGCCCTTGTCGATCTTGAACGACGCGGACAGTTGCGACAGATCCGTCGCCTGTTCGCTGCTCTCCTGCCAGCCCGACAGCGTGCTCGCGGTCAGCGAGCGGATCATCTGCGCGACGTTGAGCCCCTTGATCGCGCCGTCCTGGAACACCGCGAACGTCGTGCCCGACATGTTCGCCATGATCGCGCGCTGACTGTTCCCCGACGAGCGCACGCTGATCCTGGTCTGCAGCTTGCCGTCGAGCTTGTCGAAATCGGCAAGGCCCTTCAGCAACGGCAGCGCGCGGACACCGGTGAGGTCGGCGCGCAGCGCGAAGCTGGGATTGGCGGTCGAGGCGTGGATGGTGACGTCGCCATTGGCGCTGCCGCCATAGGCGCCGAGATTGGAGACCTGGGCCTTCAACACGCCGCTGGCGAGCGTTGCCTCGATCGCGGCGGGCGCGAAATGGCCGTCGCCAACAGTGAGTTCGGCGGAGGAAATGCGCGCCTGCACGTCGACATAATTGAGGCCGTTGAGGTCGATGGTCGCATTGCTCCACGGCTGCGCCGCGGAACCGGTGCTGTCAGGCGATTTCGCCAGCGCCAGCCGCTGAAAATCCAGATCGAGCTTCACCAGCGGCTTGCTGGCGAGATCGACCGAGGCCCAGCCGTTGAACGCACCGTCGCCGAGCACGCCGGTCAGTCCGTTGATCATCACCACGGAGCCGTTGAGCCGCACTTCGGCCTTGGCCGACAGCGGCGCCTGCAACAGGCCGGGTGCGTCGAGCTTGATCTCGGTCGGGATGTTCTGCCGTTCGAGCGGCGGGGCAGGCGGCGCGGCCTTGATCTCGAATTTCAGCGGGGTGTCGCCGCTGCGCGCATTGCCGGTCATTCTGATCTTGCGATCGGCATCGACGGTGACGTCGGCGTTGATGGTCTCGATCTTGTTCTCGACGCGGTCGCGCAGATTGGAAAACACCACCGTGCCGCCGGTGATGCTGACATGCTCGATCGAAACGGCGTTGCCGGCACCGGCAGCCAGCGGCTTTGCCGCTGGAGCTGCATCCTTGAGGCGCTCGCGCTGCAGCGGCACGTTGACGACCGGGCGCACGATCACGAGTTCGCTGATCTCGGGCTTGCCGGCCCATACGCTGGCGAGCGTCATATCCGCCTGGATGCTGCCGGCGGTGATGCGGTTGTCGTTATCGCGCTCCTTCGGATCCTGCAGGGTGACGTCGTTCAGGGTGACGTTGAGCGAGGGCCACAGGCCGACCTTGGCGCCGCCATTGACGGTGAGCTTGTAGCCGGTCTCGCGCTCGACCCGGGCCTCGATCTGCGAGGTCAGGAACGAGGAGGGGACGCCGATCACCAGCAGCAGCGCGATGACGACGATCACGGCCACGATGGCGGCGCCGGCGATTTTCAATGCTCTCATTTCGTCATTCCAGACCGGCTAACCGGCATCGAGTTCGACCGTGCCACAGGCGCACGCGGCCGATCGGGCGAGCTTATCCCGGAAAGGGAGAGGGCCCAAAAGAAGCCAAAAATAATCCAAGGCTACTGCAAAGTTATGTGACTTATGACACACTTCCAGGCGGTCAAATTTTGCTAACCGGCTAGCAGGCGGGTTGGGACTGATTTGGAAGGCAATACAATGAGTAAACAGGCCGAATTTGCGGTCATTCTGAAAATGAATCCGATGTTTGCGGATTTGGGCGCCGACGAGTTGCAGCGCATTTCCGGCCTTTGCCACACCGAGCAGCTCGGGGTTGGCGAAATGCTGTTTCAGAAGGGCGATCCCGGCGATGCCCTGTACGGGGTCCGCCGCGGTCAGATCCGGATCGAGACCGGCGCCTCCGACGGCAGCCGGCTGACGCTGAATTTCATGGGCCCGGGCGACCTGTTTGGCGAGGTCGCCGTGCTCGACGGCCAGAGCCGCACCGCGGACGCCGCCGCTGGCGAGCCGTCGGAACTGTTCGTGCTGCGGCGCGAGGACTTCCTCGCCTTCCTCGAGCGAGAGCCCAAGGTCGCGATCAAGATCATCATGCTGTTGTGCCAGCGCATCCGCTGGCAGAGCGAGCGGATGGAGGAATCGGTGCTGCAGCCGCTGCCGGTTCGGCTGGCACGCCGGCTTTGCGCGCTGTCCGACGATTTCGGATCGGAAGTGCACATCTCGCAGGAACAGCTCGGCATTTTCGTCGGCGCTGCCCGCGAGAGCGTCAATCGTCAGTTACAGCTCTGGCGCAAGGACGGCATCCTCGACCTGCAGCGCGGCAGGATATTGCTGCAGAACATGACCAAGCTGACGGCGGTAGCGCGGAACGATTAGGGGGCGAGGCACGACTTATTCGATCGGCAACCGCCGTCGCCGCACACGATCGCGATCCACCACAATAATGCTTTGAGCAATGTCCCGTTCGGTCAGTCCAGCGAGAATATCGCCCAATCTCGTTCGCACCTGATCTTCGGTCCAATCGCCGTTGCGGAACAAAATCAAGCTTGGTTCGCTGGCGCGTGCCACGGCGAGAAGACGCGGATAGTCAAGATCGGCGGTGATCACCGTTCGTGACTCTTGCTTGGCACGTGCAACGATCTCGCTGTCGGAGGCGCGATGAAGTCCCAAATCGACAGCATGAACGGCGTCGTGGCCTCGATCGACAAGCCATCCCGCAATGGCCGGCGGGAGCGGCATATCGATCAGAAATTTCACTTGGCAGGGACGGAGGGCGACAACTCAACCGTCTCGTCTTCAGCGAGGAAAGCCGCATAACGCAGGGCTTCGTCGATATCTTCCGATTCGATATAGGGATAGCTCCTGAGGATCGTCTCGCGTGCCTCACCCGCGGCCATCAGCCCGAGCAGTCGCGCTACCGGAAATCTCAACCCCCGAATACAGGGCTTGCCGGTACAGACCGCCGGATCAATGGTAATGCGCGTAAACACCATGATGATAGAATAGCGCTTGCCGACAGATTTCGCTAGTGCGTGCGAGGCTTGGCACTCTCACTCCGCCGCGGGTGACATCGCCGGAGGCGCCGCTGGCGGGCCCTTGGCCGGCGGCTCGGTGTGATCGGATGCGTGGCCCGCGGGCTCGCTTTCGGCGTGGGAGGCGAGCAGCAGTTTGCCGAAGCGCCAGATGAAGGCGCCGAGGTCGTCCATCATCATGAACATCGCCGGCACGAACACCAGCGACAGTACGGTCGAGAAAACCAGACCGCCGATCACGGCGAGCGCCATCGGCGAGCGGAATTCGCCGCCGGCGCCGAACGCCAGTGCTGACGGCATCATGCCGGCGGCCATCGCAATCGTCGTCATCACGATCGGTCGTGCCCGCTTCATGCCGGCGTCGATGATCGCTTCGTCGCGCTTCTTGCCTTCGCGGATCGCCTCGACCGCGAACTCCACCAGCATGATGGCGTTCTTGGTGACGATGCCCATCAGCATCAGGATGCCGATCCACACCGGTGTGGTGAGCTGCTTGCCGGTCAAAAGCAGGGCCGCGATCGCGCCGCCGATCGAGAGCGGCAGCGAGAACAGGATGGTGATCGGTTGCAGGAAGGTGCCGAACAACAGCACCAGCACCGCATAGACCATCATCAGGCCGGCGGTGATGGCGGTGGCAAAGCCTTCCGACAATTCGTTCAGGCTTTCGGCGTCGCCCGATGGGCTCACCTTCACGCCCTTCGGCAGGCTCTTCATGACCGGAAGTTCGTAGATCTTCCTGGTGGCGTCGCCGAGGGCTGCGGTGCCGACGAGATCGGCCGCGACGGTGGCCTGCCGTTCCCGGTCGTAGCGGTTGATGCTGGTCGGGCCCTGATCGAGCTGGATGTCGGCAACGACCGATAGCGGCACGCCGCCGCGTTCGCCGCGCTGGCCGAGCGGCACGCGCAACTGCTGCAGCATCTGCAGGTCGCCGCGCGCATTGTCCTCGAGCTGGACGCGGATCGGCACCTGGCGGTCGCCGGCATCGAACTTCGCCAAGGCCGGTCCGACGTCGCCGATGGTGGCGACGCGGATCGTCTGCGACAGGCTCTCGGTCGAAACGCCAAGCCGTGCGGCGAGTTCGGCGCGCGGCCGGATCCGGAGCTCGGGCCGGTCGAGCGAGGTTTCCGAGATCACGTTGGCGATGATCGGAATCCGCTTCATCTGGGTCGCCAGTTCGCTGGCGACGTTGTTGACGATATTGCTGTCGACGCCGGTCACGACCAGCGAAATCGCGCGCAGGCCGTTTTCGTCGAGGAACCAGAAACGGATATCCGGAACGTTCTCGAGTTCCTGGCTGATCTCGAGTTCAAGCTGGCGCTGGGTGATCTTGCGATCCGTCTTCGGCGTGTAATTGATGATCAGCGCGGCGCGCCGCACCTCCAGCGTTCCCGGCGGCACCCGACCTCCGTCGACGAAGATGCTCTTGACCTCCGGGCGCTTGCGCAAACGGGCGACGATCTCTTCCGTCACCTTCTCGGTGTAGGCGAGCTGCGAACCCGGCGGCAGCTCCATGGCCAGTAGCGAACGCGCGGTGTCCTGCGCCGGCAGGAAGCCCTGCGGCAGCAGCGTGATGCTCCAGATCGACGCGGCAAAGATGCCGAAGCCGATCAGCACGGTGATGAAGTAGTGCTTTACCGACCAGGTTACGAGCTTGGTGTAGGTCTGCAGCACGCGGCCGGGCGGCGGGTCGTCGTGCGGATGATCCTTCAGGAAGTAGGCGGCGAGCACCGGCGTCACAAAGCGCGCGGCGAGCAGCGAGAAGAACACCTGCACCGACACCGTGATGCCGAACTGCTTGAAGAACTGTCCGGCGATACCGGACATGAAACTGGCGGGCGCGAAGATCGCGATGATGGTCAGCGAGATCGCGATCACGGCGAGGCCGATTTCGTCGGCGGCTTCCAGCGCCGCGCGATAGGGCGTCTTGCCCATGCGCATGTGGCGCACGATGTTTTCGATCTCGACGATGGCGTCGTCGACCAGGATGCCCGTCGACAGCGTGATCGCGAGGAAGGAGACGAGGTTCAGCGAGAAGCCGAGCAGATCCATCGCCCAGAACGCCGGGAAGATCGACAGCGGCAGCGAAATCGCGGCGATGATGGTGGCGCGGATGTCGCGCAGGAACAACAGCACGACGACGACGGCGAGGATAGCACCCTCGAACAGGGTCGAGATCGCGGCGTCATAGTTGCCCTTGGTGAATTCGACCGAGGTGTCGATCAGCTTCAGATCGACGTCGGGATACGCGGCCTTCAGCACTTCGATGCGCTTCTGCACGGCGGCGGCGACCACCACGTCGCTGGCGCCCTTGGAGCGCTTGATGCCGAGCGCGACCACCGGCTCGCCGTTGAAGCGGGCGAAGGTGCGGCGGTCGGCGATGGTGTCGGTGACGGTGCCGAGATCGTCGAGCCGGACTTCGCCGCCGCCGAACAGCGGGATCATGGTGCCGGCGAGTTCGTTCAGCGTCTTGGCGCCGGCCAACGTCCGGATCGCCTGGTCGTTCTTGCCGATTTCGGCACGGCCGCCGGCGAGGTCGACATTGGTGCCGCGCAGGATCTGGCTGACATTGACGGCGGTGAGACCCGCGGCCGCCAGCCGGTCAGGATCGAGCGAAACCAGAATCTCGCGCTCGACACCGCCGATGCGCTCGACCTGGGCGACGCCGCGCACGCCCTGCAGCGCGCGTTTGACGACGTCGTCGACGAAGTAGGACAGTTGCTCCGGCGTCTTGCCGGGCGAGATCGCGGCATAGGTGACAATCGGCAGGCCGATGACGTCGACGCGCTGGATCAACGGCTCGGTGACGTTCTGCGGCAGGTTGGCGCGAACACGGGTGACGGCGTCCTTGATGTCGTTCAGCGCGCGGTCGGTATTGGTCTCGAGCGCGAACTGGATCGTGGTCAGCGACAATCCGTCGGTGATCGAGGAAGAAATGTGCCGCACGCCCTCGACGCCGGAGACGCCGTCTTCGATCGTCTTGGTGACTTGCGACTCAAGTTCCGATGGCGCCGCGCCGAATTGCGAGACCGCGACCGAAATCACCGGGATGTCGGCGCTCGGCAGCCGCGTCACAGCGAGCTTGGTGAAGCTCACCCAGCCCAGCACCAGCAGGATGATCGAAAACACGATGGACGGAAGCGGGTTCCGGATCGACCATGCCGAGATATTCAAAGCCATTAGCGTGTCCGCGTGCGCTCGAGTTCATCGGCAAACATGGTCTTGATCTGGTCGCCGTCGTGCAGCGAGGTGCCAGCATCGGCCACGACGGTTTCGCCGACGTCGAGGCCTTCAAGAATTTCCGTTGATGTGTCGGAGGTAAGTCCGACCCGCACCCTTCGCGTTTCCACCGTATTGCCCTTGACCACCTGCAGGGTGAGACGGTCGATGGCGGTGCGCGGAACGGCGACGCCGCAAGAACGTTTGGCGTCGATATTGGCGCGCGCGAACATGCCGACCTTGAGCGACGGATTGTTGTTCAGCGTGATCCGGACCTTGCCGAGCTGGGTGGCGCGGTCGATCTGCGGCGAGATCTGCCGGACCTTGCCGACGACGTCGGGGGCGTCGTCGCGGCTGATCCGCACCGTGGCGCCGGGGTTGAGCTTGAGCAGATGGACGCTCGGCACCTCGGCCTCCAGCTCGATTTCGTTGTTGACCGAAATCCGGAACATCGGCCCGGCCTGCGGCGAGGCTGGTGCGCCGGCCGCCGTCCTGACTTCGGTGACCAGTCCGGCCGCTGGCGCGCGCAGCGATGTCGGCCCGGGCCGGCCGGCGGGCGCCCCCGGCTGCTGCTGCGGCTGTGTCAGCCGCGCCAGTTCCTGATTTTCGGTGACGGTGTCGCCTTCGCGGACCAGCACGTCGGTGACCCTCGATCCCTCCTGATCGACGCCGACCTGCGCTTCGCGGCGCGGCACGATGAAGCCGGTGACCCGGACCATGTCGGAGAAGCAGGCATTGGTGGATTTGGTCACGATCACCAGCGCCTGGCCCGGCGTTTCCTTTTCTTCCGCGTGGGAACGGTGCTCGAACCAGTAATAGCCGACGCCCAGCACAGCAAAGATTGCCACTCCAAGCGCAGGTTTGAGGTATTCGGAGAGGTTCATCGCCGGATCAATCCAGACTGCAAGTCACATGAGGTAGGAGTGCGTTCGGTTGGGCGAGAGCCTTGCGAGAACCTTGAATGCCGCCCAAAACGAATACGTCCCGCAGGGTGTTGCGGGACGTATTGTAGCCGGAAAATCCTGGTCGGCGCCACGCCCGTTACTTTGACGCGGCTATTTGGACGCGGTGGCCTTGTTTTCCATGTTCACGACCTGCACGCGCCGGTTGACCTCGGCCATCGGCTGGCTCGGGTCCTTGAGCTTGCTCTTGCCGTATCCGACGGTGACGAGATCGGTGCCGGTGATGCCGTATTTGTCGACGAGATAGCGCTTGATCGCGTCAGCGCGGCGCTCGGACAGGTCCTGGTTGTAGGATTCGCCGCCGGCCGCATCGGTATGGCCCGCGACCACGAAGGTCGAGCCCTTTAGGTCGGCGTTGGTCAGCGCGCGGCCGAGCGCCTGCACCGACGGCAGCGATTTCGCGCTGATATCGGCCGAATTGTAGTCGAAGTTGATCTCCAGATCGATCTTGGGCTTGTCCTTGACGATGGTGGCGATCTCTTCGCGCTCGGTGCTCGAAAGCGAACGCGTGGACCGGCCACGGATCTGCTGCACGAATTTGCCCTCGGCGGCGGCTGCGGCCGGGTCGACGGTTTGCTGCGGTCCGACCGAAAGGCCGCGGGTCAGCGGCGCCTTCTTTTCGGGAGCCAGCGCGCGGACGATCTGATCTTCGGTGACGTTCTTGTCCTCGGCACGGGCGGTCACCGTCGAGAACGAAATGGCGGCGCCGATCGTGGCGATCGACAGGATCGCGCCAAGGGTTCGGGTTGCAGATATCTTTAACATTGCCAGTCCCTCCTGCGGGCGTCCCGCGCGGTTCCAAAGGTGATGCAAATGAGCTGCCGGACCAATCGGCCGCGGCCTATTACTTCTTTAGTCTGGACGCCTGCTGCGGGGTTCAGCGAGCACCGTCCTTCGCCTCAAATAATCGTCACTGTACCCCGTAATCGGCGAATTCCTTAGCAATATTGGGGTCCATCGCCTTCGCGTTGTTAATATCCAGATCGCCTTCCGAAAGCGAGCCGTTGCGCTTCTTGGCAAGGCCGCGTCCGTACAGCGACGAGGTCAATCGCGGGTTGATCTTGAGGGCGGCATCGAAATCGGCGATTGCATTCTTGGTCTGGCCGCTCTTCAGGTTGACCAGGCCGCGGCTGTCGAGCGCATCGACGAAATTCGGCCGCAGCCGCAGCGCCTCGTTGCAATCCTTCAGCGCGGCCTGCAGGTCGCCGATCACCGTACGTGCCCAGCAACGGTTGTTATAGGCCTCAACGTCCTTCGGGTTCAGCCGCAGCGAATTGTTGAAGTCCTTGATGGCGAGGTCGTAGAGGCCCCTGCTGGCATAGACCTGCCCGCGCCGGTACAGCGCGGCGCCATCGTCGGGATTGTCGATGAGCCTGTCGGTCAGGCTCTTGATGGTCGGATCGTCGGCAATCGACGGCGCCGCCGGGGTGCTCGGTTTGGCTGGCGGCGGAAGCGGAGGTATAGCGGCCTCAACCGTTGGCGGGGCCGGTGGCGGCGGCAAGGGCGGCGCGGACGGTGCCGGAGCCGCCACTTGTGGTGGAGGGGTGGGCGCTGGTGGTGGTACGGGCGCGGGGGCCGGCGCTGCCACTGTCGTCGGAGGCGGGCTCGACGGTCGCGGTCCAGTGCCGCCGGGGATGAAGGAGAAATCCTCGGCCAGCGACGACGAAATCCACGGCACTTGCTCGCTGCGCGAGGCACGGGTCACGCCGACACGGGTGCGGTTCAGCGTTTCCTCCGCCATCAGGTCGGGGGTGCGGATTTCCTTGAGAAGTTCCCGCACGAACAGGCTGTGGTCGGTGCCATTGTCGGAAATAACCGACGAAAGCGCCGCCGAATACATCACCAGCGTGCCGTTCGGCGCGATGACGGGCGCAAGCCCGGCGGAAAAGCTGCGGAACCGGCGCTCGAACGGATTGCGCCTGGAGGCGTCGATCAGGGCGATCTTGACCCCGGCGCCGCGGCTGTTGATCTCGCCCAGCACCGTCTCGAGGCTGAAACCGTCACGGCGCACGTCCGCTTCGGTCCAGATCTGCGCATCGACCGGGATCATGTAGCTCTGGCGGCTCGACTGCACGCCGAAACCCGAGAAGAAAACCAGTGCGACCGAGCCCGGCTTGATCTTGCCGTACAACCGGTCAAAGGCGCGGCGCATCTGCTCGCCGGTGAGGTTCTCGCCGACATCGACGTTGAAGCCGTCGCGCTTGAGCTCGTCGGCGACGTCACGGGCGTCGTTGATCGGCTCCTTCAGCGGCGCTTCGGCATCCGGATATTTTGCGTTGCCGATCACCAGCGCATAGCGGTCGCTTGCCGCGAACGACGGGTCGGTCGACGCCACCGAAAAAAGCGCGGCCGAAAAAATCAACGGGGCAAGCAATGCAAGGCGAATTTTCATAATACCGGCAGTCCAGATCACAGCAGTCCAGCCAAAAAGGCGCCGATACCAGCTTGCGCCGCGGCGACCTTACTCTACGCATCCTGCATTATCAAACCGCGTCCGCAACGCGTCAACCGCTTGCGCTGACGTCATTAATTGCGACAATTAACCGCGACGTTGGGCCGGGAAGCCGCGGGAATAAATCGTGCTCCCGGTGATGTCGCGCCGGCGTCATGCGGTGACTGTGCGGGGTTCCCGTCAAGCCCTTCCGTCATATCCCGCGAAAGCGGGTATCCAGTACGCCGAGGCCTAACGGCTCACATGAGCCATCCTGCAATACTGGATCACCCGCCCCAGTGCGCAATTGCGCGCAAGGCGGGTGATGGCGGCTAGTGGCAATGTGATCCTTCTCACATAGGGGCGCGGCTGTCATGCGCGAGGCGGGTTTGACGTTTGCGGATGACAATGGCTTGCTGCCGGCATCGGCCAATCCAAACCTCAAGAAAAGTGACACCGATGGGAAATGCCTACGAAATCTATGCGCTGCGCTATGCAACGATGTCGCCGCGCACCCCGAATTTGAATTTCCTGGTGCCGGATCCGCATGAAACCACGGCGCAGGACCTCGATTATTTTGTCTGGCTGATCCGGGGCGGCGGCCGCGAGATCCTGGTCGATACTGGTTTCAATGCCGAAGAGGCCAAGGCACGCGCCCGCAAGCTCACGCTTAACCCGGTCGACGCGCTGGAAGGCTTTGGCGTCAAGGCCGACAGCATCAAGGACGTCATCGTCACCCATTTGCATTACGACCACGCCGGCAATCTCGACCGCTTCCCCCATGCCCGGTTCCATCTGCAGGACCGCGAGATGAGCTACGCGACCGGGCGCTGCATGTGCAACGGCATGCTGCGGCATCCATTCTCGGTGGAACACGTCACGACGATGGTCCGTCACGTCTATGGCGAGCGCGTCACCTTCCATTCCGGCGACGGCGAGATCGCGCCGGGCGTGACGGTGCATCGCGTCGGCGGCCATTCCGACGGGCTCCAGGTGGTGCGGGTCGAAACCGCGCGCGGGCCGGTGGTGCTGGCCTCGGACGCGGCGCATTACTACGCCAACCTGCAGAAGCGCAGCCCGTTTCCGATCGTCTACAATGTCGGCGACATGGCGCGGGGCTGGGAGATCGTGGAAAAGCTCGCCGGCCATCCCGATCGTTTCATCCCCGGCCACGATCCGATCGTGAGCGAGATCTATCCGCGCGCCAGCGACAAGGTCGATGCCTTTGCGCTGCATCTGCCGCCATCGCGATCGTTTGTGAAGTAGAACGAGAAACAAGAACGTGGATGGCCGGGTCAAGCCCGGCCATGACGAGGGATGTCAATACGCTTCCTTCGCGTCCGCCTGCTCGCTGTCACGTACCAGCTTTAGGCTGTCCTCGATCTTGCCGAGCAGCAGGGCGAGGTTCTTGCGTTCCTGCGCGGACAGGCAGGACAGGATCTCCTGCTCCCTGCGCAGCAGGCGCGGGATCAATTCCTCATAGAGCGTCGCGCCCTTGCGGGTCAGGCGCAATCGGAATTCGCGGCGGTCGTCTGCGTTCTCGACGCGCTCGACCATCTGCCGCTTCATCAGCGCCGTGACGGCGCGGCTGATGGTCGATTTATGGGTGCGGGTGCAATGGGCGATGTATTGCGCGCTGCAGGCGTCATTGCGAAACCCGAGCGTCGCCAGCACGCGCCATTCGGGAATGTCAAGCCCGTAACGCGCCTGATACTCGGCCGCAAGCGCCGAACTGACTTCGGCGGCCAGCCGGTTCAGACGGAACGGCACGAATTTGAAGAGATCGAGCCTGGCGCTCTTCCGGGCCGCGTCTTCATCGGCCGAGCGCCGGTCTACGCCGGCCCGCGGCCGGGGTGTACGCTCGCTGGAAGGCGCTTGTGCCAAAATCGCTCCAATTTGAGTTGACTAGGGAAGTCGCGCAGGATTTAAGATAGTTGCAGATGCGACTATTATCAAGGTCGCACGCCCATGACTAGTTGCAAGGTTGACTAGTTACAAGGACGGCTAGTCGCAAGGTTCAGCCCGCATGGCATCAACCAAAACCCAGTTCGGTTATCGCAGGCATCCCGATCAGGACCGGGCGGGTGCCGATGTGGCCGAATATCCGGTCGTGGTGGTCGGCGCCGGGCCGGTCGGGCTTTCGCTGGCGATTGATCTGGCGCAGCGCGGCCAGAGCGTCGTGCTGCTCGACGATGCCGACCGGATCGGCGAGGGCTCGCGCGCGATCTGCTTTTCCAAACGCTCGCTGGAATACTGGGACCGGCTCGGCATCGGCCAGCGCATGGTCGACAAGGGCGTGGTGTGGAGCGTCGGCAAGATCTTTCACGGCGATTCGAAGCTCTACCAGTTCAATCTGCTGCCGGAGCAAGGCCACAAGCGGCCGGCCTTCATCAACCTGCAGCAATTCTATGCCGAGGCCTACCTGGTCGATCGTGTCGAGGAGCTTGCCGCCATCGACCTGCGCTGGCGCAACAAGGTGGTCGGGCTCGAGCAACGCAACGACCGTGTGGCGCTGACGATCCAGACGCCGGATGGTCCGTATCGTCTTGAGGCCGGCTTTGTCGTCGCCTGCGACGGCGCCCGCTCGTCGTTGCGGCAGATGGTGGGCGCGGAGTTCGCCGGCCAAGTGTTCGAAGATCAGTTCCTGATCGCCGACGTCAAGATGACGGCGGAATTCCCGACCGAACGCTGGTTCTGGTTCGACCCGCCGTTCCATGCCGGGCGGTCGGCGCTGCTGCACAGGCAGCCTGACGATATCTGGCGGATCGATCTGCAGCTTCACCGCGATGCCGATCCCGCGGTCGAAAAGCAGCCGGAGAATGTCCGGCCCAGAATCGCGCGCATGCTCGGCCACGACAAGTTCGAGTTCGAATGGATTTCGCTGTACAAATTCCAGTGCCGCCGCATGGACCGGTTCATCCACGGCCGCGTGCTCTTTGCCGGCGACGCTGCGCATCAGGTCTCGCCGTTCGGCGCCCGCGGTGCCAATTCCGGGCTCGAGGATGCCGAGAACCTGGCGTGGAAGCTTGACCGGGTGCTGCGCCAGCGGTCGCCGCAAACCCTGCTCGACAGCTATCACATCGAGCGCGGCGCGGCCGCCGACGAGAATATCCGCGAATCCACCCGCTCGACCGATTTCATGGCGCCCAACTCTCCTCAGGAGGCGCGGCTGCGCAAGGCGGTGCTGTCGCTGGCGAAGGAAACCGAATTCGGCAAGCGCATGGTCAATGGCGGGCGGCTGTCGACGCCTTCGGTCTACGAGACGCCGCTCTCGACCGCCGATGGCGATGCGTGGCGCGGCGGCCCGCGGCCCGGCGCGTCGATATCAGATGCGCCGCTGCAGGCGAGCTCCGGCGAGCCGACATATCTGACGGAGGCTTTCATCGGCAGCGGCTTGCGCTTCACGTTGCTCGCGTTCGGCAACGGCGCGGCCGTCGACGCGCCTGACGGCGTCAGCGTGGTCCGCATCGGCGGCGACGATGGATTTATCGATTCCGAAGGCCTTGCCGGCGCGCGCTACGACGCAGCCCCCGGGACCGCCTATCTGCTGCGGCCCGACGGCTACGTCGCCGCCCGTTTCCGGCATCCGACCCGGCCCGCACTCGATGCCGCACTGGCGCGTGCGTCCGGCTACAACTGAGGTTCTGCAATGGCGCTGTCGACCGCTTCGAATTTCGTAAAGCCCGACGACGCATTCCGCGCCGTCGTCGAGGCGCATCGCGGCCTGAGCGACGAGCAGAGCGCCGATCTCGACGCGGCGCTGGTGCTCGTGCTCGCCAATCACATCGGCGATATAGCTGTCCTGCACGAGGCGATTGCGCTCGCCAAACGGCGGATGATCGATGCCGGCCAGCAGCAACAACAACAGCAACAATAAATACGTCTCAAAACGAAGTCAGGAATGGGATTGATGGCCAAAGGTTTCGCGTCAACGACAGACATGGCGGAGAAGAAAATCACCTTCTCCGAGATCGGCACCGATCTCTATGCCTTCACCGCCGAGGGCGATCCGAATTCGGCTGTTATCGTCGGCGACGACGGCTGCCTGGTGTTCGACGCGCAGTCGACGCCGGCAATGGCGCACAAGGTGATCGAGCGCGTCCGCACCGTGACCGACAAGCCGATCAAATATGTGGTGCTGTCGCATTATCATGCGGTGCGCGTGCTCGGCGCCTCCGCCTACAAGGCGCAGGGCATCGTCGCGTCAGCCGAAACCCATCGGCTGATCGAGGAGCGCGGCCAGCAGGACTGGGATTCCGAATATGGCCGGTTTCCCCGCCTGTTCCAGGACGCGCAGAGCATTCCGGGCCTGACCTGGCCGACGCTGACTTTCGAAGGCGAGATGTCGATCTATCTGGGAAAACGTGAAGTGCGGCTGATGCAACTCGGCGCCGGGCACACGTCCGGCGATATCGTCGCCTGGGTGCCGGATGCCGAAGTGATGTTCTCGGGCGATCTGATCGAGTATCACTCGGCCTGCTATTGCGGCGACGCGCATCTGCGCGAATGGCCGATGACGCTGAATGAAATCCGCGCCTTCAATCCCAAGGCGATTGCGCCGGGCCGTGGCGATGCGCTGAAGGGTTTGTCGACCGGGCGCGATGCGATCGCGATGACGCGCGATTTCGTCACCTCGTTGTATGGCGCCGCCGAAACCTCGGTCGCCAGGGGGCGCAATTTGAAGGAATCGATGGCGGCGACGCGCGAGGTGATGGACCCGAAATTTTCGTCGTTCGCGATCTACGAGCACTGCCTGCCGTTCAACGTCTCGCGCGCGTTCGACGAGGCGTCGGGGATCGACGATCCCGTGATCTGGACCGACAAACGCGACCAGGAAATGTGGGCCGCCCTGCAAGGAGGATGACCATGAATATCAACACCTCGCCGGATGCGATCGCCAAGCGTTCCGTCCACGTCACCCCGGGCTATATGTCCGGCTTCGGCAACAGCTTTGAGACCGAGGCGTTGCCTGGCGCGCTGCCGATGGGGCGCAATTCGCCGCAGCGTTGCGCCTACGGGCTCTATGCCGAGCAGCTCTCCGGCTCGCCTTTCACGGCGCCGCGCGGCAGCAACGAGCGCTCGTGGCTCTATCGCATCCGCCCGTCGGTGAGGCATTCGGGGCGGTTCGCGAAAGCAGATAGCGGGCTGTGGCGCACCGCGCCGTGCCACGAATATGATCTGCCGATCGCGCAATTGCGCTGGGATCCGGCGCCGATCCCGAAGCAGGACATGACCTTCCTGCAGGGCGTGCAGACCATGACCACGGCCGGCGACGCCAACACCCAGGCCGGCATGGCAGCACACGTCTATCTCATCACCAAATCGATGGTCGATCAGCATTTCTACAATGCCGACGGCGAGATGATGTTCGTGTTGCAACAAGGCAATCTGCGTCTCGTCACCGAGTTCGGCCGGATCGACGCCGAGCCCGGCGAGATCGTGGTGATCCCGCGCGGCGTGAAATTCCGGGTCGAGATTCCGGCAGGCCCGGCGCGCGGCTATCTCTGCGAAAATTACGGCGGCGCCTTCACGCTGCCGGAGCGCGGGCCGATCGGCGCCAATTGCCTCGCCAATTCGCGCGACTTCCTGACGCCGGTGGCGGCCTACGAGGACAAGGACACGCCGACCGAGCTCTACGTGAAATGGGGCGGTTCGCTGTTCAAGACCACGCTGCCGCATTCGCCGATCGACGTGGTGGCATGGCACGGCAATTACGCGCCATACAAGTACGATCTGCGGACGTTTTCGCCGATCGGCGCCATCGGCTTCGATCATCCCGATCCCTCGATCTTCACGGTGCTGACCTCGCCGTCGGAAACCGCGGGCACGGCGAATATCGACTTCGTGATTTTCCCGGAGCGCTGGGCGGTGGCCGAAAATACCTTCCGTCCGCCCTGGTATCACATGAACATCATGTCGGAGTTCATGGGGCTGATCTACGGCGTCTATGACGCCAAGCCGGAAGGTTTTGTCCCCGGCGGCATCAGCCTGCACAACATGATGCTGCCGCACGGCCCGGATCGCCAGGCATTCGATCACGCCAGCAACAGCGAATTGAAACCGGTGAAGCTGACCGGCACCATGGCCTTCATGTTCGAGACCCGCTACCCGCAACGCGTCACCGCGCATGCGGCGAAGTCCGCGACCTTGCAGGATGATTACGCCGACTGCTGGAACGGCCTCGAAAAGCGGTTCGATCCGAACAAGCCGTGAACTTTCTTACCCTCCCCTGGAGGGGGAGGGTCGGCGAGCATCGCGCGAAGCAAGATGCTCGACGGGGTGGGGTGATCTCTCCCCTCGGGCACTGTTCGAATCGAGAGACTGTCACCCCACCCCGCCGCTCCTTTCAGTCGCGTCGACCCACGAGCGAGCTACGCTCGTCTCGGACCCCTCCAGGGGAGGGTGAGCAGCCGTCTCCCATCACACACCGGAAAAACGATGCCCCATCCCAACGATCCCACCCTCCGCTCCTTCATATCAGTCGCCGCCACCTCCGATTTCCCGATCCAGAATCTCCCCTACGGGGTGTTCTCGGCAAATGACGGGCTTGCGCCGCGCGTCGGCGTCGCGATTGGCGATGACGTGCTCGATCTCTGGCAGCTCGCACAGGACTGCCGGTTCGATATCGACGAGCCCGCGGTATTCGCGGCGTCTTCGCTCAATCCGTTCATGGCGCTTGGACCCAAAGTCTGGTCAAAGACGCGCGCGCGGATCAGCGAATTGCTGCGCCACGACAATCCGGAGCTGCGCGACAACGAGAAACTGCGCAAGCGCACGCTGGTGCCGATGGCCGATGTCAGGCTGCATCTGCCATTCACAGTCGCCGGCTACACCGATTTCTATTCGTCGAAGGAGCACGCCACCAATGTCGGCGTGATGTTCCGCGGCAAGGACAACGCGCTGCAGCCGAACTGGCTGCACATGCCGATCGGCTATAACGGCCGGGCATCGACCGTTGTCGTCAGCGGCACGCCGGTGCGCCGGCCGTGCGGGCAGTTGAAACCGCCGAGTGTCGACCTGCCGAGCTTCGGGCCATGCAAGCGGCTCGATTTCGAGCTCGAAATGGGCGTGGTGGTCGGGCAGCCCTCTGCCATCGGCGAGCGGCTCACCGAACAACAGGCCGAAGCGATGATCTTCGGGTTCGTGATCCTGAACGACTGGAGCGCGCGCGACATCCAGCAGTGGGAGTATGTCCCGCTCGGGCCGTTCCAGGCCAAGGCGTTTGCGACCTCGATCAGCCCGTGGATCGTGACGCGCGAGGCGCTGGACCCGTTCCGTTTGCATGGCCCGAAGCAGGATCCGGAGCCGCTGGCTTACTTACGGCAAACCCAGCCGAACAATTACGACATGCATCTCGACGTCGCCCTGCACGCCGGTGCAAAGAACGCGGCGGCTGATATCTCCAGCACCAATTTCAAGTACATGTACTGGTCGTCGGTGCAGCAACTGGTGCACCACGCCTCCTCCGGCTGCGCCATGAATGTCGGCGATCTCCTGGGGAGCGGCACCATCTCCGGCCCGGAGAAAGACCAGCGCGGCAGCCTGCTCGAAATCTCGTGGAACGGCACCGAGCCGGTCGAACTGCCCAGCGGCGTCAAGCGCACGTTTCTGGAGGACGGCGATTCGCTCATCATGCGCGGCTGGTGCCAGGGCGACGGCTACCGCGTCGGCTTTGGCGAGGTCGAGGGCACGATCACGCCGGCGGTGTGAGGCTCCCCGTCATTGCGAGGAGCGTAAGCGATTTGAAGCTGTCATTCCGGGATGGCGCGTAAGCACCAGACCCGGAATCTCGAGATTCCGGGTTCGCTTCGCGCCCCGGAATGACTGCGACTAGTCACCGCCTCTCCGGTGGAATATCCCGATACTTCGCGCAATGTGCCGCGACATCCTCGAGGCTGTACTTCAGGTGCACACGCTTGTCCGACGGCGGCTGTTTGTCGACGCAGACACCGGGCCGCATCACGGTCACGGGCCGGATCGGCCGCGGCGCAAAACCGCCGCCGCAGTTCGGGCAGACGTTGTGAAGTTTGTTCTCCGCGCAGTCCGCACAGAAGGTGCATTCGTAGGAGCAGATCCGCGCTTCCGTCGCGTTCGGCGGCAGGTCCTTGTCGCAATATTCGCAGTTCGGCCGAAGTTGCAGCGCCATGGCGGGCTCGTGGTTTGATTTGAAATGGATCATCGCAAATCGGGTGGGGAAAGCGAATGGCGAATTTCCCTCGATTTGGGCCATGCTAGCCGCGCAGCGGCAGCTTCGAACTTTCCTTCAGCCTATCAAGCACGATCGACGAGCGGACATGCGCCACGCTCTGGTGCGGCATCAGCACGTTGTTGACGATATCGGATAGGCTCTTGAGGTCGCGCAGCACCGCCTTCAGCAGATAATCGGCGTCGCCGGTGAGCGAGTACGCCTCCTGGATCTCGTCGACGCGATTGACCAGCGCGCGGAATTTCTTGGCATTGTCGGGCGAGTGCGTCGCCAGCGTGATGTGGATGAAGGCGATCAGGTTGAAGCCGAGCGCCTCGCCGGCGAGGTCGGCGTGATAGCCCGCGATCACCTTCTCTTGCTCCAGCCGCATTCGCCGTCGCGAGCATTGCGAGGCCGACAGGCCGACCTGGTCGGCCAGTTGCTGGTTGGTCAGGCGGCCGTCGTCCTGCAACGCGGCCAGCATTTTGAGGTCGAAGGCGTCCACCGGGATCATGCGCAAAATACCCATTTGATGCACAAAGCGTGCATCATGATAGCCGATTGAGCGTCCCTTTGCATGCCCTTTGCGCCCGATATGGCGGAGACTCGACCCAGCCAAATCAGGGAGATTCCGCGATGGGTCCGTTTCCGCACGATGCACCGGCCGCGACCGTCAGCGCCGACAATCCGATGGGCACCGATGGCTTCGAGTTCGTCGAATACGCCCATCCGAGGCCGGAGGAATTGCACGCGCTGTTCAAGCTGATGGGCTATGCGCCCGTCGCGCGCCACAAGACCAAGAGGATCACGGTTTACCGCCAGGGCGACGTCAACTATCTCGTCAATGAAGAACCCGGCACCCACGGCCACGATTTCGTCGCGGCCCATGGGCCGTGCGCGCCGTCGATGGCGTTTCGCGTTGTCGATGCCAGGCACGCCTATGAACGCGCTTTATCGCTCGGTGCGGAGCCCGCGGACGCGTCGTCGGCGCAGAAGACGCTCGATGTTCCCGCCATCAAGGGCATCGGCGGCAGCCTGCTCTATTTTGTCGATCGCTACGGCGCTAAGGGCTCGGCCTACGATCTCGAGTTCGACTGGCTGGGCGTCCGCGACGCCCGTCCCGCCGGCGCCGGGCTGTTCTATATCGACCACCTCACCCACAACGTCCATCGCGGCCGCATGGACGTCTGGACCGGTTTCTACGAGAAGCTGTTCGACTTCCGCCAGATCCGGTTCTTCGATATCGAAGGCCGTGCCTCGGGCCTGTTCTCGCGCGCGCTGACCAGCCCGGACGGCAAGATCCGGATTCCGATCAACGAGGACGCCGGCGATTCCGGCCAGATCGAGGAATATCTCAACATCTACCGAGGCGAGGGCATCCAGCACATCGCCTGTGGCGCAAGTGATATCTACCGCACCGTCGAGGCCCTGCGCGCCGACGGCCTGCGGTTCATGCCGCCGCCGCCGGTGACCTATTTCGAGAAGATCGATGCGCGCCTGCCGCAGCATGGCGAGGACGTCGCGCGGCTGCAACGCGATGGCATCCTGATCGACGGCGAAGGCGTCGTCGACGGCGGCCACACCAAGGTGCTGCTGCAGATCTTCTCGGCCAATGCGATCGGGCCGATCTTCTTCGAATTCATCCAGCGCAAGGGCGACGACGGCTTCGGCGAAGGCAATTTTAAAGCGCTGTTCGAATCGATCGAGGAAGATCAGATTCGCCGCGGCGTGTTGAAGGTGGACAACGCGGCGTAACCGTCAGCGTCACATTCCGCCGTCATGCCCGGGCTTGTCCCGGGCATCCACGTCTTTTTCGCCGATGGAAGTAAGTCGTGGATGGCCGGGAGCGCAGACAAGTTTACGTAGTCTGCGCAAAGCAGACTACTACGCCCGGCCATGACGAGGAGGGACTTCTTACCGTCCCGCCTTCCACGCGCTGGTCAATTCACCGATATCGGCGCTGACCGCGTCGCGGATCGCGGACGGCGTGCGCGAGAAGCGCGGCGCGGGCGCAGGCTGCGTGACGCCGTGGCGTTCGACGAAAATCTTCCGCGCCGCATTGTGCGGATGGTTCGGCGCTTCCTGCATGGTCAGGATCGGCGCGAAGCAGATGTCGCTGCCTTCCATGATCTTGCACCAGTCCTCGCGGGTCTTGCTCTTGAACACCTTCTCCAGTTTCGCCTTCAGCGCTGGCCAGGCCTTGCGATCCATCTGGGCGTCGAAGTCGGCGTCGGTGAGGCCGGCATGCTGGCGCAGCAGCGCGTAGAACTGCGGCTCGATTGAGCCGATCGAGATGAAATGGCCGCAGGAGCATTCATAGACGCCGTAAAAATGCGCGCCGCCGTCGAGGAAATTGGTCGCGCGCTCATCGGTCCAGCGGCCCATCGCGGTCATGTCGAAGAACATCGACATCAGCGAAGCCGCGCCGTCGCACATCGCGGCGTCGACCACCTGGCCCTTGCCGGATTTCGACGCTTCGAGCATGGCGGCGAGCACGCCAACCACGAGGTAAAGCGCGCCGCCGCCGAAGTCGCCGACCAGATTGAGCGGCGGTACCGGCTTTTCCTTGGTGCCGATCGCGGCCAGCGCGCCGGTGATCGAGATATAGTTGATGTCATGGCCGGCGGCGTTGGCCAGCGGGCCTTCCTGGCCCCAGCCGGTCATGCGGCCGAACACGAGGCGCGGATTGCGCGCCATCACCACGTCGGGACCGAGCCCCAATCGCTCCATCACGCCGGGTCGAAAGCCTTCGATCAGCGCGTCGGCATGGCTAAGCAGGTCGAGCGCCTGCGCGATCGACGCCTTGTCCTTCAGATCGAGCTCGACGACTTTCCGGCCGCGGGTTGCCACCGCTTTCAGGTTCTTCTTGGCGCCGACGCGGTCGAGCGTCACCACCTCGGCGCCCATGTCGGCCAGCATCATGCAGGCGAACGGGCCCGGGCCGATGCCGGCGAATTCGACGATGCGGAAACCGGCGAGCGGGCCGGAGGTGCGGGCAGCGGATTGGGCGGCTGGTTTATCGAGCACGTTGTTTCTCTCCCGAGGGAAGCATCTTTAATTAGTTGATTAGCTAATTTGTCCCGCCGAAGCGAGGCCGTGGCAAGCTTCTTTTGCCGACAATCTGTCCAAAATGCAGAACGGCGCGCATCGCTGCGCGCCGTTCCGTTCAACTTGCGTCTAGGCGCTACTATCCCGCCGCAGCCACCGCCCGCTGCGCCATCACCTTGATCAGGTTAGCGCGGTAGTCCGACGAGCCGTGAATATCGCTCATCAGACCGTCGGCGGAAATCTTGACGCCGTCGAGCGCGCTGGCCGACCAGTTGGCCTTCAGGGCTGCCTCGATCGCCGGTACCCGCATGACGCCGTTTTGCGAAGCCCCGGTGGCGGCGACGCGGACATCGCCACCCGGGCTCCTGGCCACGAACACGCCGGTCAGCGCGAAGCGCGACGCCGGGTGGGGGAATTTGGCATACCCGGCCTTGCCCGTAACCGGGAAGGAGACGGCGGTGATGATCTCGCCGTCCTCCAGCGCCGTCGTAAACAGGCCCTTGAAGAAATCGCCGGCCTTGATGTTGCGCTTGTTGGTTTTCACGGTGGCATCAAGCGCAACCAGAGCTGCAGGGTAATCCGCGGCCGGATCGTTGTTGGCGATCGAGCCGCCGATGGTGCCGCGATGCCGCACGGCGGGATCGCCGATCAGCGAAGCGAGATAGGCCAGCGCGGGAATCGCTTTCTTCACGATACTACTCTGGGCCACGTCGTAATGCGTCGTGGCGGCCTTGATGACGATCCCGTCGCCCGATGGTTCGATGCCGACCAGTTCCTTGATCCGGGCGAGATCGATCACGTCGGATGGCGAGGCCAGCCGCTGCTTCATCACGGGGATCAGCGTGTGGCCGCCGGCGAGGTACTTCGATTCCGAACCCTTGGCGAACAGTGCCACGGCTTCGTCAACCGAGGAGGGGCGATGGTAAGTTGTCTCATACATGATGCGTTCCTCTCAACCGTGAATGGCGTGCCAGACGCGATCGGGCGTGGCCGGCATTTCGAGTTTGTTGTGACCGATCGCATCCGTGATCGCATTGATCACGGCAGCCGATGAGCCGATCGCGCCGGCTTCGCCGCAGCCCTTGACCCCGAGCGGATTGCCCGGACAGAGCGTCGGCGTATGCGACAGCTTGAACGACGGCAGGTCGTCGGCGCGCGGCATGGTGTAATCCATGAACGAGGCCGTGATCGGCTGACCGTTGGCGTCGTAGATCGCGTGTTCAAGCAGCGCCTGCCCGATGCCCTGGGCCAAGCCGCCGTGAACCTGGCCTTCGACGATCATCGGGTTGATTAGCCGGCCGAAATCGTCCGCCGCGACGAAGTTGACGAACGAGGTCTTGCCGGTGGCGGGATCGACTTCGATCTCGCAGATATAAGTGCCCGCCGGGAAGGTGAAGTTGGTGGGATCGTAGAACGCGGTCTCCTTCAATCCCGGCTCCATGCCGTCAGGCAGGTTGTGTGCGGTGTAGGCGGCGAGCGCCACCATCGGCAGGGCAATCGACTTGTCGGTGCCGGTGACCTTGAACTCGCCATTCTCGATGACGATGTCGTTCTCCGACGCTTCGAGCTGATGTGCTGCGATCTTCTTCGCCTTGGCTTCGACCTTTTCCATCGCCTTGATGATGGCGGTGCCGCCGACCGCGAGCGAGCGCGAGCCGTAGGTGCCCATCCCGAACTGCACCTTGTCGGTGTCGCCGTGGACGATCTGCACCTGGCTGATCGGCACGCCCAGGCGTTCCGAAATCAACTGCGCGAAGGTGGTCTCGTGGCCCTGGCCGTGGCTGTGCGATCCCGTCAGGACTTCGATGGTACCAACCGGATTGACGCGGATCTCGGCCGACTCCCACAGACCGACGCCGGCGCCCAAGCTGCCGACCGCTTTCGAGGGCGCGATGCCGCAGGCCTCGATGTAGCAGGAGACGCCGAGGCCGCGCAGCTTGCCTTCGGCTTTGGCTTTCGCCTTGCGCGCAGGGAAACCGGCATAGTCGATCGCCTTCATCGACGCGTCCAGCGAGGCGCCGAAATCGCCGATGTCATAGGCCATGATCACCGGCGTCTGATGCGGGAACTGGGTGATGAAGTTCTGGCGGCGTAGTTCCGCCGGATCGACCTTCAATTGCCGCGCCGCGGTTTCCATCAGCCGCTCGACCAGATAGCTCGCCTCGGGGCGGCCCGCGCCGCGATAGGCGTCGACCGGCGTGGTGTTGGTATAGACCGTCATCACCTCGGCGTAGATCGCCGGGATGTTGTACTGGCCCGACAGCAGCGTGGCGTAGAGATAGGTCGGCACCGACGACGAGAACAGCGACATATAGGCGCCGAGATTGGCGTGGGTTTTTACCCGCAGGCCGATGATCTTGTTGTCCTTGTCGAACGCCATCTCCGCCTTCGAGATATGGTCGCGGCCGTGGGCGTCGGTCAGGAAGGCTTCGGTACGGTCGCCGGTCCACTTCACCGGGCGTCGGACCTTCTTGGAGGCCCACAGCGCCACCATTTCTTCCGGATAGATATAGATCTTGGAGCCGAAACCGCCGCCGACGTCAGGCGCGATCACCCGCAGCTTGTGCTCCGGCGCGATGTTGTAGAACGCCGACAGCACCAGGCGCGCGACGTGCGGGTTCTGCGAGGTCGTGTACAGCGTGAAGTGTTCTTCGGCTTCGTCATATTCCGCGATCGCCGCGCGCGGCTCCATCGCATTCGGCACCAGGCGATTATTGGTCAATTCGAGCGTCACCACATTGGCGGCCTTGCCGAAGGCGTCCTTGACCGCGGCCTCGTCGCCGATGTGCCAGTCATAAATGACATTGCCCGGGGCTTCCGGATGCAGTTGCGGTGCGCCCGGCTTGATCGCCGAGCGGATGTCGGCGACGACAGGCAGTTCCTCGTAAGTGACAACCACGGCTTCGGCAGCATCCTTGGCCTGGTTCTTGGTCTCGGCGATCACGACCGCGACCGCCTGGCCGACGAAACGCACGGTCTCTGGCGCCATCGCCGGCCATGCGCCCATCTTCATCGGCGTGCCGTCCTTGGAGGTGATGGCCCAGCCGCAGATCAGGTTGCCGACCTTGTCGTCGACGATCTGCTGGCCGGTCAGCACGCCGACCACGCCCGGCATCTTCATCGCCGCGGATGAATCGATGCTCTTGACCTTGGCATGCGCGTGCGGGCTGCGGATGAAATGGGCATGGGTCATGCCCTGAAGCTTGATGTCGTCGACGTAACGGCCTTTGCCGGTCGTGAAACGGCGGTCTTCCTTGCGCACAACGCTTGCGCCAATGCCTTCAACGCCCATGTTCTGTCCTCCCAACCGGAGTTATTGTTTCCGCCCTTTCCATCGAAAGCTGGCGGTCTTGAATTCGGGTTTGGTCGCCGGCAGAGGCTATTCGGCCGCCTGCGAAACCTTCATGCGGCCGGCCGCATCGAGCACCGATTTGACGATGTTGTGGTAGCCGGTGCAGCGGCAGATATTGCCTTCCAGCTCGTGCCGGACGGTTTCTTCGTCGAGCTTGCCGCCGTAGCGGTGCACGATATCGACCGCCGACATGATCATGCCCGGGGTGCAGTAACCGCACTGCAGGCCGTGATTGTCGCGGAACGCCGCCTGCATCGGGTGCAGTTCGTCGCCCTTCGAAAGGCCTTCGATCGTGGTGACGTTGGAGCCCGCGGCCTGTCCGGCCAGGACCGTGCAGGATTTGACCGCCTTGCCGTCGATATGGACGACGCAGGCGCCGCACTGGCTGGTATCGCAGCCGACATGGGTTCCGGTCAGGTTCAGATTTTCGCGCAGGAGATGGACGAGGAGGGTCCGGTCCTCGACGTCGACCGAGACGGCCTTGCCGTTCACCGTCAGTTTGATGGTAGACACGCGTGATACCTCCCGATGTTTTTTGAATTATTCCAATTAGAGACAGGGGCAGGGGACTTGGCAACTAGGATTTTGGTCGCCCCGGTCATTGTGATGACATGCGGGGAGTGAGCGGAGCAGTCACCACACGATCCGATTTTCTTCACCCTCCCCTGGAGGGGTCCGAGACGAGCGAAGCTCGCTCGTGGGTCGGCACGCATCGCCAGATGCGTGACGGGGTGGGGTGAAGGTCTATCAACGCGGGCACTGTTCGAACGGAGAGACCGTCACCCCACCCCGCCGCTTCGCGTCGACCCTCCCCCTCCAGGGGAGGGTAAGAGAATGGCGGTGTCTTCAATCCCCACAACCCCAGGGGCCCTAGGCCAAATTTACTCACCCTTATCCATTCTGCCGTAGTTTTACGCAGGGATCGGGGGCCTTGGGCCGCCCGATCCCTGAGTTTTCAGAACGAAGGCGGGGGGCTTGAGGTGGGGATATTGAAACGTGCCGGGTCGTCATCGATCAAATTCCCGACCCTCCGGTTCCGCGCCAAGATCATGCTCGGCTTCGCCGTGACGCTGGCGATTTCGGCTGCCAGCATGGGTTTTGCCTATCTCGGCTTCGAGCGCGTTTCCGGGGGCGTCGACTCCTACCGCCGCAGCGTGCTGGAGGCCGATCTCGCCCGCAATATCGACCGCGAACTGATCTCCTACCGGTCGCTGGCCCGTTATTTCGTGGCGACCGGGAAGGAAGATGACGGCAAGGCGGCGCTGGCGGCCGAGGGCAGCCTGAAGGAGGCCATCCTTGCCTCGATGAAGGGTACCACCAACCCCGCCCGGCTCGAACAGGTCGTGAAACTGGAGCGGGAGTTTCGTGCCTTCACCAAGATTTTCGCCGATATCCTCAAGGTCAAGGACCAGAGCACGCAGATCACTCAGAATCAGCTGGCGCGCACCGGCAACACGTTACGCTACAAGCTCGACGATCTCGCCAGCAACGCCGATGATGCCGAACTCCAGGTGGTCACCCTCGGGTCGAAGCGCGTGCTGGATCAGTTTCAGGCAGTGACGGCGCTGGCCAACACCTTCGTGGTCAATTCCGACAAGACGACCGCGGCGAGCGCGCTGGCGCGCCTCAAATTTGTCGAGGGGTCGCTGAAGGCGATCTCGACGAACACCGACAAGGTCCAGCAGGGGATCAAGGAAGTCTCCGGCATGCTGGACGAGTACCGGCAGGCGCTGACCAAGCTGGTCGATAATTCCAAGGAGATCGACGATCTGACCATCGAAATGACGGAGTCGGCGGCCGCCATCAACCAGGGCTCCGGCGTAATGAAGGCAGACCTGCTGGCCGACCAGAAGCGGCTCGAGGCTGAATCGCACACGACCATCGGCGAGACCGAGCAACTGATCCTGATGCTGGCGGCCGGCGGCTTCATGCTCGGCTGCGTCTGGGCCTTCTTCCTCGGCAAGGGCATTTCCCGGCCGATGACAAAGATGTGCAGTGCGATGCGCGAACTCGCGGCCGGTAATTTCGACGTCGTGCTGCCCGGACTCGGGCGCAAGGACGAGCTCGGCGAGATGGCGGGCGCGGTGGAAGAGTTCAAGGTGCAGGCCGTGGCCCGCGCCGAACGCGACGCCGCCACGCAGGAAGCGCAGAACAAGGCCGCGAGCGCGGCGCGGCGTGCCGAGCTCATTCGCTTCGCCGACGATTTCGAGACCGCGGTCGGCGCCATCGTCGGCAACGTTTCGGCGTCGGCCGTGCAGCTTGAAGCCGCGGCCGGCACCTTGACGCGGACGGCGGAAACCACCCAGAGCCTGTCGAGCCAGGTGGCCGGCGCGTCGGAGGAGGCCTCCAGCAACATGCAGTCGGTAGCGTCGGCGACCGAGGAACTGTCGGCTTCCGTCGACGAGATCGGCCGCCGCGTCAAGGAATCCAGCCAGATCGCCGAGGCCGCGGTGCGGCAGGCCGAACAGACCGACGGCCGCATCGGCAAGCTGTCGCGCGCGGCGCAGGAGATCGGCGACGTCGTCAAGCTGATCACGGCGATTGCCGAGCAGACCAATCTCCTGGCACTGAACGCCACCATCGAGGCGGCCCGCGCCGGCGATGCCGGCCGCGGCTTTGCGGTGGTCGCCTCCGAAGTCAAATCGCTGGCCAGCCAGACCGCGAGGGCGACCGACGAAATCTCCAACCATATCTCGGGCATGCAGGGCGCAACCCAGGAGTCGGTTGCGGCGATCAAGGAGATCGGCGGCACCATCGGCAAGATTTCCGATATCGCCACCACGATCGCGGACGCGGTCGCGCAGCAGAGCACGGCGACGCAGGAAATCGCGCGCAGCGTCCAGAACGTGGCGCAGGGCACCCAGGAAGCCGCCGCCAACGTCATGCAGGTCAACCGCGGCGCCACCGAAACCGGCTCGGCCTCGGAAGAAGTGCTGAACTCGGCGCGCTCGCTGTCGAGCGAAAGCACCCGCTTGCGCGAGGAGCTCGATCGCTTCATGGCGAATATCAGGGCAGCGTAAGCTACCTTCTGGTCGCCCCGGCGTTCGCCGGGACGACCCTTAATCGTTTTCTCCGTGATTATTGTCTCCGAGACCGTGCCTCGGTTCCCCTCCTGCACTGCGGGAACCCTGAAGCCGCGCGGGCGTTGTCTGAGGTGGCGGGCATCCGGTTTGCCGCAAATTTGGGCGAGGGAACCCTGGGAAACCGTTCCGGGGATTTTTTCGTTGGTCGGATCCAATGAATGTGCAGGTGACAGCGCACGGTTCGAAGGCGAACGACGATGCCGTCGCCTCCCTATCGGTGCAGCAGGATAATGATCGCATCATCGAGACCAGCATTCCGGCGCGGCTCGATAATCTGCGCTGGAGCGGGTTTCACACCCGCGTGGTGCTGGCGCTCGGGATCACCTGGATTCTGGACGGGCTCGAGGTCACGCTGGCGGGCTCGCTGGCCGGCGCGTTGAAGGAAAGCCCGGCGTTGCAATTTTCGAATTTCGACGTCGGCGTAGCCAACAGTGCTTACCTCGCCGGCGCCGTGCTCGGCGCACTGGGCTTCGGCTGGCTGACCGACCGGATCGGTCGCAAGAAGCTGTTCTTCATCACGCTGGCGCTCTATCTGATCGCGACGGCTGCTACCGCTCTGTCATGGAGCGTGGCGAGCTACGCGCTGTTCCGTTTTCTGACCGGTGCGGGCATCGGCGGCGAATACACCGCGATCAATTCCACGATCCAGGAACTGGTGCCGGCGCGTTATCGCGGCTGGACCGACCTCGTGATCAACGGCAGCTTCTGGATTGGCGCCGCGATGGGCGCGGTCAGCGCCATTGTCCTGCTCGATCCGGCCGTGATCGCTCCCGATCTCGGCTGGCGGCTGGCCTATCTCACCGGCGCCGGCCTCGGCCTGATCGTGTTCGTGATGCGGATGTGGATTCCGGAAAGCCCGCGCTGGCTGATGATCCACGGCCGTCCCGATGAGGCGCATGCGATCGTCGCGGAGATCGAGAAGTCGGCAACGGGAGATGTGCAACAGCAGACCCTGCCGAAGATCAAGATACGGATGCGCGATCACACGCCGCTGCGGGAAGTGGCACAGACCCTGTTCACGACCTACAGGACGCGTTCGATCGTCGGGCTGGTGTTGATGGGCGCGCAGGCGTTCTTCTACAACGCCATCTTCTTTACCTTCGCGCTGGTGCTGACCGACTTCTTCGGTATCCCGGCGAACCATGTCGGCTGGTACATCCTGCCGTTCGCGGCGGGCAATTTCCTGGGCCCGCTATTGCTCGGCCGGCTGTTCGACACGCTGGGCCGCCGCATGATGATCACGCTGACCTATGGGGTCTCGGGCTTGCTGCTCGCCGTGTCCGGCTATCTGTTTTCGATCGGCGCCCTGAGCGCGCAAACCCAGACCATCGCCTGGATGGTGATTTTCTTCTTTGCCTCGCCGGCGGCGAGTGCGGCCTATCTCACCGTCAGCGAAACGTTCCCGCTGGAAGTCAGAGCCCTCGCGATTGCGGTGTTCTATGCGATCGGTACCGGCATTGGCGGTGTCGCCGGCCCCGCTTTGTTCGGTGCGTTGATCGACACCGGATCGCGCAACTCTGTTTTCGCCGGCTATCTGTTCGGGTCGGCATTGATGGTCGTAGCCGCCATCGTCGCGTGGCGATACGCCATCGCGGCCGAGCGCAAATCGCTCGAATCCGTTGCACGGCCGCTTGCCTTTGTGGAGTAGAATGAGATGAATCAGGAACTTGCTGAAATGCCGATGGAAGACGATATCGCTGATCGGAACGAGGCTCCGGACTCCGTTCCGGTGCCGCGCTCACTGATCCCGCATTTGAGCGAATGTGCCGTGCTGCTCGACATCGACGGCACGCTGTTGGATCTGATGCCGACACCGCGCGAGGTCTGGGTGCCGCCGGGACTGGCGAAGACGCTACGCCGGCTGCTGGAGCGGACCGGCGGCGCGCTGGCGATGGTCAGCGGACGTTCGCTCAACGATATCGATCTGATCTTCGCGCCGGATCAATTTCCGGCGGTCGGCGGTCATGGCGCGGAGATGCGAATCCGCGGCGACAGCGAAGCCGTCCCTGGCCACGCGCCGCCGATGGACAAGGAATTGAAGCGGCGGCTCGCCGCCATCGCCAAGCTCAGCCCCGGAATATTGCTGGAAGACAAGGGCTATTCGCTGGCGCTGCATTACCGGCTCGCACCCCATGCGGAGAAGGCGATCTACGAGGCGGTGTCGCTGATCAGGGCCGATCTGCCGAACGCGCCGATCGAGGTGCTGCCCGGAAAATGCGTTTGCGAGATCAAGCATGCCGGATTCACCAAGGCGACCGGCGTGCGCGAGTTGATGATGCACGAGCCTTTCAAGGGGCGCCGTCCGTTCTTCATCGGCGACGACGTCACCGATGAATCGGTGTTCGCCATCATGCCGGATATGGACGGCCTCGCATTCTCGGTCGGCCGTCGCGCCAAGGGCGTGGCCGGACATTTCGATGCGCCTGATGATGTCAGGCAATTTCTGGCGCATCTGCTTGACGACGAAAGGGACGCAACGCTGCCATAAAAATTCGGGTGTCGCCGGATTTCGAACATCATTTTTGCGCGCTTCATCCGCGTTCTCACGGCGATTTTTATTTTTCGTGAGTTCCGGTGAGTTCCGTCCGCGCTAGCCCGAATTTGGTTTCAATTCGTTGAAACGGTGGTGAGGAACCATATTGATGAATGGATGTTAACTCACTAGCGAACCATCAGGAGGGGACCTGTGAACCTCGTTATCGTCTCAAATCGCGTAGCGCGCGCCAAGCCGAACGAACCCATCACCGGGGGACTGGCAGCGGCGCTATTGCCCGTCGTCGAGAAATCGGGCGCGATCTGGGTCGGTTCCAGCGGGCGGGTCCGTGACGGGAACCAGAAGGAACCTTTCGCCGAAATCGAGGCATTGGGGACGGGCGCGCTCGCGATGCTCGACCTGCCGGCCGCGCATTATGGCGGCTATTATGAAGGCTTCGCGAATTCGGCCTTGTGGCCGGCCTTGCACTCGCGCGCCGACCTGATCCGCGCTTCCGAGGAAGATTACGCCAGCTACCGCGAAGTGAACGCATTCATGGCGCGCGCGCTGCTGCGATTCCAGAATCCGGATTCGATGTTCTGGGTCCAGGATTATCACTTCCTGGCGCTGGCCGCGGAACTGCGTGATCTCGGCATCACGCAACCGATCGGGCTCTTCATGCACACGCCGTGGCCCGCGCGCGCGGTGATCGCCGGCGTGCCGCATCATCGTGCGTTGATCGAGGCGATGCTGGCCTACGATCTCGTCGGTTTTCAGACCGATGAGGATTGCGAGAACTTCCTGTCCTACGCGGAGGCGGATCTCGAGCTCGTCGTGCACAATGGGGTCGTGATCTCGCAGCACGGCCGGACCCGCGCCGAGGTGTTTCCGATCGGTATCGATCCGCAGAAGTTTGCCCAACTCGCCGCCAAGGCTGTGACCCATCCCGATGTCTCGCGGCTGCGGCGCAGCCTGAACGGCGAGGCGCTGGCGATCGGCGTCGACCGGCTGGATTATTCCAAGGGGCTGGTCAACCGCATCAAGGCGTTCGACCGGATGTGGACGTTGCAGCCGCAGCTCAAGCGCGCGGCATCGTTGCTGCAGATCGCAACGCCGTCGCGCGGCGCGATCGAGGCCTACGGCAACCTGCAGAGCGAACTTGCCAGGCTCGTCAGCGACGTCAACGGCATCCACGGCGAAGCCGACTGGACGCCGATCCGCTATCTCAACAAGGGTTTTGGCCAGGCGGTGCTGGCAGGTCTCTATCGTACCGCGCAGGTCGGCGTGGTGACGCCGCTGCAGGACGGCATGAACCTCGTTGCCAAGGAATATGTCGCCGCGCAAAATCCGGAGAATCCCGGCGTGCTGGTGCTGTCGAAATACGCCGGCGCCGCCAACGAGCTCGACGCCGCGCTGCTGGTCAATCCGCATGACATCGACAGCATGGCGCGCGCCATTGCGACCGCGCTGTCGATGCCGCTGCCCGAACGGCGGATGCGCTGGGAAGCGATGATGACGAGACTGCGCAACCACACCATTCAGCAGTGGTCTGCCGATTTCATCGACGCGCTGCAGGAAAGCCAAGTCGATGCAGGCCCTTTGGGACCGATCCCGGCTGAACCGCCGACCCCGTCGTGGCCGCTTCGTTCGGTCAATGGCGGCGTGCGGTATCATTAAAGGCTTGAAGCGCTCGCGGCAGTCTCCCCTCATCCTGAGGAGCGGCCACTTCGCCGCGTCTCGAAGGATAGGCCACGGGTCTCATGGTTCGCCCGGCGATGCGAAGCATCGTCCGGAGACGCGCTTCGCGCTCCTCACCATGAGGGACGTCAATCAACCTCAATAGCAATACGACACGCCATCGAGCACCGGGCAGCGCGCCCGGCGCGGGTCGCTGGGGTTTTCCATCGGCACCACCCCCTTGCCCCGGCCGCCGACGAACACGCCCTGGCCAACGATGACGGAGGGTTTGTTGCCGACGATCACGCTTGGATGCGGCGAGGCCAGGCTCGATCGCGTGCCGTCGGCCCAGATGATGGCGTCGCCCGCGAACATCCCGCGTCTGCCGTCGTCGCAACTCACATCGGTGCCCTGGCGGGTACAGGCCTGCGCCATCGCGGGGCCGGCGGCGCCCGCCGCCGAAGCCGCCATCAGGAGAGACAACAGGAATATCCGCGTGACGTTCATGCCGTCCTCCGCCCGCAAAACCCGCCGAGTTGCCGCTACGGTCGTCGGCATTAGCGGGATTTCGGTTCAAGGCGCCAGCACCGGCCATGGCAGCGACGAACCCCGCGCTAGAATTATCGAATAAATTCAATTGGTTGTGTAAATTTCGGCGCCGATAGCCACGCTCCCTTGCAAAATCAGTCCTGCCCCTTCAAGAGAGGGCCGCTGGAGAGATGGCCGAGTGGCTTAAGGCGCACGCTTGGAAAGCGTGTGTGCGGGAAACCGTACCGTGGGTTCGAATCCCACTCTCTCCGCCACTACACTGTTCTCCTTTGTATCCGATTGTTCGAATCTGCAGGTAAATCAACGATCAGCGCGACGAAGGCTGTTGCGGCTAGTTCCGCAATGTTACCCCTAGTTACCGCGCAAACCGTAGCTTTTGACCGTGGGTTCGGAGGACGGGTTTTGCGAGGGAGAACACATGCCCGGCAAGCTCAAACCGCTCGAAGTCGAACGCGAAGCTCGGCCGGGCAAATACCCTGACGGCGACGGTCTCTACCTCGTCGTCGCAAGCCCTACGTCGAAGAACTGGAGCTACCGGTACTGGAAGGACGGCAAGCAGCGGTGGCTCGGCCTAGGCTCGCTCAAGGACGTGTCGCTAAAGGATGCGCGTTTAGCTCGCGATGCTGCGCGTCTCCGCGTCAAAGGCAATCGCGCCACACCCGGCGTTGATATCGTGCAGGAGAAGCGAGCGGCGCGCGAGGAAGCGAAAGCCGACGAGATCAAGGTCGCTCTGCCTGCCTTCGAGCAATGCGCCGAAATCTACATCCGCGAGCGCTGGTCCACCTGGAGCAACAAGCACCGCAATCAATGGCCGTCGTCGCTCAAACGGTACGCCTACCCGACGATCGGAAAACTCACGATCCCGGAGATCAAGCCCAGCCACATCTACGAATTGCTGCGGCCGATCTGGGTTGAGAAGCGCGAGACGGCAAATCGTGTCCGCGGACGGATCGAAACGATCATCGCAAAGAACGTCAATGTTGACGACGCCGATTTTCGAAATCCCGCCGAGCTCACCAAACAGCTCCGCGAGAAACTTCCAAGGCGCCCGAAACGCGTCGTGCGGCATCATCCAGCGTTACCCTACGCCGAAGCATCGCAGTTCATGACTGACTTGTCCGCAGCAGGAGGCACCGCAGCTTCGATGCTCCGCTTTCTGATTTTGACGGCCTGCCGGACCAACGAAGTGGTGGACGCCCGCTGGTCCGAGATTGATCGGGCCTCATCGACCTGGAAGATCCCTGGCGAACGCATGAAGATGCACCAGGACCATGTCGTGCCGCTTTCCGATCCTGCGCTCGCAATCTTGGACAAGATGCACAATGGCACCCAGGGCGAGCTGATCTTCCCGAACCCCGATGACGGAATGTTTTCGGAGAATGCAATGCTCGCCGTGCTGGATCGCCTCGGCTACAGTCACGTCACGGTCCATGGATTCCGCTCGACCTTCGCAACCTGGGCCGAAGAATGTACGGAGTATCCCGATGGCGTCCGCGAGGCAGCGCTGGCGCACAAGTACAAATCAGAGACCACGGCAGCCTACCAGCGCGGGCAAAAGCTCGAAAAGCGACGCATCCTCATGAAAGATTGGGCGCTATTCCTCGCAGGATCAAATCTCATCCGCCTCGACAAAGCGGGCTAATCTATCTTCCACGACTCAGCCTTCGCCCAAGACTGATCCACAGGGCTTCTGGTTCTGCCCCATGCCACACCAAAAAGAAATCGAGGCTGTGGACCGAAAAGAGCGCGAAGTAGCACGACCGGCCATCCGAAAAATGCGCAGCGTCCCATGAATGCTTTGCTCCGAAAAATCAGTCTGGCATGCTCAGAAACATCCGGGGACAACAGGATGCTTATATGTCTCGCGCCGCGTCTATCGCGTTTGAAGCCCCACTCGTAGCGTCACCGAATCAGACGATGAGGGCGATCCAAGTCTCGCGCAAAAAGCTGTACGAACTTATCAACACAGGAGAACTGGAAAGCTATACTGAAGGCAAATCGCGACGCATCACAGTCAAATCAATCAACGACTACATCGAGCGCCGACTGGCAGCAGAAGCGGTTCGGCGCGGCCGCGTTGCATCTTATGGAGATGATCAATCACGTCTGTAAGCGAGATTCCCGGTTGGCGGCCCAGCCGGCCGGGGTGGCGATCAAAAAGGTAATATACCTGCCTCATCTGCCCTCATCGCACTGACGTTTCGGACGCCAGGATACCGGATCGGCGATCCAGCGGTTGATGTCGGATTCATGCCACCCAGTCCCGTTGGTGCTGATTTTGAGCTGGGCCGGGAACGTGCCCTCGGCAATCTTGCGGTAGATGGTGGATCGGGACAGCCCGGTCCGGGAAAGGACAGTTTTCAGACGGATGATACGGTCTGGTTCGCGCATGGCCGCGCGGCCTCCTGCTGGCTGTTTCTGACGACTGCTGAGACCAGACAGGGCAGGCATTAAAGGGTCCGCAAGAGGGTTTTACCCGCCACCGTACCTTGGCGAAGAGTCGGCGGTAAATCGGATGGGTCAAATTCCGATTCCGCGTCCCCGTCCGAGGTCGAGACCGTGGCTGAAGGCGAGTTCGAGGCCGAGCCGACGGCCTGACTCGAACGCGATGCCGAGTTCATGCTTGCGGTTGGCGAGGATGGATTCCAGTTGCGGATCGCGTTCGAGGCTTTTCGCCATGTCGCCCATCGCCGAGCGCGTCGCTTTGTAGCTGGACATGTCGCTCGCTTGATATTGACGTTGGCTGGTGTGGTCGAGCTTCTGCCAGCGCTCCACGAAGCGGTCGGCGCGGCGGCCCGGATCGGTGCGCAACTCGGTTTCGAGCTGGAGAGCGCGGATAGCGCGGGCGGGGTTGCCTGAAGCGGCTTCCAGGGCGAGTTCCGGGTTCTTCTTGTAGGCGGCTTCGGCGTCGTGCGAGCCATGGGGCCGCACTCCCTCGAAGACCTTGCGGGCCTCGTGCAATTCTTTCACCTGCGCCGGGCTAGCCTTGCCGCCCCGCTCCTGGATATCGAAGATGGCATCGACCGCTCGGGCATGGCGGAGCAGCGCCTTGGTGCGGGCCTTACGCAGCACCGCTTCCGGGTCTTCCGCCGCCTTCCTTTCCGGCGCTTCCCGTTCCGGCCTCCGCGCGTCGTCCGGGCTAGGCACCGCGTCGGCAGACGGCCGCAGGCCGTCAAACATATTGCGCACTTTCTCCGGCACAACCTTGCGCACGATCTCGGCAACGCGCTCGCCGAAGGTGATGCCGCGCCGCTCGGCATAGTTTTGGGCCGGATCGTGCTGTTCGTAGTCCGAGGCCATGTCCTTGGACCGGTCACGCGACAGGGTTCGGGTGAGCCGGTCCGGATTGGCAAAATCGTCGCGGCCATAATGCAGGTCCACGCCGTCGCGGTGCCGCGACAGGCCGACATAGCTGCTATGGGCATCCATGCCCGGCGTCGCCAGCACATGGGTGTGGTCCACCGTCATACCCTGCGCCTTGTGGATGGTTGCTGCATAGCCATGGTCGATGCGATTGTAATCCTTGAGGTCGAAGCGCACAGATCGGCCATCGTCGGTCTGAACGTTCATGGACCGCGCGCTCACCTGTTCGATGGTTCCGAGTGTGCCGTTCTTCACGCCAAGGCCACGCTCGTTTTGCAGGAACATGACGCGATCCGCGCTGGCAAAGCCGCGGTCGCCGCGCTCGACCGTCACACGCACCTCATTGCCCAGATCACCGGCGGCACGCATCCGGTTGCGCGCAGCCTCGTTGAGGGTGCGCACCTCGTCATTGGTATGGGTGAGGATAATCCGGCTCCGATCCGGTGATGCCTGCCGCTCGCGGTCCCAGCGGTCAATCAGATCACCGCGCGCCTGCTCGCGCGTTTGCGCCTCATGCACCATGCCGTGGGAGCGGTAGGCCTCCAGCACCTTGCCGGTTTTGCCATTGGCGAGATCACGGGTGGCCTCCCGATGCCAGTCCTGGCGCTGGCGGCGCACCTCGCCGATTTCTGCACCGCCATGGCGCTCATGGATCGAGCGGAAGGCCGCGCCCGCCTCGATGGATTGCAGTTGCTGCGGATCGCCGACCAGCACGACTTTGGCGCCGGCATCGGCAGCATGGGACAGTACGCGTTCCAACTGGCGCGTGCCGACCATGCCCGCCTCGTCGATGACAAGCACATCGCGGGTCGTGAGCAGGTCGCGGCCCTGCTGCCAGCCATGTTCCATGCTGGCGATGGTGTGTGACGTAATGCCCGATCCGCTTTCGAGGTTTTCCGCCGCAATGCCGGACAGCGCCACACCCCGGACCTCGTAGCCCGCCGCTTCCCAGACCTCCCGCGCCACGCCCAGCATGGCGCTTTTTCCCGTTCCGGCATGGCCGACCACGATTCCAAGATCACGCCCGTCCGTGACATGCGCCAGCGCATCGGCCTGCTCGCCGGAAAGGGCGAGGCCGCGTGCTTCCGCACGCGCCAAAGCCGCTTCGCGATCCGTGTCACGCACCTCATGGCGCTCCCGTTCCGCCATGAGTTCGGCGGCGCGGTGCAGGCGCTGTTCGGCCTCGATCATGGCGCGGGTGGTGAAGCGATCTTCGCCGCGAGCGTCCTTGCCGAGTTCGACCAGATCGGGCGCATTGCGCACCGCGCCCATGACTTCATTGAACTGCTCGATGCCGTCGCTGTGGCGGTGTGCGAAGACAGCCATATCGCGTCGCGTGAAGGTCGATTGCTGCTGCGTGATCCCGTCCAGCCCAATAGAAGGATCGGCGATGATTCGCGCGCCATTGCCACGCGCGATCTCGCGGTGCATCGCCGCGCGGTCGGCCTCGATCCCTTCGCCTTCGATGCGTTGCGCAGGTGCGCCGATCTGGCTTTGCGCCTCCAGCGCGATGCCTTGCGCTTCCAGGCTGCGATGGTCGATACGCGCGTCGATGTCGAGTTCCGCAAGCCGTTCGTTGGCAAGCTCGGCCCAGCGTTCGCGCCAACGCTCCACCATCTCGGTGCGGTTCCAGTTCCGGACCTTGGGACCAAAGCCGTTCTCGTCCCCATTCACGGTGACTTGGCGCATGGTGAGCATGACGTGGGCATGGGGTTTAGCCAGGCCGTCGTCGCCGATGTCCCAATGCACATTGAGATCGGCGATCATGCCCAAACTTACAAACTCTGCCTGCGCGACGTCGCGGGCCAGTTCGATGCCTTGAGCCTGCGTCAGTTCGCGCGGAATGGCGAATTCCACTTCGCGGGCAAGCTGTGCGTCCTTCCTAACCTCGAAGGCTTCGACATCGTTCCAAAGTCGTTCCCGGTCGCTCCACGCCTCCGGCGCATTCTCAGGCAGCAGCACCTCGGAATGGACGACGCCGTGCTTGCCGGAAAAATCGTGGCTGCGACCAAGCCGCTCGTCGCGCAGCCGCGAGCCCGAGCGGTAGGCGGCTGACGCCACCGCGCTGGAGCCAGACTTGCGGCCAATGACTTTGATGTGAAGATGATAGATCGCCATCGCGATCGGATCAGTGGCACAGCGAAGCGCACGTCGGAACGACGTATAAGCGCGCCCTCCCTCCAAAAAATCTCGGGAGGGATTACACCGTCTCAAACCGTCCCGGCGACCTTGCAGCATTGTGCCCAGGGATCAACTATCATCCCCTCGTCAACAATGCTGGAGAACGTGATGCGTAAGCCGCGGGACTTTGATGTCGAACTGAAGGCACTTGGGGACAAGGCGCGCAACCTCAAGAGCCGTAAGGTGCAGCAACTTGGTGAACTGGTCATCGCGACCGGGGCTGACACGCTCAGCGCCGACGAACTGGCGGGCGCGTTGATTGTGCTGGCTGAGACAAAGGAAACTGGAAAGAGGGAGGCGTGGGCCAAGCGCGGGGTTGCGTTCTTTCAGGGCCGGACGCGGCGAACTGCACCGGCAGCTGAGCGCCACACTAGCGGCGCTCGGCCGCAACCGGGCGGCACGCAACCGTCAACAGGCAGCAAGGGCACGACATGATATGCGCGCATGGCAAGTTGCGCGCCGCAAGCGCACGCGGCACCTGATCGAACTGGGCGGCCTCGTCGTCAAGGCTCGCGTCGTGGAGCTAACCGGCGATGATCGCGCCATCATCCTCGGCGCGCTAATCTGGATCGCCGAGAAACTCAAAGGCGATCAGCGCGAACAGGCCCGCGCGCTCTGGACCGCAAAGGGAAAGCAGGCGTTCGACATGGACCCGGCAACGCACATACGCACAGATCGCTGATGCGCGACAATGGCACGTTAGCCGCTGCCTACCTCAGTCTTCAGTTCTTCCTGCTTTTTGCACCAAAAGGGCAGTGCAACACCTTTTCGAGATGGCAGTATCTGACCGATTGGACACTTTCAGCGTTCAAGCCAGAATATTGCATGTCCTTGCCAGCCAAAACTCAGGAGCACTTGCCTTGGCTTTTTGATCCACCTATGGCTTGGGCCCAAGTGCTGCCTCACTCGGCCGAAGATGCTGTCTTGCGTTTCACGATTTCGTTTTCAGTGACGGGCTGGTGCCGCAATCATTTATCCTTAGCATTTTCAAAGAATACAGATAGCCCGGTTTTCACCGTCTCGGTCGTTCGAACATCGCCGAGCCCGTTCAAGTCTTCTGCCGAGAGTTTTCCAGTCCCTTCCAGCGTCTGAGAAAGTGCATCCGCAGTCTTCGTCGGCAAGAGCTTCATGATTTGCTCCGCAAGTGAACCTTCTCGGCCTGCAGCGGCTATCGCCAAAGGAATCAACAACGCACGACGTTCCTGCTTCGCAGCCAGCTCCTTGGCTGCAGAGATGACTCGTGAAGTGTCGGCGCAGGCTCCGACCACGAGCGTCAATGGAAAGGCAACTGGCGCAGTCCTTAAAAGAAGCTGATCGTCCGTAATTTCGGCAGCAAGTGCTGCATCGACGAATTGGCGTTCCTGAAACAATGCCTCTGCCGCTAACCTGTGATGTGGCGGGTTTCCGGTCTTCAATGCGTATCTTAAAACTCTTTTCCGCGCCTCGTCGGAACCGTTGCGGACGAGCGCCCGGGTCAGAGCCAGTTTCACATCATGGTCAGCGGTCTGTTGAAACAATTTTCCGATAACAGAGATATATTTGTCATTGATTTGTGGAGGGTTCCACAAAAGCACCGCAGCACCTTGAGCGATCGGATAGTCCGCGACTTCCTCATGGTAGCGTTGCTCGGCACTCCACGTGTCCGAAGCTAACTGCAAGATCGCGTCCATATTGTCAGGATGAGGACGTTCTTTGAGCAGGCGAAGCACTGTCTCACGAACCCGGTGTCCCTTGTCATTTGCCAGGGAACGAAGCTCCGGGGTAAGCGGACCGCCTGATCTTCCTGCAAGGACTACGAGAGCTTCTTGGCGCACGTCCGCAAATCGGTGGCCGAGGCTTGCTTCGACAACAGACCACAATCCGCAGCGGGCAGCGATAGAGACCGCATTGGTCGCAACCTGAATATGTACGTCACTATTATCAGGCGATCCCAATATGTCTTCCAACAAATTCGAAACGTCAAAAGCCGCTCTGCTAAGAATCTCGGCCTGAACCAACTTAAGTTCAGTATTCCCTTCCGCATCCACATTCTGAAAAAAGGTCAGCGCGTCGCGGCTTAACCCTTCGAATTGTGATGAGAACACCGCATTCATTGCCTCTGCCAGAGCGGCAGGCAACGCCTCAAGAATTTGGACGCGCATTTGACCGTAAGCGCTCTGGTTCTCTTTGGCGTCAGCTGCATTTGCAGCAGCCAAATCCAGCGCCAGTTCAAACATCCTCCTCACGTCTTTCGCTGATTCCAGAAGACGGATGGCCGGAATTATTTCAGAAGGCGCATCGCGAATGGCAGTCATCAGAGCTTGAACCCTGATTTCCCGATTCGGGTCACCCGGCACTATCCGATTTCTGAGTTTAGGCAGGAGTTCAATAGGTAACGATCCGCGCAAGGTTTCCCAGAGCGTGCGCTCTTCTGACTCGCCTTCGACGGCACTGGCGATAGCGAGCCATTCATCAGTGGTGGCATTCTTCGCTTTTTCGGCGACTCTTATCCACGTCCAGAGCAAACCCTTAGCATGGGCATGATCCCGAATAGCCTGCCAGCCGTCGTTTGCCCGTCTCTCAGAGACGTACCATTCAAGCAATTCGCCAGCGGTTTGTCCGTCCTCAGAAGCGCTCTCGTAATAGTGCTCTGCTGCGGCGTCATCGTATTCGCCGTTTGCAACAGCTAGCAGGAAACCGTCATCGGGGTTCGCTGACAGCTCTCGCTGGTACGAAATCGCCGCTGATACGATCATTTCGAACCGGTTCAAGTCGACAATGGCACCTGCGGCAATCAGATCAGCATTCGGATTATATCCATCTTTGACAATCGAAAACGCCGCATCGGCGAAAGCTGGCTCTAAACCATCTGACAGTCCCGCGATGCTCGTGGCGAAGTCATTGGGGTAGAATCGATGGCCATGAGGAAGCTCACGCGTGATGAACGCGATGCAGATATCTTTAGTCCGGGAATCGGCCCGAATTCTTTGGAACCACTCGGGAATCCTGGCCGGAACGACCCAGTTCTCGAAAAACCACCTTTCCTTATCTTTTGGCCGACTTAGAAGCCATCTCGCAATCTCTGCCGGAATGCAATTGGGAGACCCCACGGAAGCTGCAAGTGTCAGATCATCTTTAAAGTCTTGTCCCGCGCCTGATATTCGATCATCGATCCACCGGTCGAGGTGAGATTGCGTTTCGGTGGAGAGATCAAGTTGAACAACGGAGCGTTCGCGCACGGCCTGAACAAGATTAGCGGCACCTTCCGTCCCCCAATCGGTGCCCGTTCTTCTGTCCAGGTCGATCAGGACGTCAATCAGGTAGGCTAGAACTCGGGAAGAGAGGCCGGGCTTTTCTTTGAGAGCCTCTTCAAGGCCGAGTTCAACCCGTGGATGTTGATAGCTCAACGTCGCTTCTGACTGTCTCAGGTTTCTACCGGCGATCAGGAAGTTGACGTAGGGCTCTAAGCCGTCTTCCAAATCGCTTTGTCGTTTTGTCAATCCTGCCTGGATGGAGGGCAGAATGTTGAAGGTCAGACGTGATCGCGCCTTAAACAGTCCCCACACGATTGCCGCCCAGGCCCATGCTCCGCGCTGGCGGACATTATTGATGAGGGCGGTTTCTATGGAAGTTTGATGAGCGTCGGACAAGCAGCGTCTGACGTACTCTGCTTCATTCTCGTTGCTTTCGAAGCCGTCTGCCAGAACTGAAAAATACCGATGCATTTCCAGCGGTGTGGTAAGCCGTTCAACCGCTTCCTGCCGATAGCGGAGAACGATCGGCTGCAATCGCGGCGAAAGGCCCGGCAAACGGTTCTCGAACAATGCTGTCCGTTCTTTCGGGCCGTAATTTTCTTCTTCAAGGGTTATAAGCCACTTGCCCTTCAATGATCGTGGATTGCTCTCGTGCAACACGTCCGATCTACTCGTAATCACGAATTTCCTGTCGGGAGCGGCGGACCGCAGTATCTCACTGATAGCATCATTCCAAGGAATCGACGCGGGCTCCAGGCGAAAACGGCCCCACGGGTCTTCGATTTCGTAAACCACGGGGCGAAAATCCTTGTCGCCGTGAACTTTCTCCGGACCGCCCTGAAGAAATACGTGTCTGATGCCCGGTATCTTGTCGCGCAAATCGGCGACAAGCGCTTTGGCCGCTCTTGTTTTCCCTGTGCCCGAAGCCCCAGTGACGACGACTGCGTGCCTCGTTTCAATCGCAGTCTTCAATTCATCCCAGTTTGTCGGCGGGACGAATCCTTCAAGAGCGTCCGATTCTCCTACATAGCCGCCGGAAATGGTGATATTTCGTTCAATATCGTCGCGCGCCCATACTCCGTGCGCCGCGCCACGCATGCGCAAGAGCGCTTCTTTGCGTAAGACGCCTCTGCAGCTTTGCAGATTTGCATGCGGCACGCGAAAGCGTTGAGTCAGTAAACGCTCGGTGCGCGAGTTGACCTTCTCTTGGTCCATCGCGCTGAGTACGGCAAGTCGCCCCCCCGCATCGGCGGGCAAAGTTTTTCCTATTTCGATGGGTAAATCGCTAGGCAGCGGCCACTCGCCGATGAGTTCAACTCGCAATTGACGGGCGACGCCATCAAGGTCCGCACTAGTTACCAATAGATAACGGATTTTGGGATCAGTCAGCCGTTCCCGCGCAGGCTTGCGTTTTTTCCCATGGGCAAGAAGGCGAATTAAATCTTCATATTTCCATGGACCGGTGCTTCGGAGCTTGCACTGAAGGACCAGGCGGTAATTATCAAGAGTTATCGTTTCAGACAGAGCACCTGGTTCATTGTCAATGTCAGCTTCGAGGTCTTCGTCAGTCGCTGGCTCAAGGACAATCTCATGAGCGACTTTCTTAGCAAGAACGAGATCGAGAGCTGTAAGTATGGAGACATCAAGTTGATAAAAATAGCCTTCCAGCGACGCTCCGCCGCTGGAAGGAGAGAATGCATTTTGGTCTTGCGAAGACGGTGTAAGTTCACTCATGCCGACTCGGCATCGCCAAATGAACTGCTATATAATTCCTCTATCTTTGAAACCTCGTCCGGCGTCAGTTCTGCAAACTCATTCTCCAGTGCGCGTTTGGATAAACGCCCTCCGTTCTGGCGAAGGAAACCGAACAGGTTGTTTAGCGTGCGTTCCGGCATATCGATCATGCTTTCAATTCCTGCGCGGAACTGATCGAAGTTCTTCAGAAAATTTGTCTCGTTCGGAAGATCCTCATCAATTGTCTTGCGTACGCAGGCGTATAGAAATTCCGCGTGCGGGGTCGCGTCGAAGAAGCGGTAGAAATCGCCGGTATCGTTCAGAACGTTGACGTTGCCCTGTTCGGTCGGCTCCCACTGGACGAGCGGCAGAAGTCTGCTCGAATAGCTTTCGAGGACGCTGCGGTATTCATCAATCCTGTCGAGGATCGCAGCGGATACCGGAAAATGCACGCCGGGTGGATTGAAACCGCGCCGTGCGAGAACGTGGTGCATGAGATAGCGGTGAATACGACCATTGCCGTCCTCGAACGGATGGATATAGACAAACCCGAATGCGAGCGCCGCCGCTGCGATCACCGGATCGAGCTCGTTTTCTGCGGTGTGATCGAACGCAATGAGGCCCTTAACCAGTGAAGCAAGGTCCTTGGGACGCGCGCTGATATGGTCAGGAATAGGACGTCGGGTTTCGCGGTCGTGTTCGCCGACAAACCCGCCTTCGCTGCGAAGGCCCAGCTTCACAAAACGCTCATCGCCGATAACGATGCGCTGTAGGCGCAGCAGTTCAGCTTCGTCTAGGGGAACGCGCCCCGCCTCGCCGATAGCGCGCCCCCAGCGCTGGATGCGGTCCTGCGGAGGTCTTTCACCTTCAATTACGTAACTCGACTTGGAATCCTTCAGGAGAAGAAATGCCGCGGTCCGCGCGAGCAGGTCCTTTGGCACTTCGCTTACAACGGCGCGCGCGCGCTCCTTCAGGTCTTGCCCGATAAACTCATCCAGCGCCGCCGTCTTGAAGACGAGCGGGCAGAACTCAGGGGTACCCGGCAGATTGTTGCGAACACGGTGCCGCGCCGAACTTTCTCCGGTCCCTGCGAACTGAAGCTCGGTATCGACTACGTCAACTGAAGTGACCCTGTCCGCATCAGGCAGATTGAGTTTTTTACCGAGGAGCCATTCGTAGAGGAACCAGATGCGGCGGGTGTAAACGCCGGTTGGCTTAAGGCGTACGAGGTCCGCGATTTCGCTTGCTTTCACGGCCATGAACAGCCGCTTCAATACGGCAAGGTCCAATCCTTCGTATTTCAGGGCGAAGGTAAGGTGTCCTTCGAGAGTGGCTTCGGGTGCGTGGCGCGGCGTGTAGATGCGCCAGCCGTCACCCTCGATAATGCGGTGGCGCGTACCGATGGCAGAAAGGTTTCTGGGAACCGGAACCGGGAGGTCGTAGGCGTGGATAAGCGCTGCATGTCCCGCGGGGGTCGCCGTCTCGGGCAGCCGCCTTTCGTGAAAAACATTCACAGGCCCTGAAAAGTCGTGTGCCACGTTGTGAATCCCTGAAAAACCTTGTCTGGCTGTGAATTTCCTTCACAAATTGGCCGAATCCCGAAAAACCATCTTACTCTACGAAAAAGCTTCACACAACGATAATCTCGCGAAAAATCTTCACACAATCAAAGGTGGCTTAGGGGCTCATTTTTAGGAGCATTTGCCGCCCGGATCGCATGGGGGCATCTTTTGAACGAAATTACTGCCATTGAGACGGTAGCGGATGCATCGACTGATCGAGACCCTGCTCAAAGGCGGGGCCTTTCAGGGCCACTGCCGGACCGGCACCGCCGCCGCCGCCGACGTCGGCGCCGATGATGCCGAACATGCTGATGCCGAACATGCCGGCGCCGACCATGTCGACGATGCCGATCATCATCGGTTATCCCGCGTAAAGCGATATCCCTTTGGCCGCTTCGGCGCCGTTTGACCGGTGGGTTTCTGTTGCCGGCCCTTCCAGCCTTTCGCCTGCTTCAGGTCCACTCCATGCAAGCTATCCGCTGGCAAGGTGATATCGAGCTTGTTGACCTCGATCCGGTCCTGCAGCGTTTCCGCCTTCTGCCCGCGAGCGGTCTTCATCTCCTGCACCTGCCGCCGCACGGTGTTCTCAAGGGACCGAATCTCCCACACGTCCAGCCGCCCGAGCGCCGCATACCGGCGGCCAAGCGTGAAGCGCTCCCGCTCGTGACGGCGGTCCAGCGCGTCGCGCTCGATGCGGTGGCGTTCGACAGGATTGAGCTTGGGGTTGCGCCGCAGGGGCGCGATCACGGACCGAAGCCCAGGCACCCGATCGAGCAGCGCATGAATCGCGCCCGCCGCTCGGGCGAATGGCTTCGCCGCTTCCGATTTATGCGCCGCATGCAGCGCCATGCGCTCCGCAGCATGTTCGGTCGCCATCTCCTGCGCGCGCGCATCCCGCTTTTGCCGCCTGGCGGGTAGCTAACTGCGCCGACAGCTCGGACTTGCGCTTTGTCACGCGCTGCTTCACCCGCGCATTGAATGCGGCCTCGCGGCGGCCAACCGCCGCCTTAGCCTCGTCGACGCTTCCAAGTTTGCCATCGAACGATGCGAGTTTCTTTTTAAGCCCGCGCGTCCTCACGCCATCGATCTGCCGGGTAAGGCTGTGCCTTGCCGGCCCGGTAGAACGCGCACCAAGGGAGGGAGGGCAGCGCCCTCCCTGACGCCCTTTTGAGCTGAAGTAAGTCAGCCGCAGGCTGTCGCTCTGATCTTGCGCGGATCGTAACCGCGAAGAAGGCTCGGGGCCTATGCCTAGAGCCCGGTCCGAAGGACGCACCGCGCTATTCGCAAATTTCTACACGCGGGCCCCAGGCAATGTACTGCCGGGGGCCCGTACTACTCGTTAGTTAGCATGGTTTAGGTGCTAAATGGGATGCGTACTTCTTCGGCGGTCATCCACGCCTCCGGGCCCCGGCAATTCTCTGCCGGAGTGCCCAGCAGGAATTTGCCGGGGGGCGAACCTTGTACCCTCGATATTCAGGGCGTATCTCGCAGGTTGACCGAGGAGGATTACACCCGATGACCGATCAGACTCAGGACCCGCCAACAGCCCAGATAATCCCGCTGAACAGCGCGAAAGCTCAGCGGAGCTCGGAGCGCAAGTGGGGCAAGAAAGTCATGGACCTTGGCTTTTGCATTGTGCCCTCGCTGCTGCTGCGCGGGCAGCAGCGCCTTGGCCTCAACGCCACCCAGCTCGCGCTTCTGATGCACCTTGCCGATTACTGGTGGGATCTTGAGCGCAAGCCCTATCCCACCAAAAAGACCCTCGGCGAGCGGCTGAACCTTAAGCCCCGTCGCGTGCAGCAGATCATTGCCGAACTCGAACAGGCAGACTTTGTCAAACGCGAGAAGCGAGCGAGCCATCGTGGCCAGCTCAGCAACTTTTATGACCTTTCGGGTCTGGTCGCGAAGCTGCGGGCTCTTGAGCCGGATTTCCGTAAGGCAGAGGAAGCCGCGCGGGAAGGCCGCCGTCAGGCGGCCCGCCCGCGCACTAGATTGCGTCAGGCCGCTCAGGGCTCTTCGGCTTAGGTTTACGCGGTGTAGCTCAGCTGGATAGAGCGCCCTGCTGTCGGCATACAATGGATGTGGCAATCTGATTGTATGGGCGGGGAGGTCGCAGGTTCAAGTCCTGCCACTGCGCCAGCCTCGTATTTCTTGCCCGCAATGCTCGCGAATGGGGGGACGATGGAAATTCAGGCAGAGGAGGCGTTTGAGTTTCTGATTCAGCACCTCGCGAAAATTCCGGTAAATATTTCGCGGCCCGCTTTGGTGGCCACGAGATATGCTCATCTTTATCTTCCGCAGGTGGTTGAGGCCTTTTGGCGAACGAGAACTCCCAACGTCGGTACGGTTGATCTCACCGACACACAGTTCACGGTCTTCTACGATGCCGCGTGGGAGCTTGCCCGCATTGGAGTTCTCCGTCCTGGACGTGTCGCCCCACGCAATCAAGAGATGGCCAACGATTTCGGGGACCTCTGGTCCATCACGGCGTTTGGCTTCAGATGGCTGGGAAAGGGTTCCGCACGTCCTTTCATTGATATGAGCCGGATGTCGGAAGTATTGGCTGGTTTCGTACCGCTGTTCGGCGCGGGGTTCGGGCAACGCGCGGTAGAGGCAGTCGGTACCTATCGGACCGCGAATTACCTGGCGTCATGTTCTATGGCCGGTGCGGCGGCTGAATCCATACTCCTCGCCGCGGCGATCGCCAAAAGCGGCGACGAGGCGAAAATGCTAAAGATGTATGAGGCTGCCCCTGGGCGCACCCGCGTGACCGGGTACGTGACCGGGCAGGCAACAGATTCCGTAAAGCGCCAGTTCGAGGCGGCGCTCCATATCCTTCACTATTGGCGCGACGACGCCTCACACGGTCAGCAAACAACCATCACGGAAGTCGAGGCGCACTCGGCTCTGAGCGAGCTATTGCGGCTCGCTCAGTTCGCTTCGGATCGCTGGAGCGCGCTGACAGCTTGAACTTCGTCGCCACCAACGCGCGTCCTTGCCCCCAATCTTTTGATCGCCGGGAGCTGAGGTTTGAGCCACCTAGGAGCCGAAGCTCTCTTCAGAAAGGCCGGTATTCCGCGAAGAGGATTTCGCTCTGGCGCGGCCTGAAATCAGGCCGCGCTAAGCTTCCGGGCTGCGGTCGTTCTCAATCGGACGCTTGGCATCGGCACTATTTGAGCCATGTCTGTGGGACAAATGTGATGCCGTCCCTCCAACGCTGGACAATCGAATCGTGGAACCAGGAGTCAAGCAACTCGACGTGGTCGGAAACGATGATTTGTGTCCGTGAACTACCGTCTGTTGAATAATTCCAGAGAAGCTCAAATAGGCGATGAACTGCTGCCTGATCTTCATCGGCTAGCCCGTCGATCTTCCCATTCTGATCCCGCTCGGGCGGGTAGTGGGCTTGGGATGGCTGGTCGAGCATCAGGAATGCCGGCACGGGACGTTTTCGGAGAAGGAACAATTTGTGAAGGCTAAGGTGCGCCGCGACATGGTAGCCAACCCAGTTTTCACCGCTCCCCATCTGACTGAGCGAAAGCGGACCATCGACCGTGTCGGCAACTACAGTAAGGTTCTTTAAGTCGAGCCTAAGTGGATTGTCGCCATGCTCAAGACCAAGCTGGCGGGCATAGGTAGTGAGGTCCCTGTTGACGAGACTGAGGGCTGTATCGAGCCTGCCTTGCAAGAAATCATCGTCGAGCGCCTGCTCCAACTCCGCAATCTCGGCGCGGAGCCGTTCTATCGCCTGCGGAAGGCGGCTGTCACCCGCTATGGCTTTAACATTTTCCAGGTAGTAAGCGACGCGGCCAGAAACACGGGCCTGCTCTGTAAAATCCTCCTGTTGAATTCGAAGCCGTTCATTGTCCTGAATGCGCGTGGCGAGGTCCCGCTGGACCGCCCTGAGTTGCTCTTCGATCTCTGTGCGCCGAGCTTCAAGCGACGCAAGACGGTTCTGAAGGCGCGGAGAGTCGCGACGTACCGAGGCAAGTTGAGCCTCGATTCCGAAAAGCGACTGTCTTATTTCAAGAACGGATGGAACTGGTACAGTTAGATGACTTTCGCAGAGCGGGCAAATATCCGCGTGATCATCTGGCTCTTTGATGAGGCCGATTGACGCGAGCCTAGCTTCCTGTTCCTTGGCTTCTGTCTCAAAGTCCGATGCGTCGCGATTAAGTTTTTCTACTTCTGCGATTTCTTCCCGGATTTCCTGCAGGCCGCTTCTGAGCCGTTTCCGTCGATCTTCAAGCTCTCCGAGGTCGGCCTCCGGGTCATCGGTGGATGTCATGTCGATCGGGCGAGGAGCAGAAGCTTGCCGTAGCAGCTCCATTACACTGTCTACGTCCAAAGCCACTGCATTGGGCGGCACCAGCCGCACGCGGCGAGCTTCCTGCAGAAGCGCCTGTGCGCTGGTCGACACTTCTCGCGTGATGGCGCTCGCATCAGCATATTCGCGCTCAAGCTTGCGGAGTCGCGACCGGGCCTCGTTAAACCGCTTCAGCGCGAGAAAGTGGTTCTCGTCGATTGCTCCAAGGAAATATGGCAGGGAGTCTTTGATGGCCGCAGGCATGAACTGCTCACCCTGCCTATGAAAAAGCAACCGCCGGTTCGCGATTTCGTCCTGGCCTTGCAGGCAGAACATAATTGCGTGGCGTGACGACGCTTCTAACGGCGACCTGGTTGAACCTTGCTCCGGCACATGCAGGTTCTCAGAAATTCCCAGGATCGCTGACAACTGCGTTTTGAGTCCGTCCAAGGTGATATTCTTGCGAAAGCCAGCCACGGCGGCTGGCAGTTCCTCCACACCGCGGGCAAAGAATATATCATCGCTGGCTCGTCCTGCCGGACCGGGATTGCGGCGCGCTAGGAGTATGCCTTCGCCACTATTATCGAGGTGAAGCAGGAACCAGGAAACGCTCTTGCGAATTTCACCTTCGGCAACGGTGCACTCTGCACGTCCCCAGCAATAATCGACAATATCCAAGAGAGCCGATTTGCCAGTTTTCGAAGCACCGGTGACGATGTTCAGACTTCCCAAACGGAATTCGACGTCGCGCCGTTCGCCTTCGTGCGAATAGATTGAAATTGACCGCAATTGAAGACTCATGGCGATACTCCAAGACCTTTCATGATGGACGTAGCATTCGCCTCGCTGGCGAACCACCTGCCTAGCAGGGCGGCGGCACTTCGCGCTTCCGCTACATCGTCGGTAACCTGTGACGGCCGCGCAGCACGGCCGATAGGCCTTGCGCCCGGAGACAGGCCGCTGGCATCAAGGCGGATTACCTTATGCTGGACGAGAAAGAGGAGCGCCTCGCGCGTTACCGGTACAAGGCGTAGAACGCGATCTGGGAATTCTGCCATAGTTGAACTATGATCAGCTACCCAGCCCGCAAATGCCGCCGAAGCATTGCCGGGAAGCTGCTCTCTCGTCTGCTTGTGAAGCGCAATAGGCAAGACAGCAAATGAAAGCGCAAAACTAAAAGACTGTTGGCGGGTTCTGAAATACTCTGAAACGGCGCGGGAAATTAGCTCGCCGCAAAATGCCGGATTCAAGTTCCGCGCTTCCTCGGAGGGCCGGTCTGACCACCTTAAATCCCAACTCGTCTTATTTGACATCAGGCCCCTCGTCTTTTTTCGTTAAGAGGGTCGTGTAGTCGCGATGCCATCCGAGCCGAAGATCATTAGCCAGGATATGATATGAGCCGACGTTGAGGAACTTCGCGGATATTGTCCGGAAAGGGAATCGGGCATCCGCCTCAACCCAGTGGTACAATTCTTGACCGGCTTGGCGGACCGTTGCGTCTTCTGATGCTGCTCCATTTAGATTGTCGCACATGACGGCAAAGCGCGGCTGCCACTCTTCGACCAAGGTTTTTTCGAAACGAACCACTTCACCATCGAAAAGCAGGTTCTGGCGCGTCCATTGGGACCGCTGCGTGAAGGCGCGGTAATAATCCCGTTTTGCGTACTGTATCCGGTTGTTTCCGACACCAACCGTACGAAGCTGTCGGACAAAAAGCATTTCGTTGAGTGCCTCAAGTTCGGAATCAGGCGGGTCGAAATGCTCCATGTCGGCTGGTAGTGCGTCACGTTTCATTGCTTCGCGGATATCATCTAGCTTCGCTTCAAGCTCAAGAATCGAAATCACACCACCGCCTTCCTGCAGGGCCTTGCAGATACGCGGCCACCACCAGCCCTCAAGCAGTTCCCTCGCTATCGCCGTTTTGCCCCGTGGTGCAATTAGCTTCAGACGATCCTCAATAGCAGCCTCCAGTTCGGTGAGGACAGGAGCGTGGTCCAGAATTTCTATGGAACTGAGCAGCAGCGTGCGCATCTCGGGAGCAAGTTTCTGGAACGCAACGAACGCTTCCTTCAACGTTTGATTCGCTGACTTTTGCGCGGCGGCAATGAGCAACGCCTCAGCTTTATCGACGTCGCGCTCGCCGTTTGGGCGAAGGTAGGAAGCCGCTGACGAAGGAGGTGCCTGACCGGTCGTTATCAGGACAAGGCGGGTGCGTCCGGGCATAGACGGAGTAGCTTTTGACGCTTCGGACCAAACTCTCAGAGTTTTCCAAAGGTCAACGCTGATGTCCGTAAGATCGCCGACCTTATTAATGTGATGTTTGGTCTGGAGCAGCTCCAGCGGCTGCCCATTTTTCTCGAACGAAACGTCATCGAAGCGCTCGATGGCAACATCGACGTTCTCATCGCCGTAGGCGAGACGCAAACTTTCAAACAGCGCGAGACGAGCCTGATAGTAATATCCGGCTGCTGAACTCGCGGCGGTAAAAGCTTGCTGCTTCGTAGTCACACGTCTGCCGGCCCCTTCTAACCCATTATTCTAATGCAACGAATGCGTGCATGCCTTTAGGCATCGGTCAAGAGAAGAGTAACGGGACGGGCAAGTTATGCAGAAAAGACCGCAGGAAACGGATCTGGCGGCGATGATTCGCAGGAAATGAAGGGTTTTGATTGCTGAAGCATGGCCCCGATCTAAGCGGGTATCGACGAGCCCTCGCTTTCGAGCCAACACCATCGTCAACTTCGCGGCATAAGCCAGCCGCGAGAAGAACGCCCGGCGGGCGAGTGCAACTATGGCGAGTCGATCAGCGCCTTCAACGGGACCTGACGATTTCCTTCAGTGCCGTCAGCTGGACGTCGGTTACGGCTGGGCTTCGTGAACGGCGCATTACGAGCGACGTAAAGATCGTCGAGCTTCTGCCTCAAAGCCAGTTTCTCATTACGTCGGTGGCGGTCCCGTTTCACCGCGCAGAATAATTTGCACCCAGTGTGTAAGACAATGAGCAAGTTCTACTCCTTCCTGATCGAGCGGACGGTCAAAACCTCAGGCCACAATCATCCTAACGGCGTGGGCGTTCTAGCCGATGCACCTGTCGGCAGGCCCCCCAAGGACGAGGTCACGCCTCGCGACTCACGGCGCTGCGCGCCGAAACTAGCCGACGCCGAAGAGCGCCTCGGCAGGCTCAACGCTGCGATAGAAGGCGGAATCGTCGATCCCTCCGACGAGACCTCAAGGAACGCGTCGCCGCCATGAAGAATGAGCGCGGCATTGCGCAGGTTGCGTTCGACCGCGCCCTCGCTGAAACCCACCCCGAGGCGCGGATCACTCAGGAGAAGATCGCCAAATTCGTCGAGGACATGCGAACGAACGTCCTGACGGGTGAGACGCCATTCCGGCGAGCCTACATGACGGGCCGTGGTTGACCATGTCGAGGTCGATGACGAGGAAATCCGGATCATCGGCAGGCGGACCGTGCTTGAGCGCCTTTTCACGGGCGGCGGCGCGGTTCCGGCCGGAGTGCCAGTTTTGTTCGGAAGTGGCGCACCCGACACGATTCGAACGTGTGGCCTTCGCCTTCGGAGGGCGACGCTCTATCCAGCTGAGCTACGGGTGCTTACTGCTTACGTAGTGCTTACGCGGTTTGTGTGCAGGAATTTAGTCCCTACGCGCGCCGTCGCAAACCTTTGTAGTCCAATACTCTTTCTTCGTCACTTTGCGCACCAGCCGGCTTGACACGTGCCTTCGGAGGGCAACGCCAACCAACCCTGCTGCCCCCCGCCGAAGGGAAATTGAAGGGTTGGCCAGTATTTCGATGAGCCACGATGGACTCCATGAAAAGATCCGAGGCGAAACGCTAGTGTTCGGCCGTAGCTCAAATAGTGGGTTTTGGTCTAGGAAGGTCGAAAATGCTTTACCTTTCAACAGGGATTGACTGACACTCTCCGCCATTTGCACGATTTTGTGCGCCGAACTGCGATTGCGCGCGAGATTGCGCTCGTGACTTGCACCGACGCACCTATCGATATGCGAAAGTTTCCTGCCGCGCGAAGAGACCATACGGTTTGAATGCCATCTCCGCCTCAGGGCGGACTCCGCTTCACTGGAATTCGGGCAAGAAAGACCGGGCCGGTATCAGCTTTGCGGGTGTCTGCGGTAGGCTGCGCAAGGTCCAACTCACGGGTCTCCCGCACGACTACCGCGTGCGACCAGCCGTCATGGTCCGGAGGACCGTCTAGCGTAAACAGCGCGTTCCAATGATAGCTGCCGCCGTCAGACGCGAAGAAGATGCCTTTGGGCTGGGCTGTTCCGTTGGTCGCAGTCTGGTCCGACGACCAGTCGTCACAAACCGCCGGGTTTCCGTCGATATCCCTGACAATCTCCTCTTGCGGGATACCTTCGAGCATTCTGTGTCGAATGACTTCCACCACCATACGGGGCCGGACTCTGTTCTCTGCAGTCGGATCGGTGGAGGGCCCGTCAACGACAACAGTGAGTTCGAAGCGGCCCTTATCAATCGGGTGATATGTCACCGTAGCCTTGCGGCCGGGCAGCGGCTTGACCCATTGCTTTACCGGGGTCGAGACGCGGAGGCGGACCGGCTCCGATCCGTCAAAGGGTACGTCGTCTTCGCGCGCATGCGGTTGATAGCGCACGAGTCCCAATCGAACGCGCGGGAATGCCAGCGGGTCGGTCTTCAACGTCACGTGGAAATACCAGAGCTCCCGGATCGGATCGAAGCGCGGCCCGAAGGCCTGGAGCGCTACCGCCATGAATGCGACGGGCGTTTGCTCTGCCGTCGCGTTCTTGGGACTGCCGGCCTGATCCTGCTGCTTGGCGTCTGTTTGATCGCTGGCCGCCCAGGTCTGGTTCGATATCGGCACCGGCATGAACGCGCGCGGGATGCGCTCGCCCGCCGACGATAGCCGAGACGGATCAATCAAAGGTCCAGTCGGAAATTTGCTTTGAGGTACATCATCGCCGGCGAGGGGATCCGCACCCCATCGGGTCACGTAGGGGCCCCCGGGGCCTAAATCCTCGTCGTAGAATGCGGGTGCTTCGTCTGCCTTCTTGGGAAGTATCTCCTGTCCTTTCTCGTCGAGCGTCATTCCGCGCGCGAAGAGCCCGGGGGGCCACAGGACGAGAGCGATCTTTTCTCCGTCGCCCGAGCTGAAGAACGGGCGTGCGTGCCAGATGGTAAAGACGCACGATTGCTCGACGCCGACCGTGAAGGATCCATCCGTATTGGTGAGCATTTTGATCGGCTTGTGCGACAAGGCAACGCTGACATGATCGATGACAGGCGGCGCCGGCCTCGTCGTCGCCGGAAGCCAGATTTCCCGGGCGACACTTTCGGGAGCCGGATGATCGTGATCGGAGAGCAGCAGGCCGGAGTGCCGATTGATCGGGGTAACCTTGAGCTTCAGCCGCCTTGCACCGCTGCAATGAAGTGCAGCGGGCAGAGCGGCGCGCAGCGCCAGGCCAAATGGGTGTGCGTCGCCCCAGGCACCCGCCATGAGCTCCTGCAGGGAGTAATGACGAGGGCCGGATCGGCCGTCTTGCGGCAGCGGCAGGCCATCGAGTCTCAGCAGCGGGACCTGCTTTTCCGTAAATGTGACCGCGCCGCCGGAATTGACGAAAAAGCCAAACGGCTTCGCATTCTCCGCTTCCTTCTTCTTCGGATCCTTCGTCTCAATCGGTACGAAGTCGCCGCGAAGCCGCTGCTCCCTCGTGAGTCCCATCGCGGGGTTGTCGAGGCTGTCGTCGAAGGGAGCTGCGGAGAGCGCTTCAATCAAGAGCCCGCCGGTGCTGGCCGGATCGAAACAGATGTGGCCGCCGATCAGCGTACTCGTTGCGCCTTCCTGAGTGCTGCTCAATCCCCATTCCGAAATGGGCGTGTTGTTGAGGAAATCCGCGGGCGTCTGCGCCGCGACGCTAGTGGTCGGCTTCGATTGGGCCGGGTCAGTGGTCTTGGCGGCATCGGCGGCATCAGCGGTAGCGAATATGCGCCGCGTGATCGCGATGTCTGCACCCAGTTCCGGCTTGCTCAAAAGGCAGTCGTCGACGGCGTGCGTCAGCCGCATCGTGAGCGGGCTCGCCAAAACCGCATTTGGTTTCAGCAGCAGTTCGCGATAGACGAGGCCGGCAATCGTCTGCACCGTCTTTCGAGGTGGCGTCGTCAGTCCGCCGGCGCCGAGGCAGGCCTTTGTCGCCTCTTCTTCATTGTGCTTCAGGTCGGCCGGCAAATCCTTGTTCAGTTGTTTCTTGAGGATACCGATGCAAGCCGCGTGCGGGTCAGTCTTCCGCGTGGTCTCGGCAATCAATAGAAGTCCGGCGGACTCGATCGCGTCGAACCATTCGGTCAGCTGCGCGACGGTCGGCGCGCACCACGCCTGCAGGGCCAGGACTTCGCCCGGTGCGAGGCTGATTTCGACGAGATGGACCTTGACGGCATTGCCTTTGGCCTTTTCGGAGAGCTTTCCGTCTGGCGCCAACCATCGTGGCCCCTTCGAATCGATCCGCGGCTTGCGCGCGGCATGGTCGTCCGGATAGGCCGGCACCGCTTTCACTTCGAGATGAATCGGCACGACATTCGGCCATGGGGAAAGCTCGCCGACGGATTTGTCCGGCCAAGTGCGCGCGCCGACCGGTATGGCCACCGGATCCTCGATGAACGGTGCGCTTTCAAGCCCGGCCTCGGCCGGGAGTTTGAGGCCGAATACCATGACGCTGGCGGCGGGATCCGGATAGTAGACGTATCGGCTTTTCGATGAGATTTCGCCGATATGTGCGCGGTTGGGCTTCTGGTCGTCAGTCTTGTCCTGTGCGCCCATCAGCGACAGGCCGCTCAACCCCTGTTTGGGGACGGTGACGTTGTTTCCGGTGTTCCGCAACACGTCGTGAAGCATGGCAAATTGGAGTGGAATGGGTGGCGGCACAATGAGCCTGCGTGTCGACGCGACCAGACGGCCCTTCTCCCTTGTCGTGCGGACGTACATGTCGGGGCTGAGTTGGGGCGGGACTAATTTCGTCAGAGTTGGCACGTCGGTTTCGAGCAATACCGCCATCGGTGCATTGATGCGTTCGTGGCGCAGGAAGCGACGCCCCTTCAGCTTGCCGGAAGATCCCTTGATCGGTGGCAAGGATACCGCGGGTACGCGCTTGCTTATTCTGGCGACGTCATCGGGCGTCAAGCTTCCGCCACCTTCGAACACCGGCGCCAATGCGGTGTAGTAGGACCAGCCGAAGCGCAGTGTCGGGCTCAGCACAGACATGTCGTGCTTCTGACGATGGCTGGGCGAACGGAAGTGTCTCGTGATGTCGAGTTCCTCGATCACGGGCATGGTCTTTTTCGTAATCGCCTTGCGTGTCTTCTGATCGAATTCCGGCGGTGCCACGCCGGCAGGATCGCTTCCCCACAATGCGACGGTACTATCCTCGATGATCTTGATCGCCGCCTTCGCGACCGGATCGTCGGGAGGTTTGCGGGCCTCGGAAGCCATGGGGTCGACGACTTGCTGTCTGGCGGACATCGCCATCGCGCCGTCGAGCTGGACCCGGCGGATTCCATCTGCCTTCAGGTGACGGCGCGAAAGTTCCGCTTCAACCCACTTCGGGTCGATCCCTTTTCCGGGCGTGGGGTCGCAGAACTCAATGACGCGATAGTCGGGGCTCCGCCACAACACCTCGCCTTCCCTGACCTCGATGCCGACCATCAGGCGATCGCCGATCTTCAGGGCATTGGCGTCTTCGATGATGTCGTGCGACGGGCATTTTGTTGGTTTTTCATCCGCTGCCCCGTCCTTGGCTTCGATGACCCGCAGCCCGCCGTTGTGCAGGACTGGCTGACTGCGCTCGACCGGTGCCAGCGCCGAACCTTTCTCTTTGCTGGCTTTCTGGGCAGCCATATTGTTGATGCTGCTCTCACTGGCGAGAGCAGGATCGATCGTGATGATGTCGTAGACGGGATTGTTGTCGTCGTCGCGCCGGGCGAGGTTCCGCAGGCCGTGAGTAATGGGCGCCTTGCCCATATCTCCGCAAACTTCTTCCCATGACGCTGGACAGAAGATCGAGCGGTTCGGTTCGAAACGCGCCAGCGTCCAGCTCCCATCGGCGTCGACGGGAGCCAGGGCCACGAAGGGCGTCGCATCGCTGCCGCTTAGCTTCGACAACGCGTCGATCATATCCCTCTTCTTGACTTTCAGGTCGAAGGCGAAGCCGAACAGGCGTTGGAGCGTGGGCAGGCTGAGCAGGGCACCCAGTCGGCGCTGAGCCGTCGCCAGATTATCATCAGGCGATGCGCAATAGACCGCGGCGTGGCCGTCGGGCGTGGTGAGGTGATGCGCGGCGTGTACACATTCCATCGTGCCTGCCGCCGGGAGATCGCCGGCGAGTATCGTTCTGGCCATTGTGCGCGCGTCGGGCCAGATCGGCTGCGGAGTTTCTCCGGCCAGCAAGGCAGCTGTTCGCTTCCGGTAGGGCGCCAGCCAGAATTCCTCATGTTCCGGAGAAGCCAGGTCCGGGGTGGGGATAGCGAAATCGGGCGATGCACTGGCAAGCCGCGTCGGCCGCTCTTCCTGATACCACGGCCTCGCAAGACTGAGCTGGGCGGCAGAATTGACCCGCATCGCCAGCGGCGAATCCGGGCTCGCGATTGCTTCCAATAAGGCGCGCCCCCTTTGCAGGGTAAACATGAGAGAGGCCGGCCCATGCGGTGTCGGTAGATAGGCGCTGCATTTGTTCTCAGGTGGTGGACAAGCGAGGGTCGTAGTCAGCAATTTCCAGAATTCAGAGCCCGCTCCGTCCGGGTTCATCATGCGCCGCCAAAGCCGATCGATGCGTGCTTGGTCTACGTCGACGGCATGGGCGGGCTTGGCTTCCGCTTGCAAGTGAGCGAGCTTGGCCTCCTGGTTTGCCAGCGTGCGGATCTCTTTTTCGGCCTCCTCCTTCACCGTCGGCAGATTCGACGGAAGCGGAATCATGCGCAAAGGGATTGATTCGCCGGTAAGATCTTTTTTGGACAGAACCTCCGATGGCCACGCGCTGATATCGACTGGTTTGGCGCCGGCGCCAACCCAGGGACGCAGCAGCATGCAGAAGCGTGCTTGTTCACCGTCGAACCCGTCCGCGACGACGCGGCTCGACAGCGATACGTATTCCTTGATGGGGCCTTCGTCTTTTCCAACATCGCCCTCATCGGATGGCGGCGTGGGATAGTGACCGGGCTTCGGTGGAACGATATGTGTCATTTGACGGCTTCTGGGAGGAAAGCAGGATCGAACTGGGCTTCGAAGGCGGACCAGGTTTCTTCCGGGCTCAGACTGGTCGTCACCAGGATGGCGGCTTGCGGCTCAGGGAAGCAACTGGGCGTGAAGTTGCCGAGGGCCGCGACCTGCACGCCGGATCCCTGCAGGAAAGCGGCCTCTTTGCCGCCGCCGCCGAAGCCGGCCTGCATCGAGCGCGCCACGCGAATGGTGTAACTGATCTTGATGTAACGCCCGATGGAGAACGTGAAGGTCAGCGCGGCTTCGCCGGAAACCGAACTGTCGCCGGCGCGCTTGTATAACCGCAAGGTGAAGGCCGCGCTGATTCCAAAGCATGCGATGTGCGCGGTAAAGCCGGCGGAGAAAAGCGCTGCGAAGGTGCAGCCCAACTCGTCCTTTCGGACATAGGCGCCGGTCGTGACATAAGCCGTGCCTTGCAGCGGTCCGTAGCCGATCGACGCGATGCCACCGAACTGGAAGCTGGCCTCGAACGCCTCGATGCCCTGCGGGCTTGCCTCGATCGCCATGAAGCCCGAGCCGCCGTAAATCCCGACCGAGATCATGAACGGATTATCGAGCGAGCCGAGAGCGGCGCGAACGCGGGCGCTGCCGCTCGTAAACGGGAGCACGATGGCTCCCGCGAAATTGATGTTGGTAAAGGTTGCGCCGAGCGTGATGACCGGAATCGCGATCCGGTAGCCGGCCTCGATCGACGGGTTGTTGATATGCACGATCGTGTAGGGGCCGTTGCCGTCGCCGTCTCCGCCGAAGGTGAGAGACTTGGAAAGATCGGCGAGGAAACTCAGCTTGTCGCCGAACTTGATGTCCTCGGCGCCCAGCGGGGCGGTGATCTTGGCTTGACCGTCGTTCGGTCCCTTGGCGTAGGTGACTCCCTGCCTGAACGAGAAAGTCATGATCGAGAGGATATCGAGTTCGAACTGCGTGACGTGACCGCCGACTTCCGTTGTGGGGGAGGTCGGGTCCAGCAGGTTGATCGTTGCCTTGCCGTTGAGCGTGAGCTTAGGCTCGGAACCGGTCGGACGAAACGTTCCGATGCCGACCGAGGTCTCCTTGAGCGGCAAGGACAGGCTGCTTTTCAGCGTTTTGGTCGTCGGCAATGCATCGGCCAGCGCAGCGGCGATCTTCTGGCGCAGATCTTCGACGTCGAGCACCTTGGTGATACTGGACCGAACGCCGACACGCGCGAAGTACTCGATATGCTTCAGAATTCGCTGTGGTGCGGACTTGCCTTCCTGCCAGAGGTCCAGGACATACTTCAGATCATCTGCGGTCCTCTTATTGTCACGGATATCATCGGCTTCGGTCTTCAGCGCATCGTTAGTTTCGTCGGGGCAAGCGCCGCCGGCGTTGTTCGGGACCAAAAGAAGAAATTTATCCCAACTCTCCGTGCAGGCGTCCTCGACACTGGTCGGGGGGCCGAACAGCTTCGCGATGAGCTTGAATACTCCGGTCGACGGGTTTTGCTCCGATCCAAGCCGTTCGCGGACATTCCTGTAGGCTTGGTTACGCTGGCTGAGAATGGCGTCATAGACGGTGCTAATTTGCTTCAGGACGTTCTCAGCGGCTTCATCCAGATTCGGTTTGAACTTTGTGAGCAGGTAGGCCATGGCCGGACGCGCCAATTTATCCAGCAGATCGGCTTCTGCCTTGGACACGACCTCCGCAGCGGCATCCTTGACGGTGGTGACAACGCCACCGACAGTGATGGCAACGCCCTCCTTGGCGAGTTTTTGGATCGCTGCTAGATCGGGGGATTGACCGGATGCGATAACGGTAAGCTGGCGATCGAGCTCTTTCTGAACGGTACCCAGCGTATCGGCAGCTTTACTCCGTGCCTGCAAAGCGCCGTTAAGTATTGCCTTCATCTCGGGGAACGGGAGCGCGGCGATCAGTTTGTCGATTTCGTCGGTTGCGTCTTTCCATGGTGCCGCTCCGGCGGTGGTCACGTCTCGAAGCGCGGCCGCCTCCGTATCCGTCATTGCCGATCGCAAGAACTGGATCATCTGGGTCTGGACGTCCTGCCAGATCGGCAGGAGAGCAGGTGCCCTGGGCGGGAGTACGGGGGGAGAATGGAGTGTTGGAAGGAAGGCAGCGAAGTCGAGCCAGATGTTCAGGAGATCCTGACGTTCCTTGTTCAGTGCCGCCAGCATTTGAATGGACGCGATATCGAAGCGCCTGCACATAAGAGGCAAGAGATTGGTAGGCAAGCTGCCAGTCGCACGTCTGGCCAAGGTCGTAGTTTTTGCGATGGCCGAATCGAGCCTACCCGCGCCTGCCTGGAGGAGCGCGACCCATTCATCGAGGTAGTCCTTCATCTGCTGGACGACTCCAGCGAGGTCTCCTGGATTCGCGGGTAACCTGCCCTTTATGTCGTTGATGGCGACGATCAGCCGTCTGATCTTGACGCTGGCATTGGGTACCGAAGTATCTACAAACGCCGTTGGCAGCTTGCGTAGACTCTCGATCCCTTGGTCGCACGCGGCGTTAGTCAAGCCGATCAGGTCGTTTATCTGTTTCTGAACAGCATAAGCTTTATCGATTGCGCCGGCGGCCCACTTCAGAGCTTCCGAAAGCCTTGCCGCGTCGAAGGCGTTGCCGAGGTTCTGCTGCGCCAGGGTAGTCAGGCTCTCGGCGAGTTCGTAAAGAGGGCCCTCGCGAAGCCCGATAATTCCGTTCGGTAGCGGGCTTACGCGGCGCGCGATTTCGTCGAGCGGTTTTGGACTCCTCCAGACGGCAGGATCTGCAACGGCGGTTTTGAGGTTGTCGGAAAGTTTTTGAAGGTCACTTGCAGTCGCTCTTGCATCCAGAATCGTAACGAGCGCTCCCGGAAGATTTGCTGCTGCCTTTGCGACGAGTTCCGCGAGCTGCTTCTGGATCTCGTTCCATGGCGCAAATTCCAGGAAGCGTTTGGCGATGTCCGCTTGCGACGAGATGAGGTAGTAGCGAAGCCGGTCCGCGAACTGGCTGATCGGCGTTCGCGCAATGGTTTCGAGCTCACGGACGACGCGTTGTCCCGAAGCCCAGATCGGAGTTGCTGCATTGATTTGCGCCGCCATATCGCTTTTATCGATGCTGGCAAGGCTTTGCAGACCCAGTTGGAAATTCTGCAATGCGCAACTAAAGTCCGGGAACAGGACGTCGCCAGCGTTTTCCTTGAGCTGGGCGATCAGTGCATCGATCGGCTGCTTAAGCTGTGCCGCAAGGTTCGCCAGCGCCTCGCCGGTAAAGCTGGTGATTTCCTCGAGCTGTGGAATGTGCGCGCCAAGTTCACCGGTGATGGCGGCGATGAAGTCGCTCAGCCTGATCAGCCCGAACAGCTTGGCGTCGTCGCCGAAGTGTCCGATCGCCAGCTCCTTGTTGTCGTACTTCCGGGGTGCCGCAATTGGAGAACACGTGGACGCCGGCGGAGGCAGTACCTGTGCCGAAACAAACTGCGCTGTCGCCGCAGCCGATGCCGCGGGAGCTCCCGGAGCTTGTGGTTGTACGGGCTCAACCGCTTGGACGGTCTTCTTGTCCGGAACTATGCTGCAGTCCTTGAAATCGGGGAGCGGCGGCCCGGCGATCCCGAAGCGTCGGTTCAACCCGCAGATGAACTTGGCCGGGCGAGCGACGGCTCCGCCCTGATCGCCGTGGGCGCCCATATCCAGCTTCGGTGGCGGGTCGTTGGTCACCCGCAGGAAGGTTTCGGGGTCGGCTATCCCGCACGACTCCGGCGGATTGAACCCGTTGGTGACGTAGTTCCTCTCATAGGCGACCTGCAGGACCGGCGCTGTCGATCCCGTCAGGCCCTGGATCTGCTGCGGCCGCACCTGCGCGCCGGCCATGCGGGGATAGAAGGGGGGTTGTTCAGCAGCGACCAACTCGGAGTTGAAAGCGAATTCGCTGTCGCCCTTCACCGCCTCCAGCAATTGCCAGTCGGTGACGAAGGTACATTGTCCCTTGTTCTGCTCATCAGCATAAGTGCGCAAGGCGCCATTGTGCTGGACCTTGTTCCATTCTTTGGGCTTGTCCGAGTCCCAGGTCTTGTTCTTCTCGGGATCGTCGGGCTTTTGCTGCCCGTTCGATTCCGGCTTTTGCTGCTGCTCCTTCTTCTTTTTTTCCTGATAGGCGACCTCTTCTCCCCTGTAGTATTTCGCAAGTGCCTTCATCGTCGCCGGATCGCTGGCGGCGCGATGGTCTGCGAAGATCAACGGCATCGAAACCGGCGTGGGTTGCCCGTCGATGCGCATGCGGAATCTGACGGTGCCCCTCGTCCCGACCTCGGTGCGCGGCCAGAAAACAATGCCCGCAAGCTGGCCGACCAGTGGACCGGGACTGGGATTTTCCTGCGGGTCCCTGCGGTCGACCCACCCCCGGATACGCCCGTGCGGCGCTGCCTTGGCAGGCATTTCGACGATCTCGTTTAATTTTTTCAGGCGATTTTCGGCTGTATCTTCTGGCGTCCCGGCCAAAGGCATTGGATCGTTCAATGGCTTGTCGTCGGACGAATCGACCAGGTCCGGGGTGCGCAAGGTCAGCAAGGTGATGTCGCGGGGCTGGAAATCGCGGGCTTCGAACGATTGAGCCACGGCCGGGTATTGATGGGACGCCCGCGTCACCTCGATATAGATACGCGTTGCCTGTTCGACGGAGTATCCGAGAGAGGGTTTGTCGGGATCGATGGGCCGCAGCCGGGGTTCGGTGACCTTGATCAGCGAGGCCTTGTGGCCCAGCGGGAAGAGGTAGCCGCGGCGCACCACGGTCGTGATCACGTCGGATCCGTCGCTGATCAGCGAACGCCAGCGTTGCAGGCTGAAGCTCTTGAAGTAGCCCGGGTCGCTCTTGTTTTTGGTCCTGGCTGACGTCACCAGCGGAAAAGTGGTGTCGAGGTCCAGCATCGCGCCGGTGGCGCCGAGCGCCAGCCGCCGCACCTGCAATGGGACCGGCATGTAGATCGCGTAAGGAGACTTCGGGTCGGGATCAGCGTCAGTGATATACTTCTTGCCGTCCTCGCTCGGCGGCTCGGTCTGGCTGCTGACTTCCTTGTCCTTCGATGCGATGACCGGCAGCCCGTACATTGACGTCAACGCGACCAGTTCCGCCTGATCTTGCGGACTCATCGCCGTGCGATAGTGCGTGCCGTTCGGCGCCTTCCATTTCTCCAGCAGTTCCAAATCGCCATCTTTCGGGGCGTTCGAAAACGTATCCCGCGCGAACGCGTCGAAATGCTGTGACCAGACTGCGCGAAGCGATGATTTCTTTTGCCGTTCGAGAAGGAGCGCCTGCCAGACGGGCGTTGGTGGAGTAGCTGAACCGCCCATGCGGGGTGGCAGCTTTTTTGGGGTTATCCAGAGTGCGTCCTGCGCGGGAGACAGGATCAAGCCTGTTGGAATCTCCAGCGCGGTATCGAAATCACCCGGCTTCTGCATTGTGCCAACAATTTCGCTAACGCGTTCGGCACCAGTCTTGTCCCAGGTCTTGATACCTTGGTCTGCGAGGATCTTTGCGGGACTTGATTCTTCGATCAATTCTTTTGGTTTGCTATACAATCGGCGGGCGCGCTGCACGACCCGGAGTTCGAAGCTCTCCCACGCAGTCAGCTCAGTGACGGTCAATCCGATCGGACCGTTATTCATGACGAAAGCGAGACGCGAGGGCGCCGAAATCCAGGCCTCGACCGGCCGGCGAAAACCTTCGGGGACTTTGTCGATCGTTTGGCCGTCGCGGAGCGTATCGGATTGTGCGGTTTTGAACTCGGCGAGGCGTCCGATCAACGCTTCCTGCATCTTCTTTTCACGCTGCGTGTCGGGGGCTTCTGACAGCGTAAAGCCAGCTTTTTGGTAAATAGATTTGAGTTCTTTGTCCGTGAAAGGCCAGTCCGGGAACAACAGCCAATTGTGCGACGCCGCCTTGTCCTGATTGGGATCAAACTTCTGAAAGACCCTGAAATCATCGGAGCGCGTCGTGGCTTCCTGCCATAACGCTTTGAGGTGGTCTCTGGGAACTGGGGGGACTGGACCAGGTGGGCTCTTCCAGTCCTTCTTGATCCAATCGGACACTTCCGCGCGGTTCATCGGGAAGTCGGGCCGTACAAGAATTTCGGCGGCGTCCTCGAAATCCTTTTTTTCGAACTTCTGAGGGTCTGTCTTTGCGATAAGGTCGTTGAGTCGCTTCGATCGTAGCTCTTCGACGTAAAGGCGCGCGGTTCGCCTCGCCGTGACACTGAAAAGCCCGGCAGGACCGATCCAGAGCCCCAGTGTATCTCCGTACTGCGCGTCCCACGCCTTCGCAAACGATGCGAAGGGGAAAAAGATATCCTTCGGATCAGGCGGATTGGTCGGTGGCGGGTCTCCAAGAAAGTCGCGGCTTTCGGCAGCTATCTTTTCGCCCTGGATCTTTTTGCGCAGACACTGGGAGTCGGTATCCGGGTTCGGCTCGCTCGTGCCGCTCAAATTGCATTTGGGATCGTACGGCTTAATGCCGCCGGCCTCGAGCCGTTGTAATTTTCTCAACTGCGCCGGAGAAATCTCCTCGCCGGCATCCGGCGGTGGCCGGTCCTGGCGGAGGAACGTCCTCTCCATGATGTGTTGCGGCGGAAATTCGGCAAGCAGGACCGCCTCGTCCGGCTTGCTCTCCGGATCGATGTCCCCGCAACTCAACGGAATGAGCTGGATCTTCTTGCCGAGCGACAGGTCGATGTTGTGAAACTGGAAAGTCAGACAGAACAGATCCAGCCCGCGCCACAACCGCAGTTTGGCGCAGTCTGGGAGCGGGATCCGCAGCGGGGAGTCAGGCGCGGCATAGGCGAAGACCGGCGTCGGACGGACAAAGGGCGGCGTCTTGGCCACTGGCGGCGGCGTGTTGGCCAACTGGAGAGGGACCTCACCCAGATCGAACCGCGTGCGATCGACATTTTCCAATGCAAGCGACGTCGATACCAGGCGGGTATGAACGCAAAAATGCTTCAGCTTGCCGTCGCGTGTGGTGATTTCGATCGGGCGCGCGCAGGGCTGCTGGGTGCCATCTGGCGCCACCCTGGCCTCGAACGAAGTCTTCGGCGTATTGAGCCGCCAGATGTCGTCCGTCGGCGTGACCGTCCAGTTCTGGTCGCCGGACACCAGGACGCGGGATATCGATTGGCAGGGAATGCGTGTCGTCTCGCAGCGTGGACTGTGGAGCAGGAGTTCGACAAACGCTTCCAGCGCATCCCGACCAGGTCCGAAGCTGGCCTTGGCGTGCCTGGCCGCCCGCAACTGCAATTGCAGATGTTTGTCCTTGGCCACATCGATGAGTACGGATGGCTTGTCGTGGATGAGCTGAACGCTCGTCGACTTGGGAAGCGGTGCGAGCAGCAGCTGCTGTCCGGAAAGCTTCTTCTCGAAAGCGGAAAACTCCTGACCGGAGCCGGCTATGAGTTCCGTCCGTTGGGAGCCGACCTCGAACTGCAGGACCGCGCTCCTGGCACAGACGATCCGGCCGCCGCTGAGATGTTTGACGAGTGCGGCAAGTTGCCGCGAGTCCAGCTTGCTCTCGAAAGTGATCGGGCAAGGAGATGTCGGCACCGCAACTGTCGCGGTGATTTCGGGCAAGTTCGCGAACCGCCAGGTCGCGTCGACCTTCCATTCGCCGCCGGACTGCACGATGACGAACTCGACGCTACGGACCTCGGGCCCGGTCGTTCCGACGATCATGAGCTTTTTGGCGGTTTGGCGAGCCTGTATCTCCCCGGGCATCACAACGGCCGGGTCCAGGTGGAAGATGTCGCTGTTGCGCCATCTCAGCTTGTATCGGGTGCCGTCTCTCTCGAAGTACGGCCCGGCCGGGGGCTCCTGCGCGTAGGCCGACGTACTCGCCAGCACCGTGGCGCTTGTGCCTTCCAGGAATTCTCGGCGCGTAACCTTGTTCATGTCGAACTCGTGAACCAGCGCAATTGGGTCGGGTGCTTACGTCGGCTTTGGGGGACTGTATCGGGTCAGATTGTCGAGAGCGCCGAGCAGCGGAAGGGAGCCTTTGACGCCTTTCACGAACGCAGTCTCTTCGAGCAGGAATACATATGGGCCGGAATCGAACAGGTCGTTTTGGATTTCCTGATAGATATTCAATTGCTTTGCTGGATCTGGCTCCTTCGCCGCATAGGCGACCGCGTCCATGAAATTTCCATCCACCCAGTGGCAATGCCAGGCCAGCGTATGCGGCCCATCGAAAGTATTGGAATTCTCCAGGTCGGAATTGGAGCACAGGGCCTGTGCGTTGCTATGCGGGTGCAGGTAGTCGGAACTGAGCGAGACGAGCGCCAGATCGAATTCACGCTTCTCCAGCCGCTCCTGGAAGATTCGGCCAGACGAGGCCGGGTCGAGCGCGAGTTTGACCCCGACCTTCGAGAGTTGCGATGCTAGTCCATTGGCTACTGTCGAGCGGCCCGCACCGGCCAAGTAATCTAGCTTGAGGCTGCATTTCTGGCTCTCAAGTGTTTTGCGGTCCGCCTCGTCATCAGGGTCTCTCGGGGCTTTGACGTCGAAGCCGCCGATCGCGGATGGGAAAAACCGGGACTGCGCGTCCCAGCGTTGCGTCATGAGCGACTGCTTCAACAAGTCATTGTCAATAGTCCGACGCATCGCCTTGCGAACCTCCGGCTTGTCGAGCGGCGTCTTCGTGACATTCATGCAGAGCAAGAGCAGGTTCGCCCTGCTCCGCTTGACTTGCTCGATGGCCGGGCCGGTCGACCGTGTCGTCTGCTTGGCATCCTTCGAGACCTGCACCGCAGGGCCCTCGACCGGAGGCTCCGCAGCCAAGTTCCAGGCCACCTGAATTTCACCGGACCGCAGAAGACGCTGCTGCTCCCGTGGGTCGGCAATATCGCGCACGATCAGCGGGAGGCGGTTGGACTTGTCGTAGCCCGGATGGCAAAAATTTCTTCTCAGGACCACCTCTTCGGTGCGCTCGGCATTTCTGATCAAAAAAGGGCCGGAGCCGGCGCTGTTGAACCTCAGCCACGCTTCGCCTGAGTCGAAAGGAGCAGGCAACTGACAGGCATCTGGAGGGCCAAGACCGGGGGAGTATCCTAGCTCGAGCGGGGCGTAGCGGCATGTGGTCGCAGCCATCGCCGCGTCAACGACAGCCGGGGCGGTCGGAGAGTAGCGATGCTTGACGAGCTCGCTGTCAAGGATGCTGCAGCACGCCGATGTCAGGCAATGCAGGACGATCTGTTTCTCGATGGTTTCCGGTAGTTTGATTGTCAGGACCTGACCATCATCAGCCCGGATGCACCGGTCGGCATTGATCGGTGTAAGCCCGAGCTGCGCGAGCGGATGGGAGGGGCTGCTGTTCACCCGTAGCGCGCGCTGGAGGCTGAAGGCCGCGTCGGCCGCCTTGATCGGGTTTTTGGAAGCAAATTGCCGGTTGGCTTTGATCGTGAAGGTCCAGAGCGAGCCGTTGGGCTCTGCCCATTCAGCGAGGCCGGGGAGCGGCTTTCCGTCCTTCAGGGCGATCAGCGTCTCGTACAGATTGCCGATGATTTCTGCGGCCGAAGCGGAGACATTGAGATGAGGGTCGAAACCCGACAGGTCGCTGGTTTGCTTTCCAATGACTATTTGCTTTGCAGCGCTTTGTTTGGCATCGACAGGCTCGGTACCTCCGCGCTTCGCGTCGCGCTTGTTGCCGTCGCGAGCAAAGGCGCTTCGACCAACCGGACTTACCGCCAATCCGCCGACCCCAAGCGCGCGCAATAAATCCCGGCGATGAAAGAACGCCACTAAAAAAATCCCTAGCAAAGGGAGGCTACGGTTCGCAGTCGCGCCAAACGGCGCGACTTGTCGGCCGGTAGTCGACCGCCCCCCAACCAATTACGCATAGTAGCTTTGAAAAAGTACAGCTAGAATGCGAATACTCGCTAAGGCTGTCAAGGGCGTTGAGCTAACGCGCGCAATTTAGTGGGAGCGGACCGGCGCGCGCGGACCGGCACGTCCCATTCCGTGCTCGTTGAAGAGGTCGAAGCCATGTTGCCGGCTAGCTATGCCAATGAGCCGCTTGGCTCGGACGGGAAAGCAAACCCCGAACGCCAGGACATCATCGTATCCGGCCCCCGGTTCGCAGCCTCTGGTGAGGCTGCCGCAATCTCCGTCGGAAATAGCCGTCACGTCCACTGTGCCCACCAATCCTGTAGAGATCGAACCAGCCAAGCCGAAGCCGATCAAGACGAAATTGCTCAGGGAAAAGCTGGCGAAAAAGCTGCCCGCAAGAAATTCCCGAAGTCTGTCCCAGCCGCAACACGGCCGGCGCCGAGCCCTGTCACGAGTGATGAATCATATCAATAGTTAAAAGCTTTAGCGAAAGGGAAATCCAATGAAACGGTTTGGATTTGCATTATTGTCCATCATGCTGATGGCTTCATTCGCCTGCGCCAAGGCGGGAGGGTAGGATGCGAGTCTGCACGTGGAATGACAACGCGATGCCTGCCGCCATTCAAAATCGCGAGAATAGATCGCGCGGCGGTGCCGATCGATGTATCAGAGAGTTCTGGCGGAAGTGGCGCAATGACAATGCATGCGCCGGTATTGCGAATAGATTCGTTCGCTCAATAGCTGATTTCGCGCTGTTTGCGACTCTTGTGAGTGTCGCGCTTGTAATGTTTAGCCCTATTGCCCTTGCTGCCGATCAGCTCCAAGTCTACATTCGCGCGTTCATACCGAAAAATCATTCGTCCGTCCGCCCGCTCCCGAACAGCGGAGGCGGCACGATGGTCCAACCGCCCGGTTCTTCAATCGTGGGCTGTTTTCCGACGGATCAACGAACTTTCTCAACGGAGATACGCGCATCAAGCCGTGTTGCATCGATAGCCACAGTCGATCCGGCTTTACCAGGGGGCTTAATCAAGCAAGAACATCCTTCTAACGAATCCAATGCCGTTGATTGTGGCGACGGCAGTATTATCAACCGCGAGAAAACAGACACATCTGATCAGAAATTTACGTTTGTTCCTGCGGGCACGTCGAAGATAGCGCAGTTGAAGATTCACGCCTCAGGTCATAATCCTAATTTTCAATGGGCGCCGGCGATCGACATAGATGGTATCTTCTTCATTGATCTCGGTGCCAACACGATTCGATTTGAGGGCTCTGTTGATCAATATCCTGCTTATGAAGCCTACGTCACTTACAACGGCAATGTGGCAGTTCCGATCCTGCAGATCATGCCCGATTACGGCAAGACGGCATTGGATCTCGCATTCACGAAAAGCGTAAAAACGAACGCGGTCAAATATAAATGATAAGTCTCGACGACTAACCGCGACTAGGTTCAAGCCTCGAGCGGCTCCCAAGGACAGAGCGAAGGGGGGCGCTCGTCGTCTTGAAAGGCGAAGAAGTCCTTCTCGTCCACGGTCTGCCGGGCCAAGGCCCGCACCACAATGGGTGATAACGTTCCCCGCTCGACAGTTGCGATCGCAGCAGCCCGACGCTCCTCAGAGGTTTCGTATTCGGCCTCCGCGACCAAGCCTCAAATGAAGGTCTCGAAGTCCGGCGCAACGACCGCGATGCTGTAGTCATCCTCCTGGTCTACGTGCACGACCTGCCGTTCGCCCCGCTTTCCGCAGGTCCGGTAGTTCAGCACAATCAGTTCGTGGCCCCCGGCCGGCGTGCTGGCGATGCCGACGCCAATCGGCGGGAAGCCCCATTCCTCGATCATGGACTTGGCGCCTAGTTACCAGGCAAGACTAACCGCAGCACCACCCACGTGGGACAGTCGCTGTTTGCAGCAGCCGCATCTTGAGCTATTGATTGTGCCGTCAAAGGTGAAAGTGCCCAATCATGCCATCTTTGTTCGTCAATAGCTTTATCAAGCTTGCTCTCCTAGACTTTCGCAAATGCAGACGCACGATAATTTTGGTCTGTGTGGCAATTTGCTTAGGCGGAGCCGCCGTCTCGCCTGTCGGGGCGACCGAACTTCTGCCGTCCTCTATCTTTCGCCTTTTCGAACGATCGGCGCACGAGTTTGAGCGACTCTTTGATCCTCTTCACTTGGCATCCTTCAGGCAAACACCACATCTTTTGCGCTCGCACTACCGCGTGCCGAAACGGCCCCACCGAGCCACGCCAAGCAACAAACCAGTTCCTGTGATCGTGCAGACGGACCAGCCTTCTGCAGCGCTATCCGCCGAGATTGCCGCCTCGTTAGAGGTCTTAGACGATACGCTCAAACAATCCGGCTGCGATTTGACGCTGGCGCTCGACGGAGACGTCCGAGCCGCGCCGACGACTTGGCCCTCCATTTTCAGCACCTCGGTGGGCTCCGACGGCAAGCCAATTCAAACGTCGACGGCGCTTCCAACCACCCGGACCGAGCCCGCTTCGATCCAGGCCCAATTCCACGTCACGCCGATTCTACTCGGGCACCTCGGCAGTGCTCCGTCGGATGCGGCATTGACCTGTGAGGGCCAGTTCACCTTGGCCCCTAATTCCAGTGATGTCGCCGAGTGCACCACTCGGCGCTCGGAAGCCGCGTCATTGCAGGTCACCAGCGACGCGAAGCAAACGGCTGCATTGATGCTCAGAGGGTTGCGCCATCTTGCTGGCCTCAGCCCAGCCTCCGGCAACATCTTGCAGCATTCGCAGTGTATAGCCATTAAATCGTGGCTGCTCGCCCACGCTGGCGCTCATGCCGCGATTGCAGGAAATCTCGCGAAACAAGACGCGCTGCTTGCTGAATGGCGCAAGCGGGCATTTCGGTGTGGTCCAACCGGTTACCCTACAAAGGAATGGGACAACAAGGCTGTGAGTACCGAGACCGGTAGCAACTGCAATGATGGGGATATGCTTCTTTTTAGTGGGCTGCTGTGTTCCGTCGGCGAAGAATCGGGTTGTGACGAAGTTCGCCTTTCGCAAAACCGCAAAACTTGGCAGTGGTGGCGCTCACCAAATGTTCTCGCGCGCAACATGGATACGGTGACGGAACCTAATCTCAACTCCGATCAAGCGCTCGGGGCGATGCTCTACGCCTTGAGGAAAGGGGATGGGCTGCAGTTTAGGCGATGGACCAATTGGATCGCTAGCAGAGGACCATGCACAGCCCTTATCTGCCTTGGATCACGCCTGAGTATTCCGCGCTATTGCTCGCTAGGCGGGGAAGACGGGGGCAACTGTATCTTTAAGTTTGTAGACTGCCCGCTGCTTACCCTAGTTGGCGGAGAGCTTGGCGAACAGCTTTCGACCGCGACCGTTTGCAACTTGGCGCAGTGGTTGGGGATCCCGAACGTGCTACAACCCGATCCTCGCGGCGCGTTATCCCAGTATCGAGCCGCCTACAATCTGGTGGGTGATCTAGAGAACAAGGTCACTGATCTCTACAAGCAGCTCAAGTTCAACCCACCACCGCTGCCTCCGTTACCGCTGAACCCGGATGTACTTGATGCGGCATTCAAGCCGCTCGCCGACGAGTTCGCTACAGCGCGGAACGATCTTGAGGAGTTGATCAAGTTACCTGATCTTGGCGGTCTTGCCGTCGCCTACGGCACCGCCGAGGCGGCGGTCGTCGCCAACGCCAACGTCGCCGGGCTGGACCTAAAAAAAGGTAAACCGGGCCATGAGGGGAAAGACGCTTCAGGGAGACATCTGGCCGGTGTTGCGCTTCTGATCTTGAAAGAGTTTCGCCTCGACGATCCTTTGCTCAAAAGCGCTGGTGCAAAGCTGCTTGATGCTGAGCCAGCCAATCCATTCTTCGAGTATTTGGCGCACGGTGCGAACGATCGCATGATCAATCTGATTGTCGATCAGTGCCCGGCTCTGGATTTCGACCTCCCGAACAAGGTGCCGCGCTTTCAATGGGCATGGGAAAGAGACGACAGCCGTGATGCCGGCCGCCAATCCATGTTCTGGGACTGCGTCTTCATCATGGACCTTTATCGCGGACGGCTGCAACACATTACGCTGAGCGATATTGGCCAAAACCTTCTCCCAAAGGTCGATGATATCAAGAAAATCTTGGAGGATGACACCAAGCAGGCTCTCGATCTGCAGGGCCAAATCAACAATCAGAAAGCCTTGGCAGACGCTCTAGTGAACGACCTCCAAAATCAGCTCAACTACCTTAAGAGCATTCTCGAAAACGTGGCGAAGGGCGCCATTCCCCAGTATGATCCGGCCACTGGCAAAGTCACCTTAAATCCTCCTCCGGGCACGCCCGGCCCGCCGGTATCGATAGATATTCATAACGGCAACATAAATGCGGGGCCGATCTGTATCGGCTTTCATTGTTGACGCTCACATTGCTAGAAAGCTATCCGAGTGAACTCGTCACCTTGACCTGCACATTCCGCGACTTTCAACGTGGGGCCACAAGGTCATTGGCTTGACGCGTTCGGACAAGGCGGCCGAGTGGACCCGCCCTGCGGCGGCCTTGAAATTCGGCGTACGGTGCGATTCTCTGCTTTCGGCAAATGTCCCGAGGACCGCGCGGTCATAGCCCTCCCCTTGTCGGATATTCACAGGAAATTTTCTTTATTTGGATCGGTCAACGAGGGCCTCCAAGAACTCGATCAAGAAGTCGGCTCCTTCGCCGGGAAGCCTCGCGCGAATCTTCATCGCTAGTACGCCTTTCCGTCTTTGAATTTCATCACGAGCGTCGTTTGGGTTAGCAAAGAAACTCATGAATGTAAGTTTTTGAGCGCGATCCTTACCAACCGGCTTCCCCGTCTGATTAGAATCGCCGATCGCCTCCAACAAGTCATCGGCTGCTTGAAAGAGAATTCCCATTTCGCTCCCAATATTGATGAGATCCATAAGCGTTTCTTCGCCGTGATCTTGAGCTCCAAGGCCGGATACGCATGACAACCCAAATAACGCGCCCGTCTTCCCAGAAAAAACAAACTCTAGGGAATCTTGAGTCCTTTTTGAGAGAGGCCAATTGGCTGACTCGATATCCGCTTCCTGTCCGGCATGCAGCTTGTGCAAGATTTCTCGAAGCAGGAACGCCGGTATTCTAAGTTTCTCCTGAAGGAGACTAGTCGCTTCTATAAGTAGGACGTTAGCAGCGAGCAGACTCAGATTTAGGCCAAACTTGATGTGCGTTGTCGGCTCGCCACGTCTGATTTCATCTCCGTCTTGGATGTCATCAATGATTAGGGTGTAGGTGTGAATGAGTTCGATAGCTGCGGCACAGTCGATCACGTCTTCAAGCGGCGTGCCACAACACCGCGCAGTCAAAAGCGTCAATGCCGGTCGAATTCTCTTGCCGCCATCTCCAGCGAAGGTCGCATATCGAATGATGGATGGTATCTGCTCTGCCGCTGCCCATGTTGGAAGCCGTGCAATTGCAGTCGATAGTGCTGAATCAATTATTGGTTTCGCGTCGCGCAAAAACTCAAGGGGTGTTTTGGCTTGGCGAAGTCCGTCTAGGTCGAGATTCATGCATTCCCTGCGACTGATCGGTCTCATCCAGATCTACTCAAACCCATAGATCGATATTCGTGCGCCGATGCCTCAAGGCCACCGAAGGTGCAGTCCGGGAACTTCTTTGCCCAACGCTGCTCCGTTCACCTCAAGGGTCTTAATGTATGCGGCGAGCCTCGGGCGATTCTGCTCAAACTCTTCCCACGAAAAGCTAAGGCAAGCCTCCGAGCGAATTTTGCCTAGGTCGGCTTCGTCGGGGGGTGAACTTTCGAAGAATTTCTTTATCAGTGGATCAGCACTCTTATCTCTCTTGGAGGTGCCGGTTGGAATGTGCTTCTCGCCAAAAAACAAGAATCCGAATACGGGTGGGACTGAGAGATTTGTGCTGCGAATCAAGGCCGTGCCGATGCCTGCGATGAAGGGCCGTTTCGAATGCGGGCGGTTGACTATGAAGAATATGGTCTCGGTCTTTCTGACGTCGTTCTTCGCTATATCATTCAGAACGACGTACAGGTGTGGCCCCGTCGTAAAGAGATTCCCATTCCAGATGCCGCGCGTCGATACCATCCGAATGTCCATCGAACGCGCATCGGGTGTAGTCGGATAGATGTACGCAGCAGTGCTTCGAACCTCGGATGCAATTTCGCCTGCTCGGTCGATTGGTGAGACGTAATAGAATGACCATCCGCCGGCCATGTTTGAGGCTAGGTCGCCGATGACCTCTCCTTGAAGTCCGTGTGGGACGTTATTCCGAAAGATCGCCGGAAGTTCGTATTGGGCCGCCAACCCCGGAGGGATGTCGGATAGATCCAGCCCAAGTTTTCGGGCTTCGATTAGCTTTTGAAGCGCTTCGTGTAAGTCATCCATCTCTTGGGGCGGCAGGTGCCAGCCACGCAAGATCGCGCTGATCTTGCCGCCGTCAATAACTCCGCTCCCGTGTTTGTTGATTTCGCTAGCTAGTTCTTTAGCGGATAACTTCTTCTTTTTTTTCTTGAGCGCATCCGTCAAATACACCAAGGCAAACGTTATAGATTTCGCCTTTTCAAAACTCACAATTTAGCCCCCCGAGACAATTGCCGACATCGTGCCTCGCAAGCGGCGGTTGCGCTAGAAAATTCGTTTCAAAATTCAGCGCAATTATAAAAATCTTTTAAAAAACGATCGCGCCATAAATAAAAGTATAAAAACGGCTATATGTTGAAAAGAAAGGTACTGATCCCACGTTTTTACAAGATACACAATAACTTATAAGATGTTTGCGAAGATATGCGCTGTTTCTGTTTGAATTGTTGGCCAGAACGACTGTTTAATACGAGGGCGCTATCAACGTTATTACTTAAGGTTAGACTCTCCGAGGGTGGCGCGATGTCGGACGGCGCGAAGGCCGTCATGACCGCAAGCAGCGACACGACCAACAACCCAGGGAGAATTCGCCATGACTAACGCCACGTCTGTCCGCCCCAACGGCCCGGACACGCTGAACAACCATGAAGAGCTGAGCAAGGTTGAGATTGCTCCGCAACTTGCCCCCGGCATCGCGCCGGCGCTTCCCGTCGCCGGCCGGCCGCACCTGACCATGGAGCGCTATCGGGATGCGCTCGAACGCGACGGCTACGCTTATGAAAAGGGCGAGAATATTCAGGCCGCGCTCAGCGCGCCCGCGCTGAACTGGATCGCGATGGCTCGAGAGGCGGGCAACAACGCCCCGATAGACCAGAACCCTGGCGGGCGCGAAGCCGGGCGCCGCCGTTACTATGATGGCGGCATCTACCAAAGACGCGCCGCCGCCGGAAAGCGCTTCGTGCGGTGCTCGCCCTGCGTGGAGGAGGGGACGGGACACGAGTTCACGACCTACCAGCAGCCGCCGGGCATGAACCGCGACTATGTCGCCGAACGGCGGTTCGCGCCGTTTCCGGCACACCTGCTCGACCATGCCGGCGCGCAGGACATCATCGACCTCTGCTTCCAGGCCACGCCGTCTTCCCTGTTTCCCAACCAGGCGCGCGGCTGGCTGAAGGTGGGGCTGCACCTGATCTGCCTGGAAGCTGAAGGGGCGCGGCCGGGAATCAGCAGCCCGAACCGGGCGCATGTCGATGGCGAGCTCTCGACGACCATCATCATGCTCGATCGCTACAACGTGATCGGCGGCGAAAGCCTGGCCGTCGAGCGGCAGTTCGCCGATACGCATCCGAACGAGATCCCGTTCGAGGCCCGCCGCGCGGAACTGACGCTCGAGCGGCCGCTCGACATGCTCACTGTCGACGACCGGCGCCTTGCCCACTACGTCTTCCCGGTGTTCGCGCGCAACAACACCAAGGGGCATCGCACGGTTTTGCTGGTCGATTTCACGCCGCTCTCGCCGGAAACGTCCGATCAGTTGCTGGAACGCGAGTGACGCGCCGCCATCGCGGAAGCGGCCGCCCGAATGCGGTCTCTTTCCGTTTGCAGATAGGGAGCAGCTTGCATGGCCACCGCCGTGACGAACCAGATCGATTTTGCGCCGGATGACCCATCGATTTCGGAACTCGTGTCCGCGCGGCCGGCCTTCCAAGCCACGCCGCTCGGCTTGACTCTGGATGACGCGCCGCTTCGCCGTCTCGCCGAACGCACCGGCACGCCGGTGTACGCCTATGGCCTCGACACAATCGACCGCCTGCGGGCAGCGTTCGACGCCCTGGGCATCGCCCCGCTGATCGCCTACGCCGTCAAGGCGAACGACACCGGCGGCATCCTCGCTTGCCTTGCCCGTCGTGGCGCCGGCGCCGACGTCGTCAGCGAGGGCGAGTTGGTCAGGGCCGTGCGCTCCGGCATCAAAGCAAAGGACATCGTGTTCTCGGGCGTCGGCAAGCGGCGCGACGAGTTCGCCCTGGCGCTGGGCTTCGGAATTCGCCAGGTCAACATCGAATCGCCTGCCGAGCTCGACGTGCTATCCGACGTGGCGCGGCAGATGAACGTGACGGCCCGTTTCGCGGTGCGCGTGAATCCTGATGTGGACGCGGGCACGCACGCGAAGATCACCACCGGCCGTGCCGACAGCAAGTTCGGCATGTCACAGCGGGACGCCATGATGCTGGCGCGAGGGACCGCGCTCCCGAACGTGCAGTTTGTCGGCTTCTCCGTGCACATCGGCTCGCAGATCACCGACATCACGCCTTTCAGGGCCGCGTTCCGCGCCGTCGCGGCGATGGCCCGTACCATCCTCGCTGAAGGCCACGATTTGCGGTCGCTCGATCTCGGCGGCGGGATAGGCATTTCATACCGGCCCGGTCCGTCGGTCTCGGTCGAGAGCTATGCCGATGCCGTCGTGTCCGAACTCGGCGAACTAGCCAGGAAGGTTGACATTATCATCGAGCCAGGCCGCTGGATCGTCGGGCCTTCCGGCATCCTCGTCACGCGCGTGATCCTGGAAAAGGAAAACGATGGCCGCCGGTTCGTCGTCGTCGACGCCGGCATGAACGACCTGATGCGGCCGGCGATGTACGGAGCCTGGCACGGCATCGTGCCGGTGGACTGCGCGGTGAACACCGGCCTGCTCTCGGAGGCCGGTGTGGTGGGGCCGGTGTGCGAAAGCTCGGACACGTTCGGCAAGGCGAGGCTGCTGCCGAAATTCTCACCGGGCGATCTGGTTGCCATCCTGGATGCGGGGGCCTACGGCTCCGTCATGTCGTCGACTTACAACAATCGGCCCGCGGCGGCGATCGCGCTTGCGAGCCGGGGCGAATGGGTCGTTGCGCGGCGGCGTCAGACGCTCGACGAGCTGATGGCGGACGATTTGTCCATTCCCCTCGTCAAAGAGGTAGATTGACCGAGATTCGGAGATTGCGCAACCCGCGCCTCCCGACACCATCTTTGCAGCCGGCTTCAACGATGTGTCCTATTTCAACCGCGTCCTTCACCGACATTTAGCCGTAGGCCGTCGGATCTTCGCAAGTCCCCTTAACGAACAACACACTGCAGCTTCAGACCAGCGATGTCATGAACCCAGTCAACTGGGCAACTTGATACGGCGTGGTGGCGCCGACCGACCAGGCCGGAAGCCACGATGCAGCCCCACTTGGCCCGGCAAATTGTCTGTCCGACATTCCGGAGACGGATCAGCCTGAAGTTTTCGTGGGTCAAACGGTGGGTTTTTGTCTACGAAGGTCGAAAATGCCTCATCTTTCAATGGGGATTGACTGACACTCTCTCCGCCAGCCTCAAGATATTGATTTGTTTACAGAAATTTCCGGACGAGGCTGTAGTCGCCGCGCCCAAGCGGCCTAAGGAACGCCGGTCGGAAGGAGCGCGCCGTTGTTGTCGATCAGGGTGCAATCGACGTGGCGGCCATTCGCAAGACTCTAGGGTTGTCGCAACGGGAGTTCGCGCGCACTTTCGATATCTCCATCGGAAATATCCGAGACTGGGAGCAGGGAAGGAGCAAGCCCGGTCGATTGGCGCGAACACTTCTGAGATCAATTCAGCTCGGCCAAAAAAAAGTGCTTGGGGAGACCGAGACCTCGGCTGCCTAGCACACGCTCATCCACGAAGCTGACATCAAAGCCATTGTGGGCGGCTTCTTACGGGTCGAGGTCAATCACGTCGGAGACGAAGATTTTTCGCAGCGGTATCATCGGGCGCGCGTTCGCGCGACCCGTTGGCTCGCAACGACGGTGCCCGTACCGGGCGCGCTGTCTCGGCAGGCAACGATCGAACCCGGTCCAACAGAGAATGGCAGTAGTCCAGGGTCAATTCCCGATCGCCATACAAGATATGATAAATGATCGGCGCTACGACGTGGTCGATCACCTCATCGATATCGAAAGCCGCTTCGCCGCGCGCTTTCGCGCGCGAAACGATGGTCGTCAGATGTTCGCGGGTAAAGCCTCCGCACTGGACCGGGTAAGTTTCCCCCGAGGGAGAAAACACATCCCTGACCAGCGCCCGGCCCACCGGGGACGACATCTCCTCCATGAATTGTTCGATGAATACTCGCAGGTCCGACGCCACCGCGCCGGTGTCTTCAGGATCGGCGATCGGCCGCAACCGCTGAACGGCGACGTCCGCCAGCAGCGCTGAGAGATCGCCCCACCGCCGGTAGATCGTCGACGGTGTCACGCCGGCTTCCGCGGCTATTTGTGGCACCGTGAGTTCATCGCGATTGGTGGCGGCGCTGAGACGCCTCACCGCCTGATGCACCGCACTTTGGATCCGAGCGCTCCGTCCGCCGACACGAATGCGTTGTTTAACGGCCACACTCCTGCTCCATGCAACCTTGCCATGCCAAAACGTTAACGCAAATAATTTGCTTTAAGGCTCGAGCCTATGTAACTAAGGCTATATATTAGCTTTAGGAGCCTCCATGCAAGCCTGCCCCGCAACTCCCCAGTGTGACGCACCCGCCAAAGCGCTCCCCAGCCAATCCCAGGGCTGGACCCGCTCCCTGGCTCCGGGCGCCATGACGTTGTTCAGTTTTGCAGCGGCAATGCTGATCGCCGGAAGCAGCGCCGCGGTCACGCCGCTCTATCGACTCTATCAGGAGTCGCTGCATCTTACGCCGTTCTGGATCACGATCGTGTTTGCGAGTTACGTCGCGAGCCTGCTTGCCGCCTTGCTCACGGTTGGCGGACTGTCCGATTACGTGGGACGCCGGCCTGTGATCCTGGCGGCGCTGCTTCTGAACGCCGCTGCGATGATCCTTTTCGCGGAGGCGGCGGACGTCGCGCAATTGATTCTGGCGCGGGCCGTCCAGGGACTTTGCGTCGGTGTCGGCACAACAGCGTTGGGCGCCGCGATCCTTGATACCAACCGCGCGCGCGGTCCTCTGCTCAACAGCGTCACCCCATTTTTGGGCATGACGGCTGGTTCGCTAGGGGCGGCAACGTTGATTACCTTCGCGCCTGACCCCCTGCACAGGGTCTACGACGTTCTGCTTGGGCTCACGGCGGTGATGATCGCGCTGCTCTGGGTGATGCCCGAAAGCATTTCGCGAAAGACCGGGGCCCTGGCCTCGCTGCGGCCGCATGTCAGCGTGCCCACTCAGTCGAGGTCTGTCCTTGCCAAGCTCACACCAGCGAACGTGGCGGCTTGGGCGCTCGGCGGCCTCTACCTCTCGCTGATGCCGACCGTGGTGGCGACGGCGATGGCTGTCCACTCGCCCTGGGTCGGTGGCGTCGTGGTGTCGGCGCTGATGTTGACGGCGGCCGTCGCGGTGGCGACTTTCAGGGACTGGCCGGCCCGGCGTCTGATTTTGACAGGCACGAGTACGCTGTCGCTGGGGGTGGCCGTCTCGATGTTCGGAATCCACGAGCAGCAAGTCGCTGCATTGCTGGCGGGGACCGTGATCGCCGGAGTGGGGTTTGGATCAACCTTCTCGGGAACGCTGCGTACGCTGCTGCCGACGGCGGAGCCACACCAGCGGGCCGGGCTGCTTTCTGCATTCTACGTGCAGTCCTATTTGGCCTTCAGCCTGCCGGCGGTCGCGGCTGGATTGTCGGTTCCGCTGATCGGGCTTTCCACCGCAGCTTATCTTTACGGCGCCGTCATCGTCGTGCTTGCAATCATATCAATGGTGGCTTCGCTCTTTACCAATCGCTGAGGCGCCGCCGCCTCACTTAGATCGAATGCTCAGTCGTCATGGCCGGGCTCGTCCCGGCCATCCACGGGGAAGAGGTGCGCAACATTGCTTCCATCGCTGACATGGGGCGTGGCTGACGATGCGGCCGGAGTTGAATTGGACGAGGGCCGACGCCCCCTAAACGGCGCAAATCACACTGCTCGCCGATAGCCGGTTCCGTGTCGAGTCGAGAGCGGGAGCTATGCTGTGGCCCCCTTCGGCCGGTCTCCCGACTGCGGTCGGTCGGGGGCCGCTGAGTGCCGCTCCTGCGGCCAAACTTTTCGAGCGTGAGCATAGCCCACGCGTTTCAAGGGCGTGCCGCCCCAAGCCGTCAAGGCAACCCTTCGGGCGGACAACGCGCGAGCCGTGTAGTCGCTAACGCTCCGGCCCGCCCCACCTCGCGGTTTTCCGACCTGATGACGGCTTTCCCTCGCTCATTGCCGCTTGGCTAGAGCATTTTCCACCTAGCATGCGGCATATCCGGAGTTGCGGAAGTAGTTGGCGCATTCGTCCGGCAGGAAGGCGTCGAGCAGGCAGGCGATGCGGTTCCAGAGGCTCTCCACGGAGCGCTCGGCAGCCTTTCGTAACAAGGCTTTGAGTTTTGCGAAGAGCTGCTCGATCGGATTGAAGTCCGGCGAATAGGGAGGCAGGTAAAGCAGCTTTGCGCCTGCAGCTTCGATCGCTTCACGTATCCCCGGCACCTTATGGGCACTGAGATTGTCCAGCACGACAATGTCGTTTGGCTTGAGGGTCGGTACCAGGACCTGTTCGACATAGGCGAGGAAGGCATTGCCGTTCATCGGGCCGTCGATGACGCATGGTGCGGTAAGGGCTGTGGAGCGCAGGCCCGCAACAAAGGTGCTGGTTTTCCAGTGACCATGCGGGATTTTGCCGACCAGCCGCTCGCCGCGCGGAGCCCGGCCGTACAGCCGTGCCATCTTGGTCGAGGTGCCGGTTTCGTCGATGAAGACCAGTCGGTCGGGATCGAGCTTGGGTTGATTGTCCGCCCATGCCGTCCGCGCCGCGGCGACGTCAGGCCGATCTTGCTCGGCCGCCCGAACGCTTTTTTTTGAAGCTGATGCCGTGGCGGTCGAAGAACCGCCAGACCGACCCGATTCCCGCCTTTTGTTGATGCTCATCGAGCAGACGGCGCTGGATCTCTTCCAGAGTCAGGTCCGGTTCCTGCCGAACCAACCCAAGCAACCATTCCTCATGCTTCTTCAACGGCGACCGGCTCTGACCCTTGTTGGATTTGGCCTCAAAGCTACCGGTCTCCCGCCAGCGCTGTGCCCAGCGGATCGCCGTCGAATCCCCAATCACAAACTGTCTTGCCGCAGCCCGCGCCGCCGCGCCACCCTCAACAACCTGGATCACTCGAATTCGTAAGTCGTTCGAATACCCCATTGCCAGCCTCCTCAGTCCGAGAAGGCCACAGAATCTTATTCGCAGCTCAATGGGAATCCCTTCGATTCACAGAAAATGGAAAATGCTCTAGTCGGTTTGCATGCGCAACCCGAAAGCAGAAGAGAGGCAATATGTCTTTGGATTTCGAACGCCTTCGCCCCTTCACCGGTTCGGCAACGTGGTATCGCCATTCCTTAATCCCGAGTGTCCTTTATACCGACGGCGCAAAATATCTAGCAGACCTCGCGAGAGCTTATTGGCTGCTGGACTACATAGCTCTTGCCCAGCGCAGCGAGTTCGCGGTGCGTGCGGAAGAGTTTCAGGTTTGGAAATTGAACGTGAAGGACTCCGCCGGCACGCTGAATTGCGAGGACGGCAATGACCGCATAGTCCACACCAAAGCCATCTCGTTCACCGATTTTCCAGAGCCCGGCATCATACTGTGGTGTGCCAACCAGAGCCTCGCGATCGTGATAAGGATCAATGAACGGTCGCGACGGCCCGCTCACCTGCAAATGGCAGGGCACACGCGCGCATCTGCGGCCTCTTTGCGGATCTGGCATGATTGGCCCGGGGCATCAGACGGCTACGCACCATGCTCCAAGATGTGCACGTAACACACCGCTCCGACGCCAACCATGTGCGCAAGTCCCACGTGAGCGTTAGGATGTTGTCGGCTGCCAGCTTCGCCGCGCAACTGCATCACAATCTCTCCGATCTGACCGATGCCGGTCGGTCCGATGGGATGGCCCATTGCGATCAGCCCGCCGGATGGGTTCACGGCGCACATCCCGCCGATATCAAGTGCACCCTCTTTGAGTAGCCGCACTCCCTCGCCTTCGCCGCACAGCCCCATGCTTTCGATATACTGAAGTTCCTCCACCGTGAACGCATCGTGAAGCTCGATGATGTCGAGGTCCGAAGGCATTAGCTTCGCCTGCGCCAAAGCTGCCTCAGTCGTCTGCTGCGTCAGCGCAGCGTCGTAGCTCGTGCCTTGCGGATAGACGCGCTCGCTGCGGCCTACCGACGCGCTGACACGGACCGCGCGATCTGCATTGACGCCATAGCGCCGGATGCCTTCCTCGGATGCGATAATCACTGCGGCAGCACCGTCACCCACAGGCGTACACTGCAGAGCAGTCAGTGAGCCTGATATCTTCTTGCCGCCCAGAACTTCCTCTAACGTTCGTTCCTGCTGGCGCTGTGCGTTCGGGTTCTTTGCACCGTTGCGATGGTTTTTCACCGCGACAAGAGCGATGTCATCCACGCTCGTTCGATAACGGGTCGCATACTCATTGGTCAGCAGAGCGAAATGCGTAAAGGGGACGATGGCGTCCTCGGCGAGATTGTCCAAGCCGGTTACCGGGCGTCGCACCGGGTTGCGCTTGTCGACTCCGACTGCAAGCGAGATTTCGCTGATCCCGCTTGCGACCTCGATGCAGGCGTGGCGAAAGGCCGTGGATCCCGAAGCCGACGCGTTTTCGATGTGAAGCAGCGGCGCTCCCGTTGCCCCCAGATGGCGCAGCATCGGCCGGCCGGATGCCATGCCGAGAAGGGCAGTCGCGACATAGGTCGATTCCACCGCGGGCCATTCGATATTCGCGTCAGCGAGGGCCTGACGGATGGCCGTGAGACCAAGCGCGACATAAGGCGTTTCGCTGGGATTTTGGTATCGATGCCAGCCAATCCCGATCACGTAGACCGGCCGCAGCTCGTTAAGGACTTTTGCCATTGCCTGCTCTCCATCAAATCGGGTCGACCGCAACGAAGCGGAGGTCGAAGGTGTTCTCGCCAGCTTCGCTGCTTTCGACAGCGAAAAGCTTGGCAAGCAGTCGTTGTCCGGGTTCTCCTTCGGGCTCGTTCTCGGCCAGCAGCGCTCGCACCACCGGTCCGTCGTCGAGTGCGACTTTCACGATCGTGAAGGGAGCGGTCCGATTGGTATTTGCGTGCAGATGCACGACTGCCCGCGCGAGCAGGGTACCTCGCGTCGAAAGCAAAGAAGGCTTCAGGTCGTTGCCATGTCGGCCGCAACGCTCGCAACCATAAGACTGCATCGGAAAAAACGAGTATCCGCAGTGGCAACGACCGCCATGGAGGACCAGCTCGCCTGGGACCCCGTCCTTCGCAGCGTCCGAATAAAGCCCAGATTTCAAATACTTGTATTCCATGTCTGAGGCCTTTCAAGAAACTTGTTGACTAACCGACAAAAACTTGTTGAATGGTCAACAAGCATAACTTGTCATAAGAGGCAAGTGAAATTGGACAACCCGGGAGGCCAGATTGGCACAAGCGGCGCAGCGAAGACGGGCGGCCAGCCCGACCCAATCGGAGCGAGGAGGGCGCACGCAGGCGGAACGTCGCGACGATGCGGAAAGACGGATTCTGGTGGCCGCGGCGGAGCTCGTTGGAGAGCAGGGCTTCGAAGCGCTCACTCTCGCGCAGGTCGGAGATCGGGCCGGCTGCAGTCGTGGGCTGCCCTCTCATTATTTTCGCACCAAAGAGGATCTGCTCTCTGCGCTCGGCACTTTCATCGTCGAAACGTTCGCGGAGCGTCGGCGCGCCAGCGCCGTGGGCCTAACCGGCTTTGAGGCGCTGATCACCTCTATCCGCCACTATCTTCAGCCGCCGCAGCAGAGCGCGAAAACCGTTCGCGCATTTCACGCGGTGCTGGCCGGTGCAATTCATATGCCCGTCCTCGCCGTCACCGTCGCCCGACTGAACAAGGAGGCGCGGGCGGACATAGCCGGGCGCCTCAGAGAGGGTATCGATTCCGGCGTTGTCCGTCCCGATATCGATCCGGAAATTGAAGCTGCTCTGATTCTCGCAACTTTGCGCGGCGCGGTCGCGCAATGGCTCCTGGACCCCGAGGGTGTCGATCTGCCGCGGATGGCCGATCGATTGCTTTCCAACCTTCAAAAGGATCTGGGCAGATGAGCACTGCGCAAGCGAATACGGTTGAAGCCTGGGCGGCGAGCAATCCGAGTGGATTAGCCTTCATCGAAGGAGATCGTCGCCTCACATGGGCCGAATTGAACGAGAAGGCTAATAGCCTGGCGAACGGCATGGCTGCGAAGGGCGTCGTCGCTGGCGACATCGTGGTGCTACGGACGCAGATCCGCATTGAGTGGCCGATATTGAGCGAGGCGCTCGCGAAGCTGGATTGTTGCTTGCTCGCGCTCAACTGGCGGTTAACGCCGACCGAAACCCAGTACGTCTTATCGAACAGTCGAGCAAAGGTCTTTGTTTGTGATGACGAAGATCCGTCAGCACTCCTGCCGGCCTTTGACGGGCTTCCGATCAAGCTCGCAGTGTCGATCGATCGGCCGGCGCCCGGTTTCGTCGATTTCGCTGACCTGCTGAACGCATCTGCCGAACCAGCCCGGTTCGCAAATAGTCGCCCGCCCCTCATTCTCTACACGTCAGGAACGACTGGCCTGCCGAAAGGGGTTGCGAAGCCTCCGATCGAATCGGATCCCGCCGGCATCGAGTATCTCGCTGATGTTGCGCGAACTCGAAGGGGAGAGGTAGGCGGCGTCAATCTCCTCACGCTTCCACTGCATCATGGTGCGGGACCCTCTCAGGTCTGGAACGCGATTCGGCTTGGCAATCCCACGATCCTGCTCCGACGGTTCGATCCGGAGCGGGCGCTGCAGCTCATCCAACAGTATCGTGTCACCAATTGGGTCGGCGTTCCTACGATGTACAAACGCATTGCCGCGCTGCCGCGCGCAGTGCTGGACTCCTACGATGCTTCATCCATCCGCGCTCTCTCCGTCGGTGCGGCGCCGGTCTCGTATGAGCTAAAGAAATGGATTATCGAATACTTCGGTCCCAGTGTTTTGGGCGAGGGCTACGGCGCCACCGAGGTCGGGATGATCAGCTACCTGCCGCCCGAAATGCAGGAGAAGAAGCCGGGATCGAGTGGGTTGCCTCACAAGCACGTCGATATCAGCATCCGTGGCTCCGAAGGCAGAGAGCTTCCCCGCAACCGGTCGGGCGAGATCTGGGTTCGAACTCCTCTGACGATACACGCTTATCTGAACGGTCAGCCGCTCGGACCCGATACTCTCGATGCGAACGGCTTCTTCCGTGTTGGTGACGTCGGGATGCTCGACGACGAGGGCTATCTGTTCATCACCGACCGCGCCAAGGACATGATCATTTCAGGTGGCGTGAACATTTACCCGGCTGAGATTGAGGCTGCGATCCTCAGACATCCGGATGTCCAGGACGCTGCCGTGATCGGCATCCCTGACGACGAGTTCGGCGAACAGGTGATGGCATTCTGTGAATTGAAGCCGGGCCACACCGCGAGCGAGAGCGCGATCCTCGATTCTTGTCGCGATCACCTTGCCTCCTACAAGCGGCCGAAAAAACTATCCATCGTCGGAGAACTGCCGCGCAACACGATGGGCAAGCTTCTCAAGCGCGACTTGCGCGAACCCTTCTGGAAGGGAAAGGACCGGAACATATGAGTGATTTGCTCGATCTCGGAGGCAAGGTGGCCCTCATCACCGGAGCCGGCCAGAACGTCGGACGTCAGATCGCGCTGCATTTTGCTGCTCACAGGGCCGCAGGCGTCGTAGTGAACGATTATTTTCTCGATCGAGCGGAAGCGGTCGCGAACGAGATCAAGAATGGTGGAGGCAAGGCGATAGCGGTGCAGGCCGACGTCACCGATCTCGCGTCGGTCAAGGAGATGGTGGGCAAAGCCGAGAAAGCGTTCGGCCCCATCGACGTTCTCGTCAACAATGCCGGCAACTCCGGAGCTGATCCAGACCCCGATGCTCGCAAGCCCTTTTGGGAAACGGGACCTGCGGCTTGGGACAGCTTCATCCGCGTCAACCTCTATGGCGTGATCAATTGCGCGTCGGCGTGCATTCCCGGCATGATTGAGCGCAAGGGCGGACGCATCATCACCATCATATCGGACGCCGGGCGCGCAGGCGAAGCAGGCCTTGACGTGTATTCCGGCGCCAAAGCCGGCGCTGCGGGATTCATGCGCGCGGTGGCGCGGTCGCTTGGACGGTATCAGATCACGGCAAATTGCGTCGCGATCGCCGCGACAGCAACGCCCGCAATCGAGGCGCGGCTGCAAGCCGATCCCGAGAGGGCGAAGAAGATATTGGAAAAGTACGTCATCCGCCGTCCGGGCAAGCCCACCGACGTCGCCAACATGGTCCTGTTTCTCGCCTCCGACGCGAGTCCCTGGATCACCGGACAAACCTATCCGGTAAATGGCGGCTTCACCTTTGCGCTCTGAGGTAGATCGATGACGGGGGAGAGTGAACAGGTGGTCTTGACCGAGCGGAGAGGACATATCCTCATTGTGACCCTCAACCGTCCGGAGGCCAGGAACGCGTGCAATGCCGCGCTCGCACAAGGCATCTGCGCGGCCATGGACCGGCTGGACGCGGAGGACGATCTCTTCCTCGGCGTCATAACCGGCGCGGGCGGCAACTTTTCGGCCGGCGCGGATTTGAAAGCCGCGATGCGGGGCGAACGCGCTACGACCAACCGCGGCGGGTTCGGACTTTTTCGTCGTCCGCCTCGCAAACCGCTGATCGCCGCCGTCGAGGGTTACGCGGTGGGCGGCGGCCTTGAGCTTTGTCTCTCCTGTGACCTGATCATCGCGGCGCGAGATGCCAAGATGGGCTTGCCGGAAGTTAGGCACAACGTGGTCGCGATCGGCGGTGGTCTGTTCAGGCTGCCCAAGCGCATTCCGTATCACGTTGCGATGGAGCTCGCGCTGACGGGCGGTTTCAGAACCGCCGATTTCTTCGAGCGCTGGGGACTAGTCAATCGCCTGGTCGAGTCCGGGCAAGCGCTGGAAGCCGCCATCAAGCTAGGCAACGAGTTGCTTGCCAATGGTCCTACCGCTCTTGCTGCTTCCAAGGAGATCATGTTCCAGGCGTTCAACTGGACCGATGAGATCGCTTGGACGTCGCAAATGCCGATCGCCGAACGCGCACTGAAGTCAGAAGACCGGCAGGAAGGTCTGAAAGCATTCGCTGAGAAGCGCAAGCCAGTCTGGAAAGGCAGATAGCTGTGGATGCACTTTCCCGAACAAGCAGATTACCCGCCGCGATCGGATCTCGGCTGAGGCTGCCCCTGATCGTCGCGCCCATGTTGCGCGTCTCCGGGGTAGATCTCGTGACGACGGTTTGCCGCTCGGGAGCGATTGGCGCGTTTCCCACGGCCAACGCGCAATCGGTCGAGGAGCTCGATCATTGGCTAACTCGCATCGAGCATGATCTCGCGTATCTGGCTGGAGCGGCCGCGCCGTACTGTCCGAACCTCATCATCCGACAAGCAAGGTTCAAGGACGATCTTGCCTGTCTCGTACGCCACAAGGTGGAGATTGTGATCACCAGCGTGGGATCGCCGTCCGCAGCTATCGAGCCACTGCACGACGTCGGATGTCTCGTGTTCGCCGACATCGCCTCGCTGCGCCATGCCGAGAAGGCCATCGAAGCCGGTGTAGACGGCTTGATTTTGCTGACCGCGGGAGCTGGCGGTCAAACCGGTTGGGTTAATCCGTTTGCCTTTGTTCGTGCGGTTCGCGCCATGTTCGATGGCCCCATCGTCCTTGCGGGCGGCATCACTGACGGCGTTTCGCTAGCGGCGGCGCGCGTGCTCGGCTGCGACCTCGCCTACATGGGCACGCGCTTCATTGCCGCGCGGGAGAGCATGGCGGGTGATGCCTATCGTCAGATGCTGGTCGACAGCACACTCGATGATGTCATGCTGACAAGGGCTTTTACGGGCCTCGATGCCAACATGCTGCGGCCCTCGATTTTGGCTGCCGGGCTCGACCCCTCAAACCTCGACGAGTCCGTATCCGAGGCGCGCGCCAAGCAAAAATTTGGCGGCACGAAACCCGATGGACCGCGGCGGTGGCTCGAAGTCTGGAGCGCGGGTCACGCCGTTTCAGGCGTGCGCTCGATCACAGGGGCCGCGGAGCTAGTGGCAGAAGTCGCCGAACAATACGAAGCCGCCTCAACGAGCGGCTTCTCCTGAAGGTAAACGGGCCATGGGAAGAAAAGTGAAATTCGATCGGCGGACGCTGCTCGGCGGCGCAGCGATCAGCGTCGCGACTGGTCTGATTGGACAAGCCAGTCGTGCGGCCGGTTCATATGACCCGGGCGCGAACGACAGCGAAATCCGTATCGGACAATTCGGTCCGCTGAGTGGACCCGTCTCTTCGTTCGGCGTGCTTGCGTACGCCATGAAGGCCTACTTTGGAATGATCAACGAACAGGGCGGAATCAACGGACGCAAGATCGTCTTCATCAACTACGACGACGCCTACAGCCCCCCGAAATCCGTGGAAGCTGCCCGGCGGCTTGTGGAAAGCGACGAGATCCTGTTCATTGCGGGAGCAATGGGGACGCCGGGCAACATCGCCGTTCAGAAATACATGAATGCTCGCAAAGTCCCCCAGCTGTTCCTCGCTGCTGCGGCAAGCAAATTGTCAGATCCCGCCAACTATCCATGGACCATGGTGAGTGGCACGACATACGAAATGGAAGGCGGCGTGCTCGGCCGGTATATCGCGAGCACCTTTCCGAGTGCCAAGATCGCAGTCCTCTACCAGAACGACGATGCCGGCAAGGCGACTTTGGCCGGGTTCAAAGCAGGCTTGGGATCGCGAGCTTCCAAGATCATTTCCGAACTGACCTACTACGCAACCGACCCCACCGTCGACTCTCAAACCGTCCAGATGAAGGCGGCAGACGCGGACGCTGTCCTTCTCGTCACAATACCCAAGATGGCCGTCCAGGCACTGCGGAAGATGGCTGCGCTCAACTGGAAACCCCAGGTGTTTCTCGGCACTGGAAATTCCTCGGCGCGAGCCACATTGAGCCCGGCGGGCTTCGAGAACGCTCAAGGCGTGCTGGCGCTTTCTGCGCGGCAGGATCCCGGCAACCCGCTCTGGGCCGCCGAGCCGGACATGAAAGAATATATGGGCTTCCTGGATCGTTATGTGCCAGACGCCGACCGCGATGACGCTCTGTATTCTGCCGGCTACACGATCGCGGCGACCACGACGCATGTCATCCGTCGATGCGGAGACGATTTGACCCGGGTGAACGTGCTTCGGCAGGCAACTAGCCTGAACGGCTTCGCCGCGCCATTGCTTATTCCAGGCATCACGATGAACACGAGCCCGAATGACTACGTTCCGATCAAGCAGTTTCAACTGATGCAGTTCAAGGGTGAGAAGTACGAAAAGTTGGGAGGTTTGCTGAGCGCGCCGTGAGCGACGGCGCGATCTATTTCCATTGGCGATGCCACCAAGCGACTTGCGAAAGGCAAATTGCCGTCGCACCGCTCAGCCTGATCGCCGTCCAGTCGCGGAATCTGATGGTGGCTCATCCAGTTCTGGCCCGGCCCTTCAATTTCCGTCGGTAGCTCAAACGGTGGGTTTTGGTCTAGGAAGGTCGAAAATGCTTGATCTTTCAATGGGGATTGACTGACACTCTCTCCGCCAGCTTCGTCGGAGCCATCGCTTCTCCGCGGTAGGATGTTGGTAATTTACCGCAGTATTGGCAGCAATTTTTGATGGGAGTTCCGGACCTCTAATCAGCAAGAATCCTCACCTTCTTCTCCGAATGGCTCATTTCTCTCTAGAGCTCTGGACTCTACGGATTCGGTACGGCTCTCGAAATTCGAGTGTTTCGAGATGCTTGTGAGTTCTGATGCAATGAGGTTCAGCAACTCCTCTCGAACAGGCAAGAGCACCAGATTTCGAGGCACCATATCAAGGTTCGCTCCCTTCCGCCCCAGCCAACCACTCGCTCAACTATAGATAGCGAGCATATTTTGGACGAAAATCCCGTATTTTTAGGCTTTTCTTGCGTCTCCGGTTAGTCTCTCAGTCTCCGAAAAACGGCAACTCTAGCGAGAACCTCCCGAAAGTCTCCAGCCAAAACCGCAAAAACTCCCGTTTTGGGGAGACTTTCAGCGGAGACAAATTTCGATCCCACTGAGCGGTAGAGGTGGCAGTTCCAGCGCCGGCCGATTCTCGGGCAGAACTGGACAATCACGACGCAATGAGCGGTGTAGGATGCAGTCAACTTCGTCAACGGGAGGCCCTAACGAAGCCTGGAATCTTTGCAATTGTTGAATGCCGAAAGCTTGGCGCGTCAAGGCTCCTTGCCCCACACCTTGCCGCGGCGCCGCGGCGGATGGGGAAGGGGCGTTCACAACTATCGCATTCGCATTCCGAAAGGGCTTAGAGCCACCTGATAGTTCGTTCGCGCTGGTATGTAGGTCCGCCTTCAGGGCATTCTCCGGTAGGTAAAATGCGCATCAATCCGATCATCGTGCAAAAGTACGGCGGCGCCTGTCTTGAAACGCCGACAAAAATTCGCGCGGTCGCAAGCAGTCTCGCCGATTTGCATAGCCGTGGCCATCGTGTTGTGGCGATCGTTTCAGCGATGGGTAAGACCACCGACGAACTTGTTAAGACCGCGTATCAAGTGAGCTCGCATCCAAATCGCCGTGAACTCGATATGTTACTAACCGCGGGTGAGCGCATCAGCATGTCTTTAATGAGCATGGCGCTGTCTGATCTAGGCGTGCCGGCGATTAGTTTTACCGGCAGCCAAGCCGGAGTGATGACCGACGAATCCCATTCCTCCGCGCGCATCTTAGATGTGCGGCCCGTTCGCGTGCGCGAAGAACTCGATCGCGGACGCATCGTGGTTTTAGCGGGCTTTCAGGGCGTGAATCCGGTGACCAAAGAAATCACCACACTGGGTCGGGGCGGCAGCGACACTACTGCGGTCGCCATAGCCGCGGTGTTAAAAGCTAACTGCTGTGAAATTATCAAAGAGGTCGACGGAGTTTGCTCGGCCGATCCGCACATCGTGGCGAATGCAAAGTCCATACGCCAATTGGATTTTGCATCGTTATCCGAAATGTGTTTTTGGGGTGCGAAGGTTTTGCATTTTCGCAGCGTGGAGCTGGCACAAAGCCAAAATGTGCCCTTGGTTCTAAAAAAATGGGGCGGCGGCGAAGAACACAGCACGCAAGTCATGAAAGGGGTTGCAGGAATGGAAAGCGGAAAGGTTTTGGCCGTCAACTCAATGGCTCGCGTTGAGCATGTTGAGATCGATTCGTCAGATCTCAATCAAGGTTTTGAGAAGTTCGCGCGGCATCTCAAAGAGAACGGCTTACCTTGGCCGCAACTTCTCGCTTCAGCTTTCACTGCCGGAAAAACGCGCATTATGATGACTTGCGACGCGGAGTCGCTCGACACTCTGCTGCGAACGGTGGAAAGGACCAAAGACTTACGCAAACAGCGCGAGACTTTAAGTTCTGTGAGCTTGACTTGCTTCGGCGGTGTTTCTTCAGACCTGCCCTTTAAGGCAATTCAGATTCTGCAACATCACGGAATTATCGCCGACAAATATGTTTTGTCACCGCATTCGGTAAACCTATTTGTTCCTGTCGAGACTCGCGAAGCCGCGGTCAAGGCTTTGCATTCCCTGATCTAGCGTCGCCGCGATGGCCATCGATTACATTGTTTCTGTAATTTTGGTGAGATTTGGCGGATTGTCTGGATCGAAACCGCGATCTCGTGCGGCCTGCTCTACGGCGGCATAGGCTGGCAGCAACATCGTAATTGCATCGCAAATCGGATCGTCGTTTCCTATCCAAGGGAGTGTGCCGCCTGAATCCCCTACGGAAAAGACATTCAGGTTCCTGGCGCGAAGATCGGCGATTAAGGTATCCACCATCGCAGACGATCCGTCGTTCTGCCTTAGGACGAGAAATGGCGTCTCAACGGTAGCACAGGAGAGGGGACCATGCCTCACCTCTGCTGCGCTATAGCTTAACGTTGGTAGCCGCATGGTTTCGGCGACCTTAAGCCCGATCTCGCGCGCCGATCCTAATCCAAACCCGCGCCCAATTACAAACCCAGCACGTGCTGCCGCTAGGCTGCTGCTCCATGCCGACCAATCGCAGGTAAGTGCGTCACTAAATCTTTGTGGGAGCTGCCTGATCTTTTCCATCAAATCATCATTGGAGGTAAGCGATGCAACGAGTTGCGCACCTATCATCATTGAAAGGACAACCGATTTTGTGGCTGCGACTGAACGCTCCAGGCCGGCGCCAATCGGCAGCGTCAATTCGCAGGCCAAGGCAACGGGGGAGGTCAAATCGTTCACAATTGCAATTGTCAGCGCTCCATTTTTTCTTGCCGATTGGGCCCCCATCACGAGATCCGGGCTTCGACCGGATTGTGATATGACGATGAAAACGGCGTTCCGCATGTCAATCGATTGTTCGTAGGTTGTCATAACCGACGGAGCTGAGGTGGAAACGAGTAAACCTGCCCGCGCTTCAAACAGGTAGCGAAGGAGTGTTCCAGCATTCCCGGAGCTCCCGCGGCCTGAAATCACAACGACGCGCGGATCGGCCTGTCTGATGCGATTTGCGACTGTTATGATTGAGGCCTGTTCTGCCAGAAGTCGCTCAGCCGTCGTCGGGATCTCACGGATCTCTCGAGCCATGGCCGTTTGGGAGCGGTCATCGTCGATCATGGGCTAGCTCGTCAATGGCCGCTCTCAGATTACCCTCGTGTTTGAGCAATGCTTCACGGGCGTCGGCCTGCTCCCATCCAAGACCGAGTAGTACTGCGACTTTAACGTCGCCCTCCGCGTGTTCAACGAACTTGGCAGCATCATTCTCGGCGCATCCCACAATCTGGCGAACAATGACCTCTGCGCGCCGAAGAAGCTTTGCATTGCTGGCGCGCATACTGACCATCAAACCCCGGTAAACCCGGCCGAGCTTGACCATTACGGCGGTAGAGAACAGATTAAGGACAATCTTTTGTGCCGTTCCCGCTTGCATCCGCGTTGAGCCAGCAAGCACCTCAGTGCCGGTCTCTATCAAGATACGATGGTGGGCTGGTTCGAAAAGGCGCGCTCCTCGGTTGTTCGCCACAGCAATACAGAGGGCTCCCCTCGCTCTTGCGGAACGTAGCGCGCCGATAGTGAACGGTGTGGTGCCGCTCGCAGCGACAGCTATGACAACGTCATTTTCATTAAGCTCAGCATTGGCGATTGCTTCAGCCCCTTTTGTTTCGTCGTCTTCGGCGCCCTCAACGCTCTCCAGTACCGCTTGCAGCCCTCCAGCCATTACGAAAACGATACGGTCGCTTGGCCAATCGTACGTTGGACCAAGCTCTGCGCCGTCCTGAATAGCAATACGGCCAGAAGTGCCAGCCCCTACATAAACCAGGCGACCACCACATTTCAGGGCCGGTACCGCGTCATCCACGGCGGCATTTATTGCCGGCAAGGCCGGTCTTACGGCTGCGCAAGCGGTGAGTTGCCCGTCATACATAGCTTCGATCATATCGCTGGTGGACCACGAATCGAGGTCGACGAAGCGCGGATTTATGTGCTCTGTCAGCATATCTGCGCACCTTTCCTCTGCCCGCTGGAATCGATTGGGACGGATCCTTTGCGCCGGGCCAAAAGCAGGGCCCCAGCTACTGCATCAGCCTCGGGCGGGGACAGAAAGTGCGCGACCTCAGGTGAAAGCCACTGAACCATGCGCGATGCCAGACCCCCAAGCAGAGAGATGTGGGGCGCACCGAATTCCACCAAGGAACGAATGAGCACGCCAGCCTGCCGGGCGCCTTCGGCTACGATCTCCTCCGCAAACGGGTCACGTGCCTCTGCGTAGGTCAACGCAACCGGAGCCAAGCTCGCATAGTCTTTGGCTGTCGCCTGTTCGGCCCATGCGACCAACGCAACCGGATCAGACCCAAGCTTTTCGATCACTTCTAGCAAAAAGGGCTCGGACTTATCCTGCCGTCATGTGCGCGAAGCGCGAGCCGCACGGCCTGAAGTCCGAGATCGGCACCACTTCCCTCATCAGAGATTGGGAATCCGTATCCTCCGATACGGAGCTCGCGGCCTTTTACGCTAGCGAAACCAATACTGCCGGTACCCAGAACGACAATACCACCATCGCGACCACGATGTGCCCCTAAGCAAGCAATGTTCGCGTCACTTGCGAAGACCACGTCTTGGAACGGATGGGTGACGCTCATAAGCGCTTCACGGGCTCCCTTACGGTCAATTCCGGCCAATCCCACTCCTGCTATCAAATGACCAAGGGCACTCGGCATAAGACTGGCATCCATTACTGCCGCCTCACTCGCCGTGCGCACCGCCTGCATAGAACTATCGACGCCAATCCGCGTTGTAGCGGGACCAGCGGTGCCTTGACCTAATACGTTACCCTCCGCGTCTTCGATGCGGGCACGGCAACTGGTTCCACCTCCATCGATACCGATATAGAGCTGAGTAGAGTTGGGTGAAACGGGGGTGCTCATCCAATTACTCGTGAATTGTGTGGCGCTGACGCGCAAAAGCTCCGGCTGCCCTCTCAGGAACGTTTGCTGGCTCGTTGAGTTCCGCTACCATGGCTCCTGCGCACCGAGGCGGGCAACACATCCCGACCAAGGATCGCCAGTGAGGAAGTGAGGCGATGGGTTCAGAGCAAGCCGAACCACCCCCGTTTGCAATTTCGGCGGACCGCATTTTCGATGGATACCGATGGCACAATCATGCGCTCATTTTGATCGCAGGTGGGATCGTTCAGTCTATCACGTCCCGTGATGAGAGTGCGAGTCGCTGGTCAACCGAAGTTATGCCGCCCGGAACGATACTCGCGCCTGGGTTCATCGACCTGCAAGTCAATGGCGGCGGTGGCATTCTCCTCAATGATCAGCCAACGCCGGACGCGATGCGTGCCATCGCCCAAGCGCATCGCCGGTACGGCACCACAAGCTGCTTGCCTACGTTGATAAGCGATACCCGCGCGAAGGCCATCGTTGCAATTGCTGCAGCAAAATCCGTCGCAGGTGGTGACGGAATCCTGGGTCTTCATCTCGAAGGTCCTTTTATCAGTCCTCGACGTCCCGGGATTCATCCCGGCGATTACATCGCGACTGCGACAATGGAAGACCTTGATTGGCTAGGGGAGCTATCGGCAGTCGGCTCGTCCATGGTGACCCTGGCGCCAGAATGCGTACCTGCGAGATTTGTGAAGACCCTTGCTACAAGCGGGATTCGATGTTCAGTCGGTCATAGCGAGGCAACTGCCGACACCCTGACAGCTGCCGTTGACGAGGGGCTTAGTGGTGTTACACACCTCTTCAATGCAATGCCCGCCATGAGCGCCCGAGAACCCGGCATCGTTGGCGTGGCCCTTACAGACGACCGTCTCACAGCGGGCATTATTGTCGACGGCATCCATGTCGATCCTGTTGTCGTACGCGCCGCCTTCTCTGCAAAAAATCCCAATAATATTGCGCTTGTAAGTGACGCAATGCCCACTGTCGGCACTGAGCAAGATCATTTCGAACTCATGGGAAGGCAGATTCAACTGCGGGACGGACGATTAGTCTGCGAAAACGGCACGCTCGCCGGCGCCCACCTAAACCTGGCATCGGCTGTCAAAAATGCCGCAACATTCGGGGGAATGTTCCTCGACGAGGCGCTTCGCGCTGCATCGCTTGTGCCGGCACGGTTTTTGGGAATCGAAAGACATCGCGGTACGCTAGTTGCTGGGGCTCAAGGAGACATCGTCGCATTAACACCAAACCTCGAGGTCCTTACGACTTGGGTGGCCGGCAATCGCCCGCAATCCGTCCCTAACCCCGAACGGGGGTAATCAGATCGGCAGCTGTCGCAACTTCGAACTGCAAAAGTCTCCAGGTCGAATTTGGCGCCAAATTGGCGGAAATTCTTTAGATATTTCAAAGGTCTTTTTTCAGGTGGGAATGTTGTGGTTCGATCCCTGCGTGGTCAGCCACGCATTCCGGCGTTTGATGCGGGAGTGCGGCGGGTCAGTGGCCGACTTCTTCCATAACGTCTATTTTCAGAATTCGGTCACCGACATTCCCGGGAGTACACAAAGCCTTCGGGAGGTTCATCCTGGTTAAGGCTTCCCTTTTCTGGTCGGTTCGGTCAGCCGCGCTCAAGCTTAGCGTATTCGATGTCATGCAGCCCAAGCGGTCGAAGTTGAGATGGGCGAAAGCAGCAAGAGATTACCAATGCCCTCCGTGCCGCAATGCCGCCGCTTTGTAGCCGGCGTTGTCGCGACGCGTTTCCAATTTTCGTCCAAGATTTGCCGGCCGACTCAAATCACTTGATCTGCGCGAACAGGCGACTGGGGGAAAGCTCAATCATTTGAATTGGAGTGTCGGTATGGAATTAGCTCATTCGCCGCACAGGCAAAGCCGCCGCGTTGACCCCTCCCTTTGGACCAGCAAACCTGTCGACGATGCTTTCTCGCTGCTGGATAATGCCCTTCAGGGGGATGGGCCGGCACCTTGTGGTGACAAACATGCCGATGAAGTCTATTCGCTGCCTGAGGAGAATGCCCGGCTCCGAAAGCTCTTGGCCCAGCTGTCAGAACTGATCCGTAGCAACGTCGGTCCCGCAAGGTAATGCGGATCATGGCAGAACCGCTTCGATTTGTGGGTCCGCGTCGGCCGCGAAATGGTCCGGTTTGGCGGGCGCATGACGCCGTAGCCTCGGGGGCGCACGCGTCATCGCATAACCAGAAGCAAATTCGCGACTTTTGCCAGTTCCTCGCACGTGAATGGGTAGGGAATCGCCCTCATTCCTATGCCATTCCTTCCAGAGGAAAATCGTCGGCATGGTCCCGAGCTGTTGATGGCAAATGGATGGCAGTCGGCTTGGCCGATGCGGCATCGAAGTATGCCCGGAGCGGGAAAGGCTTTTCTGAGAACAAGGCCGAGTTAGATCGTCTTGCTGCTGATCTACAATCCGCTATTTACCGAAATTCCAGCAGCGATGTCTGCTACATTTCGCGTGCGATAATGCACTGGGGTGGGGTCGACAATAAGCATCGACAGAAGCGGACATTTGAGTGGATCGAGCGTAACGCGGATGAGATTTCCTACAAACTTTCCAGCGCAGTCAATCTGATCAAGGATGAATGGGCGCCGCTGGATTCGTTTGATGGCGTAGACTTGATCATGAATTCGACGATGACAAAGATCGTGAGCTTGGCTGACCCGGAGCAGAAGCTCGTGATTTACGACGGCCGGATCGGTGGTGCGCTGGGCTTCTTCGTTGCCAGATTTGCGGAAGAACGGGAAATTCACCAGTATGATCTCGCCGATCAATTGCTGTTCGCCCGAGATCGAGAGACCAAGCGCTCTCCCGAGACGAAGCGCATTCATTTTCCGGTTTTGTTTGGCCAAGCCAGAGATCGCTGCCATGCCTTGATGGTGAGATGGGCATCGCAATTGATCTGGCAAGTTGCAAAAGAATGCCAAGCGAGTCCGCGAGAAATAGAGGCCGCCCTGTTCATGTGGGGATACAACGTTGCAGAAAAGCCAGACAAATAGCTTACGTGAATAGCAGACGTTCCGGGAGTAGCAGGTAAATAGACCTTAGCTCGTCGGGCTTACACTTGAAATTCGTCACTCGGGGGCTTCTGCGTTGGCTAGCCAACCGTAGCTTGGGTATCTACCGATGATAATAGACCCGGAAGAGTTCGTAACCCTTAGCAATCACGGCACTATGAAGCTGCGATCAGCGGTGGTGAGGACGATGATTTTGCCACCCGAAGAACGAAAGCAAGCAACAATCGTTCGGGAAAGCGAGCCGACGATCCTCAAGTTCGAGCAGATCCGAGACCTTGCGGCGCAATGGGAGTTCGTGCCGTCCGAATGAAGCTCCACCAATCTGGTTCGTCGGCGCTACAACAGGATAAGTGCGATGAGCGCCTTATTGAATCGTTTTTAGGCCCAGTAAGGCCTCTAATCGCTCAATTGATTTAGCGAGCTTCACGGTTTCCCGTTTCAAGCCTACAAAACCTTGTTGCGAGCCTTGCTCGGCGATTTCGAGAACTTCTTGCCGAATGTAAGTCAGTCTCCTGCGCCAATTGTCTATTCGGATTCGGTCAGCGAGCTTGGACGCAAAGAAATCGTCGACCGGTTTTTCATCCTTGACCAGTTCAGGAGTGGATGTATTGGGCTCATTTTGGGGCATCTTATCGCACCATCGTCCGATGATTCGACAGAAAGCTTCGCTGCTAAATGTGTCAAAGTTGGAGATTGGAATGAGGCTATGCCTGCTGGGATGGGATCGCTTGCGTGGCTGATGTCCGGTTTTTCGTTGGCCTTCGCAAGGTAGTTCGGCTGCCAAATGTCCGCCTGTGGCAGGAACCGGATCAACCAGGCCGGTCCAGCGAAAGAGAAGAGACATTGTCGTCGCGGCTCGCCGAATCAAATCTCGCAGCCGGCCAAGTCCAGGGCCTTACGCAGACCACCAAACTCGCTCAGCCGGCAAGGCATGGTGTCGGTGCCAACCTTTTGACGTTCGGCGATGGCAGCTCGCCCGATGTTGGCGGTTCTTCGCCTCGACTTGGGTAGGGCAGCGGCAGGGACCTTCGTCAATTTTGGAACAGGCGGATGGCGGTTGATTGGCCTCAAAGTCTCCGGAGCATTGCTAGTCGCGGTCTGCGATGTAGCAATGTGGTCATCGACTTGAGGAGGCGGTGCCGTTGTGTCGGTGCTCGCATAGGTAACTTTAAGTCGATCAGTCTTCGCCAGCGCCCCAAGTGAATCTGAAATGGCGACTGTCTCGACACCGGGCTGACTGGCCGCCGCTCCACGGCGCGGCGGGGTTCTGAGTTCCATTGCCGCCAAGACTCCTACACTCAACGGGATCAGCATGCCCAACAAAACCATTCTCAACATGATGTCCTCCCGCGTAGGACTAGCGCCAGTTGATGAATTCTCCAATCCAGTGAGGCAGCTTCGCGGCGATGGGGGTAGAAATCGCATGCACTCGCGTAAGGCTTTTGAGCAAGGTTAATGGAATAGCATTTGCGGTTCGGCTTGTATGGCTAGGGTGTGGCGATCAGCCCATTGGCTGTGGCGACGATCCAGCGGTTGCCCCAGCGCACGATCGATTCAATTTGGCCAACACCTGGCACGGTGTCACCAACCATTGCTGACCGGATTCCATCCGGTCCCTCGAGGATGGCTGTTCCACCTCGAACGTCGCGAACTGTCCAACCCGCAATCGTAGCCGGGCGGGTCTCCGGTGCCGGGTAAAGTGGCTCGCGGGGGGCAATCGAGCCGGTGGGCAGATCTAGTGGGAGAGACGTCGCAGCCGTTCTGGAAGTCTGTGCGTCAGAGCGGAGCACGGAGCCCATCGATAAATTCGGAGCCTTGGGCGAACCATTGGACCCCGTACCAAGCGCCGCCTGTTTTCGAGCGCTTTCAGGCTTGGGAGCCGACTTCATTTCGGTTCGAGGGGGAGCCGTATTTGGTGGTGCTATAGAGGCGATGGCGGTTGGAGTGCCGTACCAGGTCGAGCCGCTCGCCCATCCCAGCCCAAACCCCAGCGCAAGCGCGCCCGCAACCGCAAAGCAAAGAACATATACCGGGCCGGCGTTGGGCCTCAGGAGTTGCAACGTGTCTTCCCGAATTGGACTGAGGTAGTCCGACAAATCCGCGTCCGCGGGGGGTGACGGCGGTTGACCGCTCGTCTCGTCTTCAAGCGAACCGATATGTTCAAAACTGTTTGATGACTGGACCTGCATGATCGCGACCCTCTGCGGTCATCGATGATCATGCCTAGGACTAAATGAAATCTTAAGAATTTTGGCCGCTGGCGAACAATGGCAGGCCCGACCGCCAGCGGTTGTGCCGGCCATTGGCCGATTTCTTCCATAACAACTGATAGACGAATCCGAACGGAGCTACGGGGACAGTGAACGAAACAATTGCGAGTAACGGCTACGGCAAGCCATTCGCCTGCGTGCGCGGTTCACTCGGTAGCCACCTCCGGTTCACGTTGGCGGCTCTTCCTCAACGACGTACTCACGCGGAACGTGATAGCTTCAATGCATTGAAGCTATCACGATGCAGCCGTCGGATCACAGGTGAAGAGGTGCCTGACCGTACACCGGATAGCATCCGTTGCGTGCCCGTGGTCGTTTAGCGGATTTTGCGATGATGAAATTGTGCGGCTGATTTGCCCGACGTGTCAAGTATTCGGCTCAAACCTGCGGCGGGCGCCGGCTACTTTGCATGGGGTTGTTTTCGATATTTTTGGTGGGAGCCGCGGCGACCAGGCACGACGGCGCCCGGCCTGAACGCGCATAGGCCTTCTCAGGCTGTTGCCCAAATCGTGGGTTTGGTCTAGGAGGGTCGAAAATCCTTGATCTTCCAATGAGGATTGACCGACACTCCCTCCGCCAGCCACCTTCGCCCGGTGTTTCTTAGTCGGACTTTCTCGGAGAGATGATCCGTGGACCAGCAATTCGACACCGCCGGGCTCGACAAGCTAAAGGTCCGCATTCAGGCCTTGCGCGCCAAGACCATCGACAATGGTTGCACCGAGGATGAGGCGCTGTCGGCGGCCGCCAAGGTCGCGGAGTTGCTCGATCGCTACGACCTGTCACTGACCGACCTCGAGCTGCGCGCGACGCCATGCGAGCGTCGCGTCTATGAGACCCATCGCAAGAAGCGAATTCCTCTCGACGACTGCATCGGCGCGATCGCTCATTTCTGTGATTGCCGGGTCTGGCGCGAGAAGGATGCGGCTGGCGCGAGCAGCTATGTCTTCTTTGGTCTGCGCCCGGATATCGAGGTCGCGCATTATCTGACCGAGCTGATCGACGCCGCGGTGCGCGCCGAGCTCGGTCGCTTCAAGACCTCGGCCGATTACGGCCAGTTGCGCCACCAGGAGCGGCATCTGGCCAACGCCTCGTTCGCGCTGGGGATGGTGGCTTCGATTGCGGACAAGCTGATGGCGATGAAGGCCAGTCGCGATGATGTCAACCACAGCACGGGCCGCGGGCTGGTTGTCCTCAAGACCTCGGTGGTCGATGCCGAATTCGACAAGCTCAACATGAAGCTGCGGACACTGCGCAGCAATAGCCGGATGGTGTCGATGATGGCCTATGAAGCCGGCGGCGCCGCCGGCGTGTCGGTGGCCATAAATCCCGGTATCGACGAGGTACCGCCACGGGCCGGGGCGAAACGCAACTGAACTCGGCGAAGGGGAGAAGGTTCGGCCCCATAATTCAAAGAAGCCTTGGACTCCGGTTGTAAGCCAAAATATGCTCGCCCTGATCTTGCTGGGGGCTTGCCATGAATTTCCGCGTTGTTGCCGTCGTAGCGCTGTGGGCTGCGATGTTTGCTGGTTCGAACGCCGAGGCGGGCGGGCCTTACGGTTCGATCAGTATCGGAAACTGGAAGGGCGGGGCTTACACCGACCAGGCCGGCGCGTTTACGCACTGCTCGGCCGGCAGCCAATACGCCAGCGGCATCTACTTCATGGTGATGATCGACAAAGGTGGGGGATGGAGCCTCGCATTTGCTCACGACAAATGGTCGCTGAAGACCGGAGAGGCTTTTCCGCTCACCCTTACCTTCGACGGCCAGCAGCCTTTCAATGTTCACGGCGTGCCGATTGCCGAAAAGCTGGTCCGCGTTCCCATGCCGATCACTTCGTCGCTGATCACCCAGTTTCGAAAAGCGAGGGCTATGACGGCCTATACGCAGGGGCAGCTTTTCCAGTTCAATCTCGATCAGACCGCGCAGTTGCTACCGGCAGTGTTGAACTGCGTCGAGAAGACCAGGCGGGGCGGCATCGCCAGTGCCGGCGACTTCGCCGTCCCCGTCGCCAAGCCGGTGGTTGCCGCCACGACGGCGCCGCCGGGCTCTCAGCCAGCCAAGCCCGACAAAGTGTTTGACCAGACCGGCACCGGTTTCCTCGTCAGCACGAACGGGCACGTCGTAACCAACCAGCATGTCGTCGACGGCTGCGTAGGAGATATTCAGGGCAACCTGACCGGTGAGGCGCCCGCCACGCTGCGTGTCGTTTCCACCGACGAGACCAATGACCTTGCGCTGCTTCAGGCCCCCGGCACGTTCAAGGAGGTCGCCAAGATCAAGGACAAGGCGGTGCAGTCCGGCGATAGCGTCATTGCGATCGGCTTTCCGTTCCACGGACTGCTCACCTCCGATTTCACGGTCACGACGGGAATCGTCAGCTCGCTCAGTGGCCTGTTGAACGACACGCGATTCCTGCAGATCAGCGCTGCCGTTCAGCCCGGCAATAGCGGCGGACCGCTTCTGGCGGCCAGCGGCGACGTGGTCGGCGTGGTTGCCGCAAAATTGAATGCGCTGAAGGTCGTCAGGGCAACGGGCAGCATTCCCGAGAATATCAACTTCGCCATCAAAACGGGCGCGTTGCGGGATTTTCTCGATAACAGCGTGGTGCCCTACCAGATTGCCGACGGCAAGACCGAGTTGAAGACGACAGACATTGCCCGCAATGCAAGGGCGTTTACCCTTTTGATTTCCTGCAAGGCAAAGGCGAAGAGCGAGACGGCAAGGAATTAAGGTCGGATCACGCGCTCCGCGTGTTTTCCCACTAGCCATCCCCCTTGTCTCCCGCGTAAGTAACCGGGATGGAAGCAAAACCCGAGGCGTCGCTCGCTGCGACATTCAACGTCGCCACGGTGCGGGGTGACGTCATTGCCGGCCTCGTGTCTTCGACGGTCGCCATTCCACTCGCGATGGCGTTCGGCATGTTCGCCTTTGTCACGCTGGGCGATGAATATTTCGCCTATGGCGCGATGGCGGGGCTGATGTCGGCGTTTATCGCCGGCGTGGTGTGCGTCGTGCTCGGCGATCGCTCTACGCGCCTTTACGCGCCGCGCATCACCACCACCTTCTTCCTTGGCCTGCTGCTCTTTTCCCTGCTGCATCGCGACACCGCGGGAGGCGGCGAGCCGAGCGTGCCGGCCACGCTCTTGGTGTTCTTTGCCATCATCCTGCTCGGCGGCGTGTTCCAGGGCCTGTTCGGCGTGATGCGGCTCGGCTCGCTGATCAAGTTCGCGCCGCATCCGGTCATGGCCGGTTTTCAGAACATGGCCGCGGTGCTGCTGTTTCTGGTGCAGCTCGGCAATGTGCTCGGCTTCGACCATAATGTGCGCTTCACGCGCGTGTTCGGCGCGCTCGACGAGGCGCGGCCGCTCAGCCTCGTGGTCGCGGTCCTGACCTTTGCGACGATGTGGAACGCGCGCAAGATCACGACCAAAATCCCACCGATGCTGGTTGGCCTCGGCTGCGGCATGCTGGCCTACTACGCGCTTGCTATCGTCGGGCTCGGCGGCGCCTTGGGGCCGATCATCGGTTCACCGACGGCGAGTGCCGGGATGCGTACCGTGCTGGTCGACTTTTCCGGCCTGACGATGGCCGATCCGCTGGAAAAGTCGTGGTCGCTGATCGTCTCGAGCGCGCTGGCGCTGGCGATCATTGCCTCGATCGACGCGCTGCTCTGCGCCAAACTCGCCAGCCGGCCCGGCGAACTGCGCGCCGGCGACGACCGCCTGCTGGTTCGTCTCGGCATCGCCAATGCGATTTCGGCGGCCTTCGGCGGCATCACCAGCGGCATCAATATCGGGCCCAGCCTTGCCAACCGCGCCTTCGGGGCGCAAAGCCCGCTTTCCGTCCTCGTCAATGCTGTGGCGGTACTGGCGGCGGCGACGTTGCTGTTTCCGCTGCTCGCTTACATCCCGCGGGCGGTGCTGTCGGCGGCGGTGATGGTGATCGCGATCCAGCATATCGAGCCCTGGACCCGGCAACTGGCGCAGCGCCTGATCACTCCGGGAACGCCGCAGCGCGGCGCCATTGCGCTCGATCTCGGCGTTTGCCTGTTCGTCTCGCTGCTGTCGATCGCCGTCAATGTCGTGCTGGCGGTGTTCATCGGCATCGTGCTCGCGGTATTTCTGTTCGTGGTGCGCATGAGCCGCTCGAATATTCGAAAGCTCTATCGCTGCGACAATGTCCGTTCGCGGCGCTACCGCGATCCGGCCGAGCTTGCGGTGCTGCACGCGCAGGGCGCCTCGGTGCTGGTGGTCGAGCTGCAGGGCGCGCTGTTCTTCGGCAGCGCCGAGCGGCTGGCGCAGATCGTCGACCGCGAGACCGCACAGGGCACCACAACCCTGCTGCTGGAAATGCGGCGTATCACCGAGATCGACTCGACCGGCGCCCGCATCCTCGGCGATATCGACGCGGCGCTTGCCGCGCGCGGCATCAAGCTCGCGCTGGTGCTGTCCGCGCGCACCGAGACGGCCGCCCGTCTCGCCGACACCTTCCACGCGCCCGCCCGCTTATTTCCGGATATCGACCGCGCGATCGAATGGGCCGAAGACGATCTGCTGCGGCAGACCGCAACCGTGCCGTCATCGGAATGGCCGCTCGACCGGCTGCCGCTGGTCAGCGATTTCACCGCCGACCAGATCGAGCGGTTGCGCGCCTGGCTCGATCCGGTGGCGTGGTCGGCCGGAGAGGTGGTGTTTCGCAGCGGCGATCCCGGCTCGGCGCTCTATCTCGTCACCCAGGGCCGTGCCAGCGTTCACATCCTGCACGACGATGGCGACATCCGGCTGGCGACGTTCGCGCCAGGTGCGGTGTTCGGCGAACTCGCGCTGCTCGATCGCGGACCGCGCTCGGCCACCATCACCGCCGACGAGGATCTCAAGGCGTTCGGCCTGAGCGCCGCTTCCTTTGCGGTGCTGTGCCAGCAGCAGCCGGATCTCGCGATCAAGCTGTTGACGGCTTTGGGCCGGGAGCTGAGCGTGCGCATCCGCTACGCCAACATGACGATCCAGCAGCTGGAGACCTAGCTGAGGCGTCCGAAACCTTATCGTGAATTATTGCTTCGCGTGGGCACGGTCTGCGCATTCCAGCTGCTCCAGCTGACGCTGGCGAGGCTCTGCTGGTCGGTCGCAAGCGGACGCCTGGTCTGCCGTTCGTAGGCCGCGATGATTTGCAGCGACTGGCTGATCTTTCGCTGCAGATCGGCGATGGTCTTTTGGGTCTTGCCGGTCTTCCTCGATTGGGCGGGCTCGCCAACCGTGAACCTGGCGGTCTCGATATGCTTCAGGGTCTCGCGTAGCTTTTTGAGCTGGGCCCGGTGCCACGCGATGGTGCTGTCACTGTCTGCAGACATGAAAACCTCCTGATTCGCCGCCGAGTCTATCACGCATCGAGCGATCCGGCCGATTTCGGCGCCCGCCTCGTTCGAAAACGCGATTACGCCGCAATTTGCCATCGAAGCGACCGGACGCGGGCCACGAAACACCAAACTTGCGTGCGATCCGTCCCCGGACGCGGTTCCCACAAATCATCCTTGCGGAGATCAATGCCCGCTGGAGCCGATGGAGCGCGCGATGAGTGAAACTGAGTTCGACCAGGTGATGGAAGCGGTGCGGACGGCGATCGTGCTGGTGCCGGTAGAGGACGCGCTGGCGAGATCGCTGATATCAGCCGGGCCGCCGGAGGCCACCAACGACAATGTCGGACCGCCCTGGCCGATCATCCCGTTCCCCGAAGGCTCGTGTGTTTCCTGATGGTGCGGTCGGTGTTCGAAATCGTGAAGGCGCCGCTGGGGTGGTCGGTATTTGCCGACAACGTCAAGATCGCCGGCGTCTACGATTCCAGGGGTGCTGCGCTGGAAGCCGCCGCGCTGGCCGCATCCTTTGCCGTCAGCGACGGCGTCGCGGTGCAGATCAACGTACCCGGCGAGGATGAAGAAAGGCCGAGATGGGCAGTCGCGTTTGAAATCGCGGCGACGATCCTGCCAGACCGGGAGCCCGCGGCTGCGCCGTCACCCTCGCGAGGTACCGCCGGCAAATCGCCGGGTTGAGCGAGCCGCGTCGGCCCGCACACCCTAATCGAATGGCGATACCCCGGGGCTGCCGACCCGCATCCGCTTGATGCGGCGCACCGACATCGGCTCGCCGTCGGATTCGTATTGCAGCTCGTATTTCTTGCCGCTCTTGTCCATCGCCGTGCAGGAGATGGTGGACATCTGCATCGTCACGAAATTTCCGACCTGCTTGCACATGCCGGCCGACGCTTCGATGAACGGCACCGGCAGTCCATCGGCTTTCGGCCGGTCCTTGGATTTCAGCATCATCCGGTCGATCGGCAATTCGTACAGATTGGCTTCCGGACGCCGGCCGTTGTCGCCGGAAAAGGTGATGATGTGGCTGTCGTCGTCGGGATCGTCGAGCGCCACCGTAAAATTCGCGCGGCCTTCCTCGGTCTGGAAGAACGCAACGGCCCTGCAGGTGAAATCCTGTCCGGCGATTTTCAGGGTGCGGCACTTTCCCGACATCATCGCGAAGATGATGGTATCCGGATCATCGGCGGCGAACGACGGCGTCGCAAGCAGGGCTGCGGCCACGGCGAAAGCATGCCAGCAGGTACGCATCGTCATGACGGGCTGACGGGAGGGAGCATGGGAGGGGCGCCGTGGTACATCGATCGAATCGTGGGTAGGAACCAATGCATAGCACTTAAAGGCAAAATAGCGCCGGTTTTGTGGTACGGCGGCCATGCCTGAGCCGGCTCAAAAGTCCAGCGGCGCATTGTCGACCACCTCCTTCATGACGAAGAAGGTCCGGGTCTGGCGGACGCCTGGCAGCGCGATCAGTTGGTCGCCGTGGATGCGGTTGAAATCCTCCATGTCACCGACGCGGATTTTGGGAAAATAATCGAAATCGCCGGCCACCAGATGGCAATCGAGCACGAATTTCAGTTTCGCGATCGCCCGCTCGAAGGCCGCAAAACTTTCCGGCGTGGAGCGGTCGAGCACGACACCCACCATGACCAGTGCGCCCTTGCCGACTTTGCGTGGCGCTACCATCGCCCGGACCTCGCCGATAAAACCCTCGTCGAACAGGCGTTGGGTGCGGCGATGACAGGTAGCCGGGCTGACGCCGACCGTTTCGGCCAGCTCGGCATTGCTCAGCCGGCCGCTATTCTGCAGCAGACGCAATATCTTGAGGTCGATGCGGTCGAGCGGACCGGCCATGGAAGAATCTCTCGAAATTTCCCGAGAAGACGGATGAAAATCTAGCATTCATGGAACTTTTCGCAAGAAGTCTAGAAAATCGATATCAACTTAGAGAGCACCTTTCCGGCCCTTGGTGATAGGGCATCTCTGCAGATCAGGCCCTCAATGGAGATGACGATGCTGGAGAAATTCGAGCGCTATCCGCTGACGTTCGGACCGACCCATATCGAGAAGCTGGAGCGGTTGACGCAGCATCTCGGCGGCAAGGTTGAGCTCTACGCCAAGCGGGAGGATTGCAATTCGGGGCTCGCCTTCGGCGGCAACAAGCTGCGCAAGCTCGAATACATCATCCCCGACGCGATCGCCTCCAACGCCGATACGCTGGTCTCGATCGGCGGTGTGCAATCCAACCATACCCGCATGGTCGCGGCGGTGGCGGCGAAGATCGGCATGAAGTGCCGTCTGGTGCAGGAGAGCTGGGTCCCGCATGAGGATGCGGTCTACGACCGCGTCGGCAATATCCTGCTCAGCCGCGTCATGGGCGCCGACGTGCGACTGGTCGACGAAGGTTTCGACATCGGTATCCGGCAAAGCTGGGAGCAGGCGATCGCGGACGTGAAAGCCGCGGGCGGCAAGCCCTATGCGATCCCGGCCGGCGCTTCCGTGCACAAATATGGCGGGCTCGGCTATGTCGGCTTCGCCGAGGAGGTCCGGGCCCAGGAGAAAGAACTCGGCTTCGCCTTCGACTACATCGTGGTTTGCACGGTCACCGGTTCCACCCATGCCGGCATGCTGGTGGGATTTGCCAAGGACGGCCGCGCGCGCAAGGTGGTCGGCATCGACGCGTCCTTTACTCCGGCGCAAACCAAGGCCCAGGTGCTCGACATCGCCCGCAACACGGCAAGCCTCGTCGAACTCGGCAGCGAGATCGTCGCGGACGATGTTGTACTGATCGAAGACTATGCCTATCCCGCCTACGGCGTGCCTTCAGAAGAGACCAAGGACGCCATCCGGCTCTGCGCCCGCCTCGAAGGCATGATCACGGATCCGGTCTACGAGGGAAAATCTATGCAGGGCATGATCGACCTCGTCGACAAGGGCTATTTCCCCGCGGGGTCGAAGGTGCTCTACGCGCATCTCGGCGGCGCGCCGGCGATCAATGGATACGCCTATACGTTCCGCAACGGATGACGCTCATGCCTCTGCCGCCCGCACCAGCGCGATCAGCTCATCGCCGTAGTGCTCGAGTTTTTTGTCGCCGATCCCGGGGATGTTGCGAAGCTCGTTGAGTGTCGTCGGTCGCGACGCGGCGATGCCGTCGATGGTCGAATCGTGCAGCACGACATAAGCGGGCACGCCGCGTTTGCGCGCGATTTCCGAACGCCATGCCCTGAGGTCGGTCTGCAGGCCGGCATCGTTATGCCGGCCCTCGTCGGTGGCGCGCGGCGCCAGATCGCCGCGTCGCGATTTGCTCCGGCTGGCCCGGACACGGGCTCCGGCGGGCGCCTCGCGCAGCATGACGTCGGTCTCGCCCTTCAGCACGGCGCGCGCGGTCTCCGTCAGCTTCAGCGCGCCAAAGGCCTCGCTGTCAGCCTGAAGATGACCCATGGCGACCAACTGGCGAACCACGGAGCGCCATTGTTTCTCGTTGAGTTCGGAGCCGATGCCGAACACCGATAATTTGTCGTGCCCGAATTGGGTGACGCGCTCGGTCAGGCGTCCGACCAGCACATCGATCAGGTGCATGGCGCCGAAGCGCTGCCCGGTACGGTAGGCGCAGGACAGCAGCTTTTGCGCGGCGACCTTGCCGTCGCGAAGCTGCGGCGGCGACAGACAGTTGTCGCAATTGCCGCAATTACCAGCGCTGACCGCCTCACCGAAATAGCCGAGCAGGCGGCTGCGCCGGCAGCCCGCGGTTTCGGCGAGACCGACCAGTGCGTCGAGCTTGCCGACCGATACGCGCTTGAACGCGTCGGACCCGGTGGATTCGTCGATCATGCGGCGCTGCTGCACGATATCGGACAGGCCATAGGCCATCCAGGCGCTGGACGGCTTGCCGTCGCGCCCCGCACGGCCGGTTTCCTGGTAATAGGCCTCGATGCTCTTCGGCAAATCGAGATGCGCCACGAAACGCACGTCGGGCTTGTCGATGCCCATGCCGAACGCGATGGTGGCGACCATCACGACGCCGTCCTCGTTGATGAAGCGATCCTGATTGCGGGCGCGAACGCTGGCGTCGAGGCCGGCATGATAGGGCAGAGCGGGGATGCCGGCCTTGGTCAGCGCCGCGGCGGTGTCCTCGACCTTGGCCCGCGACAGGCAATAGACGATGCCGGCGTCGCCGGCATGGCGCTCGTCGATGAACGCCTTGAGCTGGGTCGGCGCGTTCTGCTTCTCGACGATTTCATAGCGAATGTTCGGACGGTCGAAGCTGGCGACAAAGCGGGGCGCATCGGCAAGGCCGAGCCGGTCGGCGATCTCCTTTCGCGTCAGATCGTCGGCGGTCGCGGTCAGCGCGATGCGCGGCACGTCGGGGAAGCGTTCGGCGAGCACGGACAGGCCGATATATTCCGGGCGGAAATCATGCCCCCATTGCGACACGCAATGCGCCTCGTCGATCGCAAACAGCGCGATTTTGGCGCGACCGAGCAGATTCAGGCAGCGTGGCGTCAACAGCCGCTCGGGCGCCACGTACAGCAGGTCGAGATCGCCGGCGAGCAGACGGCGCTCGACGTCGTTGGCTTCCTCGAAAGTTAGCGTCGAGTTCAGCACCGCCGCCTTGACGCCGGCTTCCAACAGGCCCGCGACCTGGTCGCGCATCAGCGCGATCAGCGGCGAGACCACGATGCCGCAGCCGTCGCGCAGCAACGAAGGCAGCTGATAGCACAGCGACTTGCCGCCGCCGGTCGGCATCAGCACCAGGCAGTTGCCGCCGCCGCTGACGTGGCGGACGATTTCTTCCTGCGCGCCGCGAAACGCCGGCAAGCCGAACACGGCATTCAGCACGGACAGCGCATCGGGGGCATTGTCGCGGTGACGGGCTGCGGGGGAAGGCATGGGGAATCAGGTCATCCAGCTGGAAATCCCTGATATCACTAACCGATCGTAAAATTCAGGAAAAGTTCTGTCAGCCGGGCTTTACGCGCCGTCCACGCGGTTGCGTTAGCCTTCGGCGGCTCGGCCGGCGTCCCGGGCCAACAACGAGGAAAGACCGCGCGCATGAATGAAGCGCTCCTGTTCGACCCATCCGTGTTCCGCGGACTCTGTTCCGAACTCGGAAACGAAGACGCTGCCGAGGTGCTGCAGGCTTTCCTGGCCGATACGCCCCGCAAGCTGGCCATCATGATATCGGACGTGCCGGATCGTCCGTCGATCAAGCGGGCGGCGCATTCGATCAAAAGCTCGGCGGCGATCTTCGGCTTTGCAAAATTGTCGGCGCTGGCGCGCGACCTCGAATCCGGCATCGAGGGCATGAGCGCGCCACAATTGCATGATTGCGTCGAAACCGTGCGCCAGGCATTCGAGCAAACGGCTGAATTTGCGCAGGCGAACCTGCTGCAGCCGGCTTACTGATAGCTCGCCACGATATCCGATACCGCGCGTTCGAGCTGCTGCGCGGTCGCGCATTGGCGGACCACGGTGCAGAAAGTCGAATAGCGCGGCATTTCGGAATCGCCCCAGCCCCAGGCCATGCGACCCTCGGGATTGAGCCATACCAGCCGCTTCGAGCGTTCGGCGATGCGGCGCAGGATGTCGGCGCGCGGATCGAGGTTGTTGCTGCGGGCATCGCCGAGCACGATCACTGTCGTTCGCGGCGTCAGCGAGTTCATGAATTCGTTCTCGAAATCGGCGAATGAATTGCCGTAGTCGGACGAGCCGAATCCCGCCTTGGACATGATCTCGGCCATCGCCTCTTCCGGCGATTTCTTCTCCAGGATGTCGCTGACCTCGATCAGGTGGGCGGAGAATGCGAACGAGCGGACGTCGTCGACGACCTCATGCAGGCTGTGGATCAAGAGCAGGAAGAAATCCGAGACCCGCGCCACCGAGCCCGAGACGTCGCAGATGGCGACGATCTTCGGTTTGTCGCGGTGCCGGCGTTTCCAGGCGGTGAGGAACGGCACGCCGCCCCATGCCGCGTTGCGCCGGATCGTGCGGCGCACGTCGAGATGGCCGCGGCGCTGGCGCTTGCGCGGCTTGCTGTAGCGCTCGCGCAGGCGGCGCGCGATCTGGCGTATCAGATGCCGCATCTGCTCGATCTGCCGCGGCTCTATCCGGGACAACGGCGCGTTGCGCAAAATCTCGTTGCGCAGGTTCTCGGCTTCCTCGCGGCCGTACAGCATCAGCGCCTGCGCGACGGTTTCGCGAACGGTGCCGCGCAAACCCTCCAGCGCATCCGTCAACCGCTCCGCCAGCGCGGGGTTGGTTGCCTGGAGGTCGTCGAGATCGTCGCGGAGACGCTGGATACCCATCCGTTCGAGGATGCGGCCGGAGAAGATGCCGCGCTGGGTGAAGTAGCGGATATCCGACAGCGAGGCTGCACTGGCCGCGTTGGCGATCGCGGCCGAAATCTCGTTGCGGTCCTGCGCCAGCAGCATCTGCGCCAGTTGGCCCAGCCCCTCGGCCTGCTCGCCGCCGCCGCTGGCGTCACCAGGCGAGCCGGCTGCCTGATCGGATCCTTCCGTGTCAGGCTCGTCCGCCTCGTTGTCCTCGCGCAGGGCTTGCGGCTCCGGCTGATCGAAGAACAGGTCGAAGCAATCGCCGAGCGCCTTCTTCTCGTCCTGGGTCTTGGCGAGCGTCAGCAGAAATGTATCGCGCAGGATCGCACGATCGGCGATGCCGACCTTGGCGACCGCGCGCATCGCGTCGATGCTCTCGGCCGGCGAGAGCCGGACACCCGCGCCCCGCGCCGCACGAAAGAAGCGATGCAGGTTTTCTCTCATGCCGGCGTTACCCGAAGACGTTCTGACGCGAGGTCTTGGCGATGAAGGTGGAGACCTGAGGCATGGTGGCCTCGATATCCGCTTCGTATTTCAGCAGCACGTTCAGCGTGTCCTTGACGATCTCGTGGCCCAGTTCCGTGGCCTGCAACAGCACCAGCACGCGCGCCCAGTCGATGGTCTCGCTCACCGACGGCAATTTCTTCAGATCGAGCGACCGGACTTCGTGGATGAAGCCGACCATCTGCTTGCGCAGGGTCTGCGAAATGCCGGGCACGCGGCTTTCGATGATGCGTTCTTCCAGTCGCTGCTCGGGGAAGCCGATGTGCAGATGCAGGCAGCGCCGCTTCAGCGCGTCGCCGAGGTCGCGTTCGCTGTTCGAGGTCAGGATCACGGTCGGCGCCGCAACCGCCACCACCGTCCCGAGTTCCGGAATCGTGACCTGGAAATCGCTGAGGATTTCCAAGAGCAGCGATTCGAACTCGGCGTCGGACTTGTCGATTTCGTCGATCAGCAGCACGCAGCCGGCGGGTTGCTCCAGCGCCTGCAACAGCGGCCGCGGCTCGACGAATTCCTTGGAGAAGAACACGTCGCCGAAGTCATGCAGCTGTTCCAGCGCCGCCTCGAGCGTCGGGGCGCCGCCGAGCACTTCGCCGAGCTTGTCCTTGAGGATCTGCGTATACAGAAGCTGCTTGGCGTATTTCCACTCGTAGAGCGCCTTGGCTTCGTCGAGCCCTTCATAGCATTGCAGCCGGATCATCTTCAGTCCGCGCCATGCCGCGATCGCTTTCGCCAGCTCGGTCTTGCCGACGCCGGCGGGGCCTTCGACGAGAATTGGTTTCTCGATCTGCTGCCCCAGATAGACCGCCGTAGCGATCTGGCGGCTCGCAATATAGCCCTGCGCCGCAAGACCACTTTCCACTGCCTCGATCGAGGCCAAAGGCCGATTGTCAGCCACGGGTTTCAACTCCGAATTCAAGTGATTTCAGAGTGTTCTGCCTGCGTTCCCGGCAAAGGACAAGCCTCGTTTCAACATAAGGAGGCCGCAAATTCCGCGATTTTCCGTCTAGCGCAATGCCAGCCCGGTCGCGGCTTCGAGCTCCGTGATCGCCTGCGCGGCGTTGAGCACCTTGATCGTGGTCATGCCCATGTCGCGCGCCGGCTTCAGGTTGACGCCGAGGTCGTCGAGATAGACGCAATTCTTCGGGTTCACTTTCAGCGTCTCGACCATGATCTGGTAGATGCGCGGGTCGGGTTTTCTCAAGCCGAGTTTCGCGGATTCGATGACGTGGTCGAACAGCACCATCACTTCGGCGACATAGAGTGAGCGGCCGCTGTGGCTGCCGATGGCGTTGGCCGGCAGATTGTTGGTGATGCAGCCGGTCTTGAATTTGGCCTTCACGCGCTTGAGCGCCTCGACCATTTCCGGCCGCAGGTCGCCTGACAGCAGCGGCAGCACGTCCTTGCCGCGAACTTCGGCGCCGAGCGCCCGCGATTCCTTCGCGAACAATTCGTCGAACGCTTCGATATCGACCTCGGCGCGCTCGAACTTCGCCCAGGCGTTCTCCAGATGGTTGGCGGCGTTGGTGCGCCGGATGATGTCGGCGGGCAGCCCGCGCTCGGTCTCGTATCGCGAGAAAGCCTCGAACGGCGAGGTGGTCAGCACCCCGCCGAAATCCCAGATCACGGCCTCGATCATCATTCTCTGCCCATATCGATAAATGTTGCAGAGCGGCTAACACGGAATGGCCGATGGAACCAGCCCGATCCGCCGCTTGGCGACAGTCGTGGCGCGGGTTATGGCTGCGGTCATGAAAATTCTGCCTTCCATGATCGCCGGCCTCGCGCTGCTGCTAGCGGTTCCCGCTTACGCCATCGTCGGCGGCGGCGCGCCGTCGACGGACGGCGTCGCCCGTTCGGTCGTTACCATCGTCGGTTCTCGCGGCAATTTCTGCACGGGATCGCTGATCGCGCCAAAGCTGGTGCTGACCGCGGCGCATTGCGTGCAGCCCGGCGCAGACTACAAGATCGTCGAATATGGCGCGGACAGGCAGCCTTCGTTGCAGGACGTCAAGACAGTCGCGATCCATCCCGGCTTCAACATGCAGACCATGCTGGCGCATCGGGCCACCGCCGATGTCGCGCTGTTGCGGCTCGAGGCACCGGCCAAGGCAAAGGTACCAACGGTACTGGGGATGCCCAACATTCCGATCGTCGTCGGCAGCCGCTTTTCCATCGCCGGCATCGGCGTGACCGTTCGCGGCGACGGCAAGAGCGGCGGCACCATCCGTGTCGCCGGGCTGGTTGCGACCGGCAAACCCGGGACGCTGCAGATCAGGCTCGTCGATCCCGTCAACCAGGGCACGCGCGACGGGCTCGGCGCCTGCACCGGCGATTCCGGCGCGCCGGTGTTCGAGGATCAGCAGAGCGGCCCAGCGATCGTCGGCGTCGTCAGTTGGTCGACCGGGCCGAACGGCTCGGCGGGCTGCGGCGGTCTCACCGGCGTCACGCCGCTGACGCTGTACCGTGACTGGATCTTGCAAACCGCGCGGCAGTGGGGCGCAGGGTTGTAGCTTTCGCGGAGGCGTAGGGTGGGCAAAGGCGCCCTTGCGCCGTGCCCACCATCTCTCCTGAACCGATGTGTTGAGCGGTGGGCACGCTTCGCTTTGCCCACCCTACGAGTTCAATGCCCCGCCGCCTTATTCGCCGCCGCATTGTTCAGCACGATCAGGCCATCGACGGCGACGCCGAGCTTGCTGTTGATCAGGAACGGGTTGACGTCGATCGAGGCGATGCGGTTGCCGGCGTCCGCCATCAGATTGGAGAGGCCGACCAGCGCCTTGACGGCGGAAGCCTCGTGCAGGGCCGGCTTGCCGCGATAGCCCTTCATTTTCACGCCGGCCTTGGTCCTGGCGATCAGCTGTTTCGCCTCGGCCGCATCCAGCGGCGCGCCGGCCAATGCAACGTCCTTCATCAATTCGATGTCGACGCCGCCGGTGCCGAACAGCACCACCGGCCCCATCTCGGCATCGAGGGACGCGCCGACCACGAGCTCGAGGTCGGCCTTGACCTGTTGGGCAATCAGGATGCCTTCGAGCTTCGGCTTGCCCTTCAGCTTCTTCACCCTCGCCGTGATGTCGTTGAACGCCTTCTTCACGTCGGCGGCGCTGTTGAGATTCAGCACCACACCGCCGATATCTGATTTGTGCAGGATGTCGGCGCTGACCACTTTGGCCACCACGGGAAAGCCGATGCTCTTGGCGATCTTCACGGCTTCCGCCGCGGTCTGCGCGATCTCTTCCTTTGACACCGGAATGCCATAGGCCTTGAGCAGCTTCTTCGACGCGACCTCGTCGAGGGCCGCGGCGCCGTTGGCGCTCTTGAGCATCTTTTCCAGCATCGCGCGGGCGGGCGCCTTCGAACTCGACTTGATATCCGGCACTTCCTTGCGCAACTGCGCATAGTCGATCAGCGATTTGATGGCGTCGACCGCGCGGTCCAGCCCCTGCATGACCGCGATGTTGGGCAGCGATTTGCGCAGGCCCTTGGTGAATTCGGTGAATCCAATGGACATCGCGCTGATATAGACCACAGGCTTGGAGGCTGCGCCGGCCATATCGTTGACGATGCGCAGATTGCGTTCGCGCAATTCGTGCGGCGCCTTCGGCAGTTCGGCGTCGATGATGACGATATCGGTGTCGGGATCGTCGATCATGATCTGGATCGAACTCATGTAGACGGAGGGATCGACCACGGCGGCAAAGCCGGCGTCGAGCGGATTGCCGACGATGCTGCCGGGGCCGAGCATTTTTGCCAGTTGTCCGCTGGCGTTGGCGCTCAACGGCGCGAAGTTCAGGCCGGCCGCATGGAAGGCATCGATCAAGAGGCCGCGCTTGCCGCCGGACAGCGACACGGCGGCGAGGCGATTGCTCTTCGGCGGTTCGGCATGCACGAAGCATTCGGTGGTCTCGATCAACTCGTCCAGTCCGCGCACGCGGATCACGCCTTCGCGCGTCGAAATCGCGTCAAACGTCTCAATCGAGCCGGCGAGCGCGCCGGTATGCGCCATCGCCGCGGCGCGGCCGCCCTCGGAGGTACCGAGCTTGAGCGCAATCACGGGCTTTCCGGCCTTGCGCGCTGCCTTGCAGGCGTCGCGGAACACCTTGGTGTTTCGCACGCCTTCGAGATAGACGACGATGACGCGTACGCTCGGATCGGCGGCGAAATAGGCCATCAGATCGGGCGTCTCGAGGCCGGTCTCGTTGCCGGTCGTGACCATGTAGCCGACGCCGACGCCGCGATCTTCCAGCGCCTGGCGGATCGCCATCACGATCGCGCCGGATTGGCCGGCGATCGCGACCGGGCCGGCTTCCATGGTGACGATGCGGTCGTCGATGTTGGTGAACAGCTTTTCGCCGGCACTGAGATTGCCGAGGCAGTTCGGGCCGGTGACGGCAAGGCCGGTTTCCTTGACGGCCTGCTTCAGTTCCTCCGCCAGCCGCTGGCTGTCGTCGTCCTGCAACTCGCTGAAGCCCGAGGTGACGATGGTGGCGGAGCGGGCGCCGGCGGCGGCGGCATCGCGGATCACCTGGACGGCGAAACGCGCCGGCACCAGCACCACGATATGGTCGGGCTTTTCGGGAAGGCTGGCGAAATCCTTGTAGCAGGGCACGCCCCAGATGGTTTCGCGCTTGGCGTTGACCGGAAACAGCCCGCCTTCGTACTGGTACTTGATCAGGTTGTTCCAGATCCGCTCGGCATAGTTGCCGGGCTTGTCGGTGGCGCCGACCAGGACGATATTACGCGGGTGCAGCATCGCATGGATGCTTTTGACGATGTCGCTGGCGTCAGGCGAGGGCGACCATTTTGCGATTCCGTGCGACGCGGTACTTGCCTGAGCTGCCATGGACTTCCCTTACCCGTTGTTTCCTTTGGCCGTGGCGATCGATGCGGTCGCCGCGCTATGATTTTCATTTGTTGATGTCTTTTTATTGAGACTTGGTGAGGGTGGCAACACGCGTTGGGCACGCAGCACCATTCGCCCTGCGCACGATATCCCGGCTTGCGGAGAATTCGGGCCACTCCGGCATTGACAGGCCCGCGAGATCAGGAACCGGGTTCGATCATGGTGGCATGCAGCAGGTAGCGGTCGGGGCCCGGTGTCAGCGCATCGAACGGCCAGCACGTCGACAACACCAGTTCGTGTCCACTTGCGAGGGGATCGATGCCGGAATCGTCAAAACGCGCGACGGAAGTTGCGTCTGCCCGATAACGGAACGTCCGGCCATCGCCTCTGGTGATATCGATCTCGTCGCCAACCGCGACATTCTTCAGGAATGCGAAATGCGTATCGCGGTGCGCGGAATAGACCGCGACCCCGCGCTCGCCCGCGTTGGGCGTCAGTTCGACATGGCCGGGACCGAAGGCCAGCGCCTGGCCACTGCTCCCCGACAGCACGATGGCGCGCGCATGGAGCCGCTTCACCTCGATGCGCGCCACCGGCCATGTATCCGCCCATGACCACGGTTTTGTCTGTTGTCCGGACGCGATGGTGGTGTTGAAGGCGCGCTCCAGCAGCACCTGGGCCAGCAGCGCCTTGGCGTGGATGTAGGCGCCCTGGCCGAACTGGATGAGGCCCGCAAGGGCGAGGAGGAGAGGGAGGGTGAAGCGAGGCATTTAGCTGGTCCTTCCGTCATAGCGAGGAGCGAAGCGACGAAGCAATCCATTCCTCCTTGTTGTGGCTCGATGGATTGCTTCGCTTCGCTCGCAATGACGGTGGTGGAAGCCTCACGCGCGCGGCCTTGGGGGGACGGGCAGGCCGCGCGCGCTTTTCAGGAGGAGGTTGGGGCGTCTCCTCCATCGCGTGAGGTCAGTGCACGAACAACTGACGCCGGTTGTAGACGAACAGCATCAGGCTGAGCATCAGCAGGATCGCGCCCGCGATCAGCTTCAGTTCGGCATCGGTTGCCGTCTTCGGCAGCGTGACGGTGGCGGGGGCCTGCACGACCGGAGGCTGGGCACGTTTCAGCGTTGCGACCTGAACCTTCGCGTCGCCATTGTCGGCACGCCGTTCCATCGGTGCCGCCGGAAGCTGTGGGCGATCGCCGAACAGCTTTGCGAAGTCCCAGCCGGCGGGCAGGTTGATCGGCAGTTCCGAAACCTTGAGCGGTTCGCCTGCGGGGCGGCTCGGGGTCTTATCGACCGCGACCAGGCTGGTCAGCCGCGTTACCAGTTGATGCTGCAGCGCCAGCCCGAGAATGGCCTTGTCGGCGTCTTCGGGGCTCGTCTGCTGCGTGGTGCGCGCCACCTCGGCATCCGCGATCTTGCGGCGGGCCCATAATTTCGACAGGCCCTTGCCTTCGGCGGCATTTGCCAGCGGCAGGGTCACGACCCAGGGACGGTCGCCGATGCGGCCCTTGATCTCGACCGAGCCCGCGAGCTTGTCGAGTTTTGCCGCGAGCACCAGCGGTTCGTCGCGGTAGACGTCGGGGATCGCCGCCGGCGTGATGTCGGCCGCGGCCTCGGAGAATTTTGCGGTGAGATTGGTCACCGCGGGATTCTCCAGTTTTGCGAACAGGCCGCGCATCCGTTCCTCGACCTGCTCGACCGAGCCGATATGCGTAAATGTGCCGCGGCCGAGTTCGGCGGCGCGCGTCATCAGATAGGTGTTCGGCGCCGAACCGATGCCGACCATGAAGATGCGCGAGCGGCCGCGCAGTGCGTTGATGGTTTCGAACAATTGCTGCTCGTTGCCGATGGCGCCGTCGGTCAGGAACACGACCTGACGGACGTAACTGGCGTCATTGCCGCTGTCGGACAGCGCCGCGCGCATTGCCGGCACCATCTCGGTGCCGCCATTGGCCTGCAGTGCGCTGACGAAGGAGGTGGCTTGGCCGAGATGCTCGCGGTCGGCCGGCACCGGCGCCGGGAACAGCACGTCCATGGTGTGATCGAACCGGATCACGTTGAAGCGGTCGCCCGGTTGCAGGCGGCCGAGCGCGTAGATGAGACTGGCCTTGGCCTGGATGATCGAGACGCCGCCCATCGAGCCGGAATTGTCGATCACGAAGATTACCTCGCGCGGCAGCGGCTTCTCCTGGGCCTGCTCGACCGAGGGCGGCGTGACGAAGGCGAGCAGGTAATCGGCGTCGCCGACATGTTCGCGGAACAGGCCGACCGACGGCGCCTTCTCGGCCGCGGGCTTCCAGCTCAGTTCGAAATCGCGATCGGCCGGCACCGGGCCTTCGGCGAGGCGGATGATGCTGGTGCTGGCGACGCTCTTTTCAGTCTTGATCGCATGGTGATGGCTCTTGACCTCGCCGAGCGGGAAGCCGGCCTGCAGGTGAACGGTAATGGTCGTCGGGTTGACCGGCGCGTTGGTCGCGGGGTCGAGCACTTCAGATGCAATGCGTTCGCGGTCCGGGACGGAATCGGATTTCACCGCGCCCCAGCCGCCGCCATCGGGCTTGAAGTCGACGCTCTGCACCACGGGTGCCGGATTGTAGCGCGGAGCGACCACCATCGGCACCCGCAGCGAGAACTCGTTGCCGGATTGCTGCACCGGTTCCTGATATTCGATCTGCACCAGCACGGTTTCGCCGGGGCCGATATTGGCGACGGAATTGGTGAAGAGGTTCGGCCGCTCCTGTTCGGTCAGCGCCGCCTTCTGGCCGTTCTGCTTGGCCTGTTCGTAGATCGCCTTGGCCTGTTGCCGCTCCTTGATGTCGCCGACCACGACGCGATCGCCGATCACCATCTTCAGCGTATCGACCGCGCCGCCCGACGGCAGCGGATAGACGTAAACAGCCTCGACCCAGTTTTGCGTCGGGTTGCGAAAGATCTGCGTGACGCGGGCGCGCACCGTCGGCCCCGATACGGTGAGATCGACATCGATGCCGAGCCTCGACGCGTCGGCATAGCCGTCTTCGGTCTTCAGCAGCAGCGAGCCGGAGCGTGCGTCGCTGGCTTTGAGAAAAGCCGCCGGTTGGCCGGCTGCCGACCACACCGGCTCGAAGCTCAGGAACAATGCCGCGAACCCGACCAGGATCACGGCAAATCCCTGCATCACCATGAACAGCACCAGCCGCGCCAGGCTCACCAGGCTACGGCTACTGTCCGTCTCAATCTCGTCGCATGTCGTCATGTCGCTCACTCCCAAAGGCGGTTTCGCCGCTTGAAAGCGTGCGGAATGCCGCGCTTTGGCGCGAGCGGAATGATCGGCCTTGTTCAGCCGCGGGCCAGCCCGGCGCGCCCCGGCCGCGGCCGGTTTGTGCGGGTTTGTGATGGATTGTGCGTCTGGTACACTTGGCTCGACCGAACAGGGGGGACGATGGCGACGCCGGACAAGCAGCTTTCCGCCGAGCAAAGCCGGCAGATTGCGGACACGATTCGTGAGGAGATCGCGCGTCGCCGCATCTCCAGGCAGTCCCTGGCCGAGCTTGCGAAACTCAGTCTCTCGACGCTCGAGAAAGTGCTGGGCGGCCGCCGCCCGTTCACGCTCGCGACGACAGTTCGGCTCGAACAGGCGCTCGGCGTTTCCCTGCGCACCACGCCGGAAGCGCCGGCACACGCTCATCCCGTCAACGGCGACGTCGCGCCTGATGGCCTCGGCGCCTATTCGCGCCGCGCGGTCGCCTGGATCGAAGGAACGTATGTGACGATGCGTCCTTCGTTCGGCGACAAGAACGCGATCTTCGCCTACCTCACCGCAATCAGCTGGGACGCCGCGGCATCGTGTCTCGTTTTCCACGAGAGCGAGCGGCAGGATGCGGCCTACACGCAGTATGGCGAAGTGGCGGTGCCGAACCAGTCGGGCCACATCTATCTCGTCACCAACCGGCACGGCCAGCATCGCCTGATCACGGTCGCGCGGCTGCCGATCTCCGGCGAAATGTTCGGTATCATCACGACTTTGCTGGCGGGACGCGGCTCGCTGCTGACGCCGATCGCGGCCCCGATCGCGTATTTGCCCGTCAAAATGATCAAAAACCCGACATTTGGGCGGATTTTGCCCGATAATGCCAATTACGGGGCATACCGCACCCATTTGCGGCGGACGCTCGACGAACCATTTGCGATGTTTTTGCCGGGTTAGTGTCGTGAGCCTTGCTTTTCCGCTGGAATAGACTATATCAGCTTCATTCGAATAACCGCTCTGCCTTGTTGACCGCGCCGAAATCGGCTCCCTTCCCAAGACATCGTTGAAATCGGATCAAGCCTGCACGGAGGTCGTGTGGGCAAAGCGTTTTTACGCATCTTGTTGGAGATAGTTACATGGCTACCGGAACAGTTAAGTGGTTCAACGCGACCAAGGGCTTCGGCTTCATCCAGCCCGACGACGGCGGAACCGACGTATTCGTCCACATCAGCGCCGTGGAACGTGCAGGTCTGAGCTCGCTCAATGAAGGCCAAAAGCTTTCATATGAAGCGAAGGTCGACAGCATGCGCGGCAAAACCAGCGCGGAAAATCTCCGCGTTAGTTAAGGCGATCGATCACGGATTACCCACGGATGTACTGGGATCCTTCGATCGACTTCTGAATAGAGAAGCCCGCTGGCCATGCCAGCGGGCTTTTTGCTTTTAGCTAGCCACCGGTCTCGGCGCTGATGATGTCGCCGAACAGTTCCCACTGGCCGCCCTTGAACCGCATGATCTTGAGCTGTTCGATCGGGGCGAAGTCGGTGGCCGAGGTGTTGACCTTGATGCCGGGGATCAGCGTATCCGGCGCAAAATCCTTCAGGCTGGCGGCCTGCTTCATCACGTTCTCCCGGGTCAGGTTGTCGCCCGACTGCTTCAGGACCTGCACCATGGTCTGCGCCGCGGCGTAGCCATAGACCAGGTTGGAATCGGAGATGTTGGCGCCCGGCATGTACTTGTCGATGAAGGTCATGAACTTCTTCATGCCTTCGTCGTCCTTCCACTGCGGATCGGACGCATCCTTCAGGTAGCCGGCCGACAGCACGCCCTCGGAAGCATCAAGGCCGGCAGGTTTCATGACCGCGCCGATCGAGATCGACACGTCGGTCATCAGGTGCATCGGCTTCCATTCCAGCTCGGCCATCTTCTTGATCGCCTGTGCCGCGAATTTCGGCGTTGCGATGTTGACGAAGACGTCGGCGCCGGTGCCCTTCAGCTTGACGATGTGGGAGCTGATCGAGGGCTCGGTGGTCTCGTAGCTTTCCTCGGCGACGATGATGCTCGACGCCCTGTCGCCGAAGATGTCCTTCAGTCCGGCGACATAGTCCTTGCCGAAATCGTCATTGGCATAGAACACCGCGACCTTGCCGTCGGGCTTGTTCTTCAGGATGTACTTCGCAAAGATCCGGGCCTCGACGCGGTAGCTCGGCTGAAAGCCCATGGTCCAGGGAAAGTCCTTCGGGTCGTTCCACTTGCTGGCGCCGGTGGCGAGGAACAGCTGCGGGACCTTCTTGGAATTGTGATATTTCTGAACCGCGGTCTGGGTCGGCGTGCCCAGCGCGTTGAATACCAGAAACACCTCGTCGCTCTCGATCAGCTTGCGGACCTGCTCCACCGTCTTCGGCGGGCTGTAGCCGTCGTCGTAGGAGATCCAGTTGATCTTGCGGCCGTTTACGCCGCCCTGGTCGTTGATCATCTTGAAATAGGCTTCTTCGGTCTTGCCGATGATGCCGTAGGCGGAAGCCGGGCCGCTATAGGCCTCGACATTGCCGATCTTGATTTCGGTGTCGGAGGCGCCGGTGTCGTATTTCTTCTGCGCCAGCGCGCCCTGCGTGGTCAGCAACGACAGTGTCGCGGCCGCGGCAAGCAAAGACAGTTTCTTGTTCTTCATGAAAATTTTCTTCCCTGGTTTCTTTGTGTTGAGAGGTCTTAACGAAATCGCGGCGATGCTCTTTTTAAATCGGCAGTTACGAGGCGATCGCCCTCGCCGTATCGGTGGCTTTGGACACGCCGAATTTGTTACGCAGCGTCGGCTTGTGGATTTTTCCAGTCGCATTGCGCGGCAGGGCATCCACGAACTCGATCAGGCGCGGGCATTTGAACCGCGCCAGATTGGCGGCACAATGCGCATGAATCTGCTCGGCGGCAAGGGTGTGGCCGGGCCTGACAGCGACGATCGCCATGCCGACCTCGCCCCACTGCTCGTTAGGGATGCCGATGACTGCGGCTTCGGCAATTGCCGGAATTTGATGCAGCACGTTTTCGACCTCGGCCGGATAGACGTTCTCGCCGCCCGAAATGTACATGTCCTTCCAGCGGTCGACGATATAGTAGAAGCCTTCGGCATCGACCCGCGTGGCGTCGCCGGTGTGCAGCCATCCGTCGGTGAACGATGACGCGTTGGCGTCCGGCCGGTTCCAGTAGCCCGGCGTGACGTTCGGTCCGCGGACCCAGAGTTCGCCGAGTTCGTCGACACCGGCGTCCGAGCCGTCGGGCCGAACGATTCTTACCTCGGTGTGCATCACCGGCTTGCCGGACGAGCCGGCCTTGCGCACCGCGTCTTCCTTGTCGAGCGTCAGCACGGCCGGGCTGGTCTCGGTCATGCCGTAACCCTGTTGCAGGGCGACGCCGCGCTCTTCCCACACCTTCAACAGCGGCACCGGCATCGGCGCGCCGCCGACGCCGCCGATCACGAGGCGGCTGAAGTCGGCAGTCGCGAACGACGGATGCTGCGCCATGAACTGGTAGATCGAGGGCACGCCGAAGAACTGATTGATGCCGGCTGACACATCGCTGATCAGTTGCAGCGCCAGGCCTGGATCAAACGCGCGCATGATCAGCACGGTGCCGCCGGAATGCAGCACCGGATTGGTGTAGCAATTGAGCCCGCCGGTGTGGAACAGCGGCAGCACGGTGAGCAGCACCGTCGACGGCGAGATGTAAGCGGGGCCGCCGAGATTGACGCAATTCCAGAACGTCATGCCATGGGTGATGATCGCGCCCTTGGGCTGGCCGGTGGTGCCCGAGGTGTACATGATGGTCGAGATGTCATCGAGCGTGACGGACTCGTGCGTGTCGAGCGGCTTCGCCGCCGCGATCGCCGCTTCATAGGAGGCGCCGGGGCCGAACAGCAGGGCCGACGCAACGTTGCAGAGTTTGGCGACGGTGAGGGCTACTTCCGCCAAATCCGTATCGTGGATCATCACGCTGGGCGAGGCATCGCCGACGATGAACTGCAATTCCGGAACGGTGAGGCGGTTGTTCAGCGGCAGGAATACGGCGCCGATCCGGAAGCAGGCGAACTGCACTTCCAGCGTATCCGTCGTGTTCAGCGCCAGCACCGCGACCCGGTCGCCGCGTTTGACGCCGAGTTGGTCGCGCAGATGCGAGGCAAGCCGCGAGATCCGCTGGTCGAACTCCGCGTAAGACAAGCGGCGCTGGCTGGCGAGGTCGATGACCGCGATCTTGTCCGGCGTGCGGCGGCCGAAATGGGCGATCCAGTCGTAATAGCGAACCGGCAAGATTTCCTCCTGATTTTCAGCGGTCTGGCGCCGCCCGATCCCGACCTGATCTTATCCCAGTTTACCGGATGGAGCGGCCGAATTCGGATGCTGTCTTGCGTTGAGTGGTTGCGCCGGGACGGGTTGGGCGAGGTGCACCGGCCATCCTCATTGACGAAGATGGATTGCTTCGCTTCGCTCGCAACGACGTTTTCCAAACGAGACTTCATCCTGTTGCTTACCCTCCCCTGGAGGGGGAGGGTCGGCTCACATGGAGCGCAGCGGAATGTGAGACGGGGTGGGGTGATCCCTCCACTCGGACACTGTTCACGAGGAGAGACCGTCACCCCACCCCGCCGCTTCGCGTCGACCCTCCCCCTCCAGGGGAGGGTAAGTGTCAGTATTCTCGCGGCGCGATGCGCCCGAAGTTTTGCAAGAAAACCTTGCCCCCAAATCAAAGGGCGCAGGGAAGACCGGGTGCGCGCCGCACCCGCGGTCTCATGTGCGATGTGCATCAAAAAATGCTGCACATGAGCATACAGGTTTGGCGGAAGCCTCCGGCCTTCCCTGCGCAATGGCTTTACGGCTTATACGAGTTCGCCCCGGTGACCGGCTTTCTTGCCACCGTCATTTGCAGGAATGCTTCCCGCGAAACTTGACGCCAGCACCGGGGCGTCAGGCCCACACGACTTCGCCGTACGCTTTGGCCACACTCGTCTTAGTGGCCTTCGCGTCCATCGCATCCCATCCCGCGTCTGTGACGATCGCGAAACGCCCTCCGAGTGGAACGGGACGGGCGATGTGTATGGCTGATTTGGGGTCGCGGTCAAGAAGAATTTCGGAAAATCAGAAATTTGATCGGGCGTTGGCTGTCCCTCGGCGCATCAAAATGCTGTGCTGAAATTCCATGGATGTGCCAATGTGCATTAATTGAGAGGGGCTGGGGAGCCGACTGCATGAGCGATCTTCGCGCTTGGTTGCGTGGAAACAACCTGGAGCAATACGCCGACGCGTTTGAGGCAAACGACATCGATCTGGATATCCTGGCGGACCTCGATGACAACGATCTCGCGCAATTGGGTCTGTCTTTGGGTAATCGCCGCCGCCTCTTGAAGGCAATCGCGGCGCGCAATGCCGTCGCGGCCTCCATTTCCTCCACCGACGAAACTTCATCGCTCGACAAATCTTCTTCTGTCCGCCCGCTCTCGTCCGGCGAAAAACCATCAGCCTCGGAGGAAGCCGGGTCGGGCGACGCCGAGCGGCGGCAAGTGACCGTGATGTTTGCCGATATGGTGGGCTCCACGGCGCTGTCGGCGAGGCTCGATCCGGAGCTGCTTGGCGGTCTTATCCGGCAATACCAGGACGCGGTGGCGGGTGAGATCGGGCGTTATGGTGGTTTCGTCGCCAAATTCATGGGCGATGGCGTGTTGGCCTATTTCGGCTTTCCCCGTGCCTTCGAGGATGCGGCGGAACGTGCCGTTCGCGCCGCCATCGGAATCCTGTCGGAGGTCGGCGCAATCGAAGCGCCGGACGGAACGCGCGTGCAGGCGCGGATCGGCATTGCCACCGGCCTCGTCGTGGTAGGCGAAATCATCGGCACCGGCTTGGCACAGGAGCGGACCATCGTCGGTGAAACGCCCAACCTTGCCGCCAGGCTGCAGGCGTTGGCCGAGCCGGACTGCATCATCATCAGCGAGTCGACCCAAAAATTGTCAGGCGGCCATTTCGAACTCAGCCACACCGGCGAGCACGAACTGAAAGGCTTTGCCCGCCCTGTCCCGGCCTGGCGGGTTTGCGGTGAAGCCTCGGTCGAAAGCCGTTTTGCCGCAATCCGCACCGGAGGCCTGCCGTTGATCGGCCGGGCGCATGAAATGGGGCTGATGCGCGAACGCTGGCATCTGGCGCAGCAAGGTGACGGCCAGATCGTGACCGTGATCGGCGAAGCCGGTATCGGGAAATCGCGCATGATTGAGGCGCTGCAGGAGGAGGTCGCCAGCGAAGCGCATGAGCGCATCAACCTGCAATGCTCACCCTACCACAGCGACAGCGCGCTTTACCCCGTGATCCAGTATCTCAGTCGCGTCGCCGGCTTTGCGCCTGCCGATGCCGCGGATGCGCGCGCCGACAAAGTCCGCGTTCTGCTCGCGGCGCGGCGCATCGCCGATCCGGTAGCGCTGCCGCTGCTGGCGGAACTGTTGTCGGTGCCGCTGGCCGAGACAGCCGCCACCGCTCAATCGCCGGCGCAACGCAAGGCATCGACCCTCGCCCTGATCGTCGAAATCATGGCGCGGACCGGCGACGGCGATCCGGTGGTGATCATGCTGGAAGACGCGCACTGGATCGACGCCACCACGCTCGAGATGATGACGCGGTTGACCGACAGCATCGCCCGGGCGCGGCTGCTTGCGGTAGTGTCAGCGCGACCGGAATTCGTGCCACCCTGGCTGGCGAGGCCTCACGCAACGCTGGTCACGCTCGGACGCCTCGGCCGCCCCGAGTGCATGCAAGTGGTTGCGGGTGTAGCGGCTGCGCACGGCCTGTCGGCCGACACGATCGCCACCATCGTTGCCAAGACCGATGGCGTACCGCTGTTCGTCGAGGAGCTGACCCGAAGCGTGATGGAATCGGCGGACGAAGGTTCTGCGGTGCCGGCGACGCTCAAGGACTCGTTAATGGCCCGCCTCGACCGTCTCGGCGGCGCGCGCGAGATGGCCCAGATTGCCGCGGTCATCGGCCGGCAATTCACGTTCGCCATGCTGCAAGCGGTTTCCGGCAAGGCCAGCGGTGAGCTCGAAGGCATGCTGGCAAAGCTGGTTGCCTCGGGAATCGTATTTCCCGAGGAGCGCGGCCTCGACCGGAGTTTCATCTTCAAGCACGCGTTGGTGCGTGACGCCGCCTATGAAAGCCTGTTGCTGATGCGCCGTCGCGAATGGCACGGGCGCGTCGCCCAGGCCCTCGAGCAGCGTTTTGGCGATGTCGCTGCGCGCGAACCGGAATTGCTGGCCTATCATTTCGGCGAAGCCGGGCTTGTCTCTCTCGCTTGCGATTACCGCATGCGCGCCGGCGACCAGGCGGTGAGCCGCTCGGCCTATGTGGAGGCGATCGCGCATTTCACGGCAGGTCTCAATCTCGCCGAGGCCTTGCCGCCGGAAGTTGGCTTGCGCCGGCAGCTGCAGTTCTGGCTGAAGCTTGGTTCGGCGTCGGTCGTCGCGCATGGCCTGCAGAGCGTTGAGGCCGAAAAGGCCTATACCAAAGCCGGCGAGATCGGCGAGCAGCTCGGCGACGGCCCTGCGACCTTCCAGGCCAAATGGGGTCTCTGGATCAACGCCAATCTGAGACGCAAGACAGCATTGGCGCGCGACCGCGCCAGCGAACTGGTGTCGCTCGCGCAGCAGTCCGGCGACCGCGAGTTGCTGCTCGAAGCCTATCATTGCCAGCTTTCGACGGCGCATTTTCGTGGCGATGTCCGCGGCGCGCTGGAGGGCTGCCAGCACGCCATCGCGCTTTACGATATGACGCAGCACCGTCACCTTGCGCACGCGTTTGGCGGCCACGATCCCGGCGTCTGCGCGCATGCCCAGTGCGGCAATTCGTGGCAACTGTCGGGCGAACAACAACAGGCGAGGCAGCATTTCACGCAGGCAATCGCACTCGCCGAAATGCTCGATCATCCAAACAGTCTCGGGCACGGACTGCACAACATCGGTATCGGCCATCAGCTTGGGGGAGACCCCGAGGCCACTTACACCGCGGCGCATCGCGCGGCGGCGCTGGCCGAGAAGTTCAACCTGCCGCCATGGCGTGCGAGCAGTCTCATTCTCGTCGGATGGGCGACGGCAACGGGCGCAGGGGTCGCGAACGCCGTGCGGCTGATCGACGCCGAGATCGCCAACGCCACCGCGGTCGGCCCGCTGCCGCAATATTATCTCGGCCTCGCCGCGGAAGTGCTCCTTGCCGCCGGCCGACCTGCGGACGCGCTTGGTCACCTCGACCGCGCGATTGCCGGGATCGACGAGGCAGGCATCGGCATCTATCTGCCGGAGATCTATCGTTTGCGCGGCGAGTGCTTGCTGGCTCTTGACCGTCACAACAAGGCTGAAGCACGATCGGCCTTTGCGATCGCCGGCGACATTGCCAGGCGCCAGGGTGCCGTCATCTTCGAACGTCGCGCGCAGGTTTCATTGTCCAGGTTCGCGATGCAGGAATAAATTAGGCAACGGCCGCTGGAACCAGGCCTTGGACATCAGCTGGAACGGCGCTTGCGGCCAGCGTCGCCGTACCGCCGAAAACATGCTGCCGGGCTCAGAACTTGTGGGCTCAAGATTTGGAGATCCCCGCGATCAGCGCCTTGTCAAAACCTTCGGGGTCCGTCATCTGCGGCGCGTGGCCGTAGTCGGGAAACTCGATGAGTTTGGCGCCGGGGATGGCCTTGGCGGCCGCTTTGCCTAACTCGGGATAATTTCCAAGTTTCGGCCGAAGTTCGGGAGGTGCGAAATCCTTGGCAATGGCCGTGGTGTCTTTCTGGCCGATCATGAGCAACGTCGGCACCGAGATTTCGCCAAACCGGTACAGCACGGGTTGGGTCATGATCATGTCGTAGATCAGCGCCGAGTCCCAGGCGACCGCTTCCTTGCCTGGACCGCGATTGAGGCCGGCGAGCATGTCGACCGCGCGTTCGTAGCGATCCTCCCACTTGCCCGCATAGTAGGTCGACTTCTCGTAGGCGCGGATGCCATCGGCATTGGTCTTCAGCTCGCGGGCGTACCATTGGTCGACCGAGATCGGAGGCACGCCCTTTGCGGACCAATCCTCAAGCCCGACCGGATTGACCAGGACGAGGTGGCTGACGTCCTGCGGATAGATCAGCGAATAATGCGCCGCCAACATGCCTCCGGTCGAATGACCGATCACGACCGGCTTCTCGATGCCGAGACTGGCCAGCAGTTCATGGGTGTTGCCGGCAAGCTGCTTGAAGGTGAACTGGTAAGCGGCGGGCTTGCTCGACTTGCAGAAGCCGATCTGATCCGGCGCGATCACGCGATAGCCGGCCGCGACCAGATCCTTGATGGTCGGCTCCCAGGTGGCGGCACAAAAATTCTTTCCGTGCAACAGCACCGCCGTCCGCCCGTTCGGGCGGTCCGGCCTGACGTCGAGATAGGCCATCTGCAGCGACTGCCGCTGCGACGTGAAAGCAAAATGCTGAAGTGGATACGGATAATCGAACCCCTCCAGTTCCGGCCCGTAGGCCGATGTTGCGCCGGTCGGCTGCTGCGCCGCCAGGGGCCCCGCGACCATAGCCGCCGAAAGCGCTACGCCGGCGAAGATCGTCCGTATCCGGAATGTCATGGTGTTTCCCGCAAATCGTTGGGAGATTTCGAACTCTCTCCCGTGCTGACTATCTCCAAGCGGGCTGGGCCGATAGTCAAAATCCCTTGATGCGCTGGATCGGGCGGCACCATGCGGCACGCCGCCGGGCGCACTGGGCCCAAGGCGGTTGTTCCAATTTCAAACCGGCCCGGCGTGCAAGAAAGCGCAAGGCCGCTCCGGGCCACTTTCAGACCCATGCAAGCAGCAATGGCTCCTCATTCGATCACCTCGTCGGCGCGCCCGAGCAACGGAAGCGGCACGGACAGACCGAGCGCCTTCGCGCTTTTCAAATTCAAGAACAGCTCCACCTTCGTGGATAGCTGCACCGGCAGGTCGCGAGGCTTCTCACCCCTCAGAATTCGGCCGACGTAGAGACCCGCGTGGTGGTAGGAATCCACAATGCTGCCGCCATAGCTCATCACGCCGCCAGCCGCGGTGAATTCGCGATACTGATAGATCGCAGGCATTGCCAGGCGAAGTGAAGTCGCGCCTAATTTTTCTGCTCGGCTGGTGAACAATGGGTCGGTGCCGACGACGAGGGCGCCGACGCCCAAGCCGGACAGACTTGCGAACGCAGCGTCCAGTTCTTCGTCGCTGTGTGCGTGCACGACCTTCAGTTCTAGCCCCAGGGAGCTGGCTGCCGCCTGAACGGCCTGTACAACAGATTTCGCCAACGGGTTGGTCGGGTTGACGAGAAGACCAGCGATCTTCATGTTGGGCATCAATTCATACATCAGTTCGAGGCGCTTTGGCGCGGTCTCGACGTTGATGTGGGCCGCGCCTGTAAGATTGCCGCCGGGTCGGCTAAGGCTGTCGACAAGTCCCGTCCTTACAGGATCGCCCCCAATCGCAAACACGATCGGTATGGTCGTGGTTGCGGGTTTCAGTGCGAGGGCTGCCGGGGTCGAGGCCGCGACAATCACGCTCACCTGATGACGAACCAGATCGGCCGCCAGCGCCGGCAGACGGTCATACTGCTCGTCGGCCCAGGCATACTCGATCTTCACATTCTGGCCCTCGACGAAGCCGGCCTCGCCAAGGCTTTTCCGGAACGCTCCGATCATGGGCGCATAGTCGTGCGACGACGCACTGCTGAGAAAGCCGATCACCGGCATCGCCTGCTGCGCTCTTGCGGCAAACGGCCAGACCATCGCCGTCGCACTCAGCGCCGCGATGAACTCGCGCCGTTGCATGTGTCCTCCAGAGAACACGTCCTGGTGCAGTGTCCAAAGCCTAGCACTTTGCGATCGGGCAGCGAGCCGGAAGTTATGCATTTGGAGGGGCCGAACGTCCGCTTCGGGTCTCAAAAGCGGCCCGGACGTCCTCGAAGTCCGACTGCGGCAATACCCCCGAAAGCAGACCGGCCTTCATCCGTCATGGCCGGGCAGGAGTACGAAGCACGTCTTCGCCCCATACACCAAAAACTGAAACGATGACTTTCAATTATTTCTGTTTCGCTGCTCGAGCCAGCAACGATATTATCGTTCCACGGACAAGGAGAGCTCCGATGAACCAGCATGCCGACAAGAACAGCGTTCCACCATCGGTGGGCGTAGATGTGAGTGGTGTCGAGACGCTGCTCAACCGCAATCTTCCGGAAGTATTCGGTGAAGGTGATCCGGCTCGCCGAAGGCGCGCAATTCAGGAGCTTTATACCGAGGACTGTGTGCTGTACGTGCCCACCGGAACTTTCGTCGGTCACGACGCGCTGGACAAGTTCGCCGGCGATCTCCGAGCGACGCATCCACACTATGCCTATACGCCTCATGGCTCGCCGCAGGTTCTGCACAATTCGGGACGCCTGGCGTGGGGCTCGGGGCCGAACGGCGAGACGCCCGTGTACACCGGTGTGGATTTCATCATCGCACGGGACGGCAAGATCGCGTCCCTTTATGTTTACCTCGACTCGCCGCCCACATAATGCGTGAGCAGAACCTTGCACAGGTCTGCGTCGGGTGAAAAGCTGCCCGAACGGTCTCGAAGTCCGGCTTCCGCAATACCCCCGAAAGCAGACTCGAATTTCATAATCTCTCAGCCAAGGCGTGGATGCCCGGGACATCCAGTGCGAAGACGCGCTTCGCGCTTCTGCCCGGGCCTGACGAGCGACGTGCGAAGCCCGATTTTGCCGCACTACTTTTGAGTCAGGCGTTCACGATCCGCCGTGCAGCAATTCGCTGATCACGGCGAGCTGGCTGTCGCGAAACTCGACCATGTAACCGTCCTTGATCGGGCGGTAGTCGGTCGGCGAGGTGTTGAGGGTGATGCCGGGCAACAGCATCGACAGCGGCACGTTCTTGAGGTTGGCGGCCTGGGCCATGATGTTGGCGCGGCTGAGGTCGTTCTTGCACTGCTCCAGCACCACGACCAGCGCCTGCGCCACCATGTAGCCGTAGCCGGCGGCGAAATTGGCCGGATCGACGTTGGGAAGCCGCGCTTTCATGAAGTCGCCGTAAGCGATCAGCCCGGCGTCCTTGGAGTCGGGCACATAGGGCTTCAGCGACACCACCGACATGATACCGTGCGAGTCCTCGAGTCCGGCGGGCACCATCACGGTGTCCTTGTTGGCGCAGCCCGAAGCGATGAAGCGCATCGGCCGCCAGCCGGTCTCGTAGGCCTTACGGATCGCCTGCGCGCAGGCGCGCGGCGTCACGCTGTAGATCAGGAAGACGTCGGCCTTGGTGTTGGCGAGGGTGAGGATCTGCGAATCCACCGTGGGATCGGCGACCTCAAAACTCGACGCCATCGCGATTGCCTTGTCGGCATCCGCCCCGAGTGCTTCCTTGACGCCGCGCAGATAGTCCTTTCCGGCATCGTCGTTCTGGTAAAGGATCGCAAAACGCGCGTTGGGATTTTTCGAACGCGCATAGCGCACCTCGATGCCGGCTTCCTCGACATAGTTGGGCGCCCAGGGCAGCGCCATCAGCCAGGGCTGCGTCGCCGGCTCGTTCCACTTCGAGGCGGACGAGATCAGGAACAAATGCGGCACCTTGGCGCCGTTGAGATATTTGGCGGTCGCCGAGCTCGGCGCGGTGCCCATGGTGCCGAACATGAAAGCGACGTTGTCGTTCTCGACCAGCCGGCGGGTGGCCTCGACCGTCTTCGGCGGCGAGAAGCCGTCGTCGAGCGAGATCATGTTGAGCTTGCGTCCGTTGACGCCGCCCTTTTCGTTGATCATGTCGAAATAGGCGGCGAACACTTTTCCGGTGACGCTGAGCGCCGACGCCGGGCCGCTATACGGCATGATGTTGCCGAACTTGATTTCGGTATCGGTGATGCCGGGTTGCTGGGCGGACGCCGCCGTCCAGGCCGCAAGCGACAGCACGGCTGACAAAAGGGCTGCCGGGGCGAACCTGCTCGATCGGATCATGCTTCATCCTCCCCGGCCAATGGCCGTATGTGCTATTTTGTTTTTTGCCAAAAGGCTAGGCAGATCAATCCCGCCGGTCTTGCGTTGAGTTGCTGTCCAGCCGCTGGACGCAAGTTTGCGCGGGCCAAATCAGGGCAACGTCGCCTTTATGCTGGAGCATGATCTCCGCGCAAACGCCTTTGGCGTTTGTCGCGAGGGAAAGCCGGAACCCACGTTTCCGGATCATGCTCTCGGGAGAGAAAAATGCTGGAACGGACGCGGGTGCAAAACCCCTTCTATACGCCGGAGCATGAGGCGTTCCGCGACGTGATGCGCCGCTTTGTGGCGCGCGAGATCGAGCCCTATGCCCATGAATGGGATGAGGCCGGCGAGTTTCCGCGCGAACTCTATGCCAAGGCGTCGGAGATCGGGCTGTTGGGGCTCGGCTTCCCGGAAGAGTTTGGCGGCGTGCCCGCCGACCAGTTCATGAAGATCGTGGCCTCGCAGGAACTGGCGCGCGCCGGGGCCGGCGGCGTCAGTTCGAGCCTGATGAGCCACACCATCGGCTCGCCGCCGATCGCGCGCGCCGCCCGGCCGGAAGTGAAGGCGCGGGTGCTGCCCGACGTGCTGGCCGGCAAGAAGATCTCGGCGCTGGCGATCACCGAGCCGAGCGGCGGCTCCGACGTCGCCAACCTGCGCACCAAGGCGCGGCGCGACGGCGACCATTACGTCGTCAGCGGCGAGAAGACGTTCATCACCTCGGGCATGCGGGCCGATTATCTGACGGTTGCGGTGCGCACCGGCGGCGAGGGGCCGGGCGGCGTCAGCATGCTCTTGATCGAAGGCAATACGCCGGGGCTGACGCGCACCAAGCTGAAGAAGATGGGCTGGTGGGCATCGGACACCGCCACGCTGCATTTTGACGAGTGCCGGGTACCGGTCGAAAACCTGATCGGCGAGGAAGGCCAGGGTTTCAAGATCATCATGCACAACTTCAACAGCGAGCGGATGGGCATGGCGGCAAGCTGCACCGCCTATGCGCGCGTCTGTGTCGAGGACGCGATCGCCTATGCCAAAGAGCGCAAGACCTTTGGCAAACCGATCGCGCAGCATCAGGTGATTCGCCACAAGCTGGTCGACATGGCGCAGAAGGTCGCGGCGTCGCAGGCGATGCTGGAAATGCTGGCGTGGCGGCTCGGGCAGGGCGAGAGCCCGGTCGCCGAGATATGCATGATGAAGAACCAGGCGACCCAAACCATGGCGTTCTGCGCCTCTGAGGCCGTGCAGATTTTCGGCGGCGCCGGCTTCATGCGCGGCATCAAGGTCGAGCGCATCTACCGCGAGGTCAAGGTCAATGCCATCGGCGGCGGCACCGAGGAGATCATGAAGGATCTCGCCTCGAGGCAGATGGGGCTGTAACTGCTCTCTACCTGTCATGCCCGGGCTTGACCCGGGCATCCATCGTTCTTCGCTAGAGTCTTCTTAAGAGATGGATTGCCGGGTCAAGCCCGGCAATGACGAAAGATCAACTGCACAAGGTTCTGGATAACAAAATGCTCTTCACCGCCGACCACGACGAACCCCGCCGCATCCTGCAAAAGTTCATCGCCGCCGAGATCAATCCGTTCGTCGACGAATGGGAGAAGGCCGATATCTTTCCGGCGCATACGCTGTTCAAGAAGCTCGGCGATCTCGGCTTCCTCGGCCTCAACAAGCCCGTCGAATTCGGCGGCCAGGGGCTCGACTACAGCTATGCGCTGATGATGGCGGAGGAACTCGGCGCCATCACCTGCGGCGGCGTGCCGATGGCGATCGGGGTGCAGACCGACATGGCGACGCCGGCGCTGGCGCGGTTCGGCTCCGACGAGGTCCGCCGCGAGTTTCTGGCGCCCGCCATCGCCGGCGACATGGTCGCCTGTATCGGCGTGTCCGAGCCGGGCGCCGGCTCCGACGTCGCCTCGATCAAGACTAACGCCCGTTCCGATGGCGACGATTACGTCATCGATGGCGGCAAGATGTGGATCACCAACGGCACCCAGGCCGACTGGATCTGCCTGCTCGCCAACACCAGCGACGACCAGGTCCACCGCAACAAGTCGCTGATCTGTGTACCGATGAAGAGCAAGGGCGTGCAGATCGCGCGCAAGCTCGACAAGCTGGGCATGCGTTCCTCCGACACCGCGCAGATCTTCTTCGACAATGTCCGGGTGCCGAAGCGCAACCGCATCGGCGAGGAAGGCAAGGGCTTTACCTACCAGATGGTGCAGTTCCAGGAGGAGCGGCTGTGGGGTGCGGCCGCCTGCCTCAAGGCGCACGAGTTCATCATCGCGGAGACGATCGAATACACCCGTGGTCGTAAGGCGTTCGGCAAATCGATCCTCGACAACCAGACCGTCCATTTCAAGCTTGCGGAAATGCAGACCGAGGTCGAGCTGCTGCGCGCGCTGATCTATCGCGCCGCCGAAGCGCTGGTCGCGGGCGAGGACGTCACGCGGCTGGCGACGATGGCCAAACTCAAGGCAGGGCGGCTGGGCCGCGAACTGACCGATGCCTGCCTGCAATTCTGGGGCGGCATGGGGTTCATGAACGAGACGCCGGTGAGCCGGGCCTATCGCGACAGCCGCCTGACCTCGATCGGCGGCGGCGCCGACGAGGTCATGCTGACGGTGCTATGCAAGATGATGGGCACGCTGCCGGGCGCCAGGAAATAAGAGAAGAGATAAGGACGGTGTGACCATGTTCTATGCCCAGAGCCAGAAGATCACCGAGCTGAAACACCGTCTCGAATCGTTCATGGACCGCCATGTCTATCCGAACGAGGAGCGGTTCTATAAGGAGGCCGAGGATCTCGGCCCGTGGAAGGTCTATCCGGTTGTCGAGGAGTTGAAGCCGAAGGCCAAGGAGGCCGGTCTCTGGAACCTGTTCCTGCCCGAAAGCGAGCACGGCGCCGGCCTGACCAATCTCGAATATGCGCCGCTATGCGAGGTGATGGGGCGGTCACATCTCGCGCCCGAACTGTTCAACTGCTCGGCGCCCGACACCGGCAACATGGAGGTGCTGGCGCGCTACGGCACGCGGGAACATCAGGACAAATGGCTGAAGCCGCTGCTGGCGGGCGAAATCCGCTCCTGCTTCGCCATGACCGAACCGGCGGTTGCCTCCAGCGACGCCACCAATATCGAGAGTTCGATCGTCCGCGACGGCGATGATTACGTCATCAACGGCCGCAAGTGGTACACCACCAACGCCACCGACCCGCGCTGCAAGATCTGCATCTTCATGGGCAAGACCGATCCGGACAATCCGGATCGCCATCGCCAGCAGTCGATGATCCTGGTGCCGATGGATACGCCGGGCGTAAAAGTGCTGCGGCCGATTCCGGTGTTCGGATTCTACGGCGTACCCGACCGGGCATCGGAAGTCGTTTTCGACAATGTGCGCGTTCCCGCTACCAACATGCTGCTCGGCGAGGGGCGCGGTTTTGAGATCGCGCAGGGGCGTCTCGGTCCCGGCCGCATTCATCACTGCATGCGGCTGATCGGGCTCGCCGAACGGACACTGGAGAAGATGTGCATCCGGACCCGGAGCCGCGTTGCGTTCGGCAAGCCGGTTTCGGAACAGACCGTGACGCAGGAAAGAATCGCGGAATCGCGCATCATGATCGAGCAGTCGCGGCTGTTGACGCTGCATGCCGCGCACATGATGGATACCGTCGGCAACAGGACGGCAAGGGCCGAAATCGCGATGATCAAGGTGGCGGTGCCGAACATGGCATGCCAGGTCATCGACTGGGCGATCCAGGCCCATGGCGGCGCCGGCACCAGCAACGATTTCGGACTGGCCGCAGCCTACGCCACGGCGCGCCTGCTTCGTCTGGCCGATGGCCCCGATGAAGTCCATCGTAACCAGATTGCGCGTCTCGAACTGAAAAAACACAGCAACGGCTGAAGTAGCGCCTGAGCCGTCCTCGTCCTAAACTGACCTGAACAAAGTCAAGGAAACGCCTGATGATCACGCTCTATCACTGCGACGGCGCACGCTCGTTTCGTCCGCTCTGGATGCTGGAAGAGCAGGGGCTGCCCTACGAGCTCAAGATGCTGCCGTTCCCGCCGCGGGTGTTCGCCAAGGAATACATAGCGATCAACCCGCTCGGAACGATCCCGTTCATGGTCGACGGCGAGACCAAGATGACGGAGTCCTCCGGCATCTGCCATTACCTCGGCACCCGGCACGGACCGACGCCGCTGGTGGTCGGGGTGGACGAGCCGGCCTATGGCGCCTTCCTGAACTGGATGTATTTCAGCGACGCGACGCTGACCTTTCCGCAAACGCTGGTGCTGAGATACAGTCAGCTTGAGCCGGAAGAGCGCCGCAATCCGCAGGTCTCCGGCGATTATGCCAAATGGTTCCTCGGCCGGCTGCGGGCGGTCGAGGCGGCTACGGCGAACACCGAGACCCTGTGCGCCGGCCGCTTTACGGCCGCCGATATCGCGATCGGCTATGCGCTGCGTTTGGCCGGCAATATCGGGCTGGCCAAGGATTTTGGGCCGAATGTCGCTGCCTATTGGGCCCGGTTGCAGCAACGCAACGGCTACAAGCGCGCCGTGGCGGCGGAACAACAGGCCGGCGTCGACCAGGGTGTGAAGGCCAGGGTGCGGCCGTAGTCAGTTCGCCGTCATTGCCTTGCACAAACGCTTCGCGTTTGTTGCAGGCAATGACGGTTTCATGAGCATTTTCCGCCACATTCGGCCAAATCTCTGTCGGTGACAGACCCCGATTTTGCGCTATGGTTGCCCCCTGTCGCAGCGGCCTAAGAGCCGCGCGAGGAGGATCTGCCATGGACGACATAGGTCACAAGAGCGGCCACAAATCCGGCCATCTGATGCTGATCACCCCGGAGCGCGTGTTTTACGCAGGGCTGCTCGGCCGCCCGCGGGCGCGCCGCTCGGGCGCCTTCAATGTCTATGTCGCGATCGAGGGCGGGCTCTGGCTTACCACCGCCGATGGCCGCGAGACCTTTTGTGAATTGGCGGCCGTGCTGCCGAACGACCGGCACACCATCGCCAGCGACTACCGCTCGGTGCTCAGTCTCGTGATCGAGCCGGAAAGCGTTCCATCAGGTGTGTTCGAGGACCTCGTCGAGCGTCTCTCCGGACCCGAGAGCGAAGCTTTCGCCAACCGGATTCGCGCCGCCTATGTCGCGTTGCGCGAGCGTCAGGGCAACGACGATATCTCCAATGCCGAATTCGATTCGCTGTGTCTCGGCGAGGCCCTGCCGCGACGCGCGCTCGATCCGCGGGTGGCGCGCTCGATCGTGCAGATCGGAAAATTCTGCGGCGAGCCGGTGACGGCGGCAAGCTGTGCCGTGGAGGCGGGGCTGTCGCCGTCGCGCTTCCTGCATCTGTTCAAGGAAGAGACCGGAATCTCGTTCCGTTCATTCCGCGCCTGGAAGCGCGCGCGGCATCTGCTGCACTTCGCCAACCAGGACATCAACCTCGCGCATCTCGCGCAGGACATCGGCTATCCCGACTCGACGCATTTCAGTCACTCGATCCGCCGCTTCTACGGGCTGAAGCCGCGCGCGATCTTTTCCGGATCGCGCGACCTTGCGATCTATACCAGCGGTCGCACCGAGGCCGACAATAGCGCGTGGACGCAAGAAGCCAGTTGATCCCGGCCGCATGATCGCGAAAGCAATCGAAAGCTTCCGGACATCAAAAGGCTGATCCATGGGCGACAAGGCCGTCATTACCTGCTCGCTGAACGGCGTGCTGACCGATCCGAAACAGCACAACGTGCCTGTCACGCCCGAGCAGATGGCGCGCGAGGCGAAGGCCGCCTTCAACGCCGGCGCCAGCGTCATGCATGTCCATCTGCGCCAGCAGGAGCCGAACAAGGGCCATCTGCCGTCCTGGGACGTCGGCGTCAGCAAAGAGATTCAGCAGGCGATCCGCGAGGCCTGTCCGGGCGTCATCATCAACCACACCACCGGCACGTCGGGGCCGCATTACCAGGGCGCGCTCGATTGCGTGCGCGAGACCAAACCCGAGATCGCGGCCTGCAACGCCGGTTCGCTGAACTATCTCAAGGTCAAGTCCGACAACACCTGGGCCTGGCCGCCGATGATGTTCGATAACGCGGTCGAGAAGGTGCAGGATTATCTCGACGTCATGAAGGTGGCCGGTACGATTCCGGAATTCGAATGCTTCGACGTCGGCATCGTGCGTTGCGTCAACATGTACCGGCAGACCGGCATGTATGCCGGGCCGCTGGAGTATAATTTCGTGATGGGCGTGGCGTCCGGCATGCCGGCCGATCCGGAGTTGCTGCCGATCCTGTTGAAGCTGAAGCTGCCGGAAGCGCATTGGCAGGTCACCGCGATCGGGCGCGGCGAAATCTGGCCGCTGCACCAGCGTTGCGCCGATCTCGGCGGGCATTTGCGCACCGGTCTCGAAGACACCTTCTATCTCGCCGACGGCAAAAAGGTGACCTCGAACGGGCAGTTGATCGAAGCCATCGCCGCCTGTGCCCGGCGCGCCGGCCGCGAGATCGCCAGCCCCGCCGAAGCGCGGCAGATTTTCGGGACCAGGCATTAGTTGAGCCCGTCATTGCGAGCGAAGCGAAGCAATCCATTCATCCGCAAAAAAGTATGGATTGCTTCGTCGCTTCGCTCCTCGCAATGACGGAGTTTCACGGGAGCGGAAAACATGACCAATCTCACCGCAACCGGCGGCGTGACAGGACCCGGCCGGATCGGCCGCGTCGCGATCGGCGATCTGCTCAAGCGGGCGGCGGCGCGGTTTCCCGATCGCGTGGCGCTCACCGACGGCGCGCGGCGCGTCACCTTCACCGAGATCGAGCGCGACGCCAACCGCTTTGCCAACTACCTGGTGCAGCGCGGACTGAAGCCGGGCGAGAAGATTTCGACGATCTGCAACAACTCGGTTGAATTCGTCAAAGCGTTGTTCGGCATTCACCGCGCCGGACTGGTCTGGGTTCCCATCAACACCATGCTCGGGCCATCAGACATGGACTACATCCTCGACCATGCCGAGGTGAAGTTCGCGCTGATCGACGATATGCTGCATGCGCAGCCCGACCGCCGCGTCGCGCTGGAAAAGCGCGGCATGCAGATGATCGCGATCGATCTCGCCGGCAAGGTCGCCGCGTCAGGACTGGAGAATTTCACCGATCTGATCAAGGACCAGTCCGAGATCGAACCCGAGATCGAGTTCGACGAACGCGATCTCGCGATGATCATCTACACCTCGGGTACCACTTCCCGCCCGAAGGGCGCGATGCATTGCCACCTCGCGGTGGTGATGGCGGTGATGAGCAATTGTATCGAGATGAAGCTCGGCCGCGACGACGGCATCACCGGGCAGTTTCCGCTGTTCCATTGCGCCGGCCATGTGCTGCTGTTGAGCTACCTATCGGTCGGCGGCCGGATGGCGCTGATGCGCGGCTTCGATCCCGTGGTCTGCATGGAAGCCATCGTCCGCGACAAGCTCACCGTGTTTGTCGGGCTGTCGCTGATGTACCAGGCCATCCTCGATCACCCGCGGCGCAGGGAGTTCGATCTTTCGGGCCTGAAGACCTGCATCTACACCATGGCGCCGATGGGCCGTCCGCTGCTGGAGCGTGCCATCGCCGACATGTGCCCGAATTTCGTCCTCTCCAGCGGCCAGACCGAAATGTATCCGGCCACCACCATGTCGCAGCCGGATCGCCAGCTGGAACGCTTCGGCAATTACTGGGGCGAGTCGCTGATCGTCAACGAGACCGCGATCATGGACGACAACGGCAACCTGCTGCCGCGCGGCGAGGCCGGCGAACTCGTGCATCGCGGCCCGAACGTGATGATGGGCTACTACAAGGATCCAAAAGCGACCGAAGAGGCGCGCAAGTTCGGCTGGCACCACACCGGCGATCTCGCTTTGATCGATGAGCACGGCGAGGTGCTGTTCCTCGACCGCAAGAAGGACATGATCAAGTCCGGCGGCGAGAACGTCGCCTCGGTCAAGATCGAGGAGACGCTGCTGGCCCATCCCGCCGTGCAGAACGCGGCCGTCGTCGGTCTGCCGCACCCGCAATGGGGCGAGGCGGTGTCTGCGTTCGTCAAGCTGAAGCCGGGTGCCCAGGCCGATGAAGCCGGGATCGCCGAGCACTGCCGCAAACATCTCGGCGGCTTCCAGATGCCGAAATTCATTTGCATCCTCGACGAAATGCCGATGACCGCGACCGGCAAATTGCGCAAGGTCGAATTGAGGCAGTCGTATAGCGAGCATTTTACCGGGAAGAGCGCGTGAGCGGTCCCGAACCTATCAACGTCATTCCGGGGCGATGCGAAGCGTCGAACCCGGAATCTCGAACTTCCGGGTCTGGTCCTTCGGACCATCCCGGAATGACGGAGTAAATATGGCCATCCTCGAATCGACAATCGCGACCGGCGGGAGCACCTACAAGGCCAACCGCGACGGCATGCTGGCGCAGATCGCGCGGATGCGCATGCTGGAGGAACGGACGCGCGCCGCCTCCGCTGCCGCCAAGGACCGTTTCCACAAGCGCGGCCAATTGCTGCCGCGCGAGCGGGTGGCGCTGGTGCTCGATCCCGGTACACCCTTTATCGAACTGTCGACGCTCGCAGGTTACATGTTCGACGTACCGGACGCGGACAAGAGCGTGCCCGGCGGCGGCTTGATCGCGGGCATCGGTTTTGTCGCTGGTATTCGCTGCATGGTCAGCGCCAATGATTCCGGCATCGATGCCGGTGCGCTGCAGCCTTATGGGCTCGACAAGACGCTACGGGTGCAGGAACTGGCGCTGGAGAACAAGCTGCCTTACGTGCAACTGGTCGAAAGCGCCGGCGCCAATTTGCTGCGCTACCGCGTCGAGGACTTTATTCGCGGCGGCAATATCTTTCGCAACCTGGCACGATTGTCGGCGGCAGGCTTGCCGGTCGTCACCGTGACGCACGGCTCCTCGACCGCAGGCGGCGCCTACCAGACCGGGTTGTCCGATTACATCGTGATGGTGCGCGGCCGCACCCGCGCCTTTCTGGCCGGGCCGCCGCTGCTCAAGGCCGCCACCGGCGAGATCGCGACCGAGGAGGAACTCGGCGGCGCCGAGATGCACACCTCGATTTCCGGGCTCGGTGATTATCTTGCCGAAGACGACCGCGATGCGCTGCGGATCGCGCGCGACATCATGGCCAATCTGGAATGGGATCGGCCGAAGCCGGCCGAACCCGCCTGGCGCCCGCCGCGTTACGACCAGGAAGAACTGCTCGGAATCATGGCGATGGACCACAAGCGTCCGGTCGACATGCGGCAGGTGATCGCGCGGATCATCGACGATTCCGACTTTACGGAATTCGGCGCCAATTACGGGCCCGCCACGGTGTGCGGCCACGCCCGCGTCGAGGGGCAGGCGATCGGGATCATCACCAACAACGGGCCGCTCGATGTGCCCGGCGCCAACAAGGCGACGCATTTCATCCAGGCCTGCTGCCAGTCGCGTACGCCGCTGCTCTATCTCAACAACACGACGGGCTACATGGTGGGCAAAGCCTATGAGGAAGCCGGCATGATCAAGCACGGCTCCAAGATGATCCAGGCCGTCACGTCGGCGACCGTGCCGCAGATCACGATCTATTGCGGCGCGTCGTTCGGCGCCGGGAACTACGGCATGTGCGGGCGCGGCTTCCATCCGCGCTTCTGCTTCTCCTGGCCCAACGCCCGGACCGCCGTGATGGGCGGCGAGCAGGCGGCCGAAACCATGGCGATCGTGACGGAAGCGGCCGCCGCACGGCGCGGCAAGCCGATCGAGAAGGAAAAGCTGGAGGCGATGAAGGCGCAGATCATCGGTGTGTTTGACGGCCAGATGGACGTGTTCTCGACCAGCGCGCGCGTGCTGGATGACGGTGTGATCGACCCGCGCGATACCCGCAGCGTGCTCTCGGAGGTGCTGGCGATCTGTCGCGAGGCCGAGGCGCGCATCCCCCAGCGCATGCAGTTCTCGGTCGCCCGCCCATGAGCATGATGAAGCGGACGCCGTTCTTCAAGATCCTGATCGCCAATCGCGGCGAGATCGCGCTGCGGATCATGCGCACCGCGCGCCGGCTCGGCTATGGCGTGGTCGCGGTTTACTCCGACGCCGACCGCGATGCGCTGCATGTCCGCGAGGCGGACCAGGCGATGCGAATCGGCGAGGCGTTGCCGTCGCAATCCTACTTGCGGATCGACGCCATCATCGCCGCGGCGAAAGCCTCCGGCGCCGGCGCGGTGCATCCCGGCTATGGCTTCCTCGCCGAGAACGAGGATTTTGCGTTAGCCTGCCGCGACGCCGGGCTGGTGTTCATCGGCCCGTCGCCGGAATCGATCCGGGCGATGGGCAACAAGGCCGGCGCCAAGGACATCATGCTCAAGGCCGGTGTACCCTGCGTGCCCGGCTATCAGGGCGCGGACCAGAGCGACGCCGTGATGCTGAAGGAGGCCAGGAAGATCGGCTTCCCGGTGATGATCAAGGCCGTCGCCGGCGGCGGCGGGCGCGGCATGCGGCTGGTCGCGGACGCAGCCGTATTTCCGGACGCGCTGCGCAGCGCGCGATCCGAGGCGCAGGGCGCGTTCGGAGATCCCACCGTGATTCTTGAGCGCGCCATTGTCGATCCCCGTCATATCGAAGTTCAGGTGTTCGGCGACCGCTACGGCAACGCCATTCATCTCGGCGAGCGCGATTGCTCGGTGCAGCGCCGGCACCAGAAGCTGATCGAGGAAGCGCCGTCTCCGGCAGTGACGCCGAAATTGCGGGCGCGGATGGGCGCGGTCGCCGTCGACGCGGTCAGGTCGCTGCGCTACGAGGGCGCCGGCACGCTGGAATTCCTGCTCGACCCGAGCGGCGAATTCTATTTCATGGAAATGAACACGCGGCTGCAGGTCGAGCATCCCGTCACCGAGGCGATCACCGGGCTCGATCTGGTCGAACTGCAACTGCGCGTCGCCAGCGGCGAGCCGCTCGGACTGGTGCAGGAGGACATCAAATTCTCCGGCCATGCGATCGAGGTGCGATTGTGCTCCGAGGACGCCGGCCATGATTTCATGCCGCAATCCGGCAGGATGGCGCTGTGGCAGATGCCCGGTGGCGTTCGTGTCGAGCATGCACTGCAGTCAGGTTCCGAAATTCCGCCGTTCTACGATTCGATGATCGCCAAGATCATCAGCTATGGCACGAGCCGCGATGAAGCGCGCGGCAAGCTGATCTCGGGTTTGGAGCAGACCGCAGCCTTCGGCGTTACCACCAACCAGGGATTCCTGATTTCCTGCCTGCGTCACCCGGCCTTTGCGAGGGGTGAGGCGACCACGGCCTTTATCGGCAACCATCGCGCTGAACTGCTGGCGCCGCGTACCGATGACAAGGCGGAGGCCGCGCTGGCCGCATTGCTGCTCTATGCGACCCATCCGCAGGCCCCGGCCTGGCGCAGCGGACGTTCGCTGGCGGCAGCGTTTCCACTGACGACGCGGATCGATCTCGGCCAAGCCGTGCACGAGGTCGACATCGTGCGCGAACGCGACGGCGGCTATCTGGCCTCGTTCGCGGGTGGCGAGCAGCGCTTCGCGATCGATGAACTCGGTTGCGACACCATTCGTTTCCGTACCAACGGGCTGATGGAATCCGCAAGGTTCCTGCGCGATGGCGATCGTCTCTACATCTTGCATCGCGGCGTCACGACGGATGTCCGGGACCTGACGCTGGCGGCGCCAGTCTCGGCCGCGGCCAGCGGTGGCGACGGCAAGGTGCGCGCGGCGATGAACGGCCGCGTCGTCGCCGTGCTGGTCAAGCCGGGCGACAAGGTCGCGGCCGGGCAGCCGGTCATGACGCTGGAAGCGATGAAGATGGAGCACGTGCATACGGCCGGCGTTACCGGCACGGTCTCGGCCATCGACGTTGCCGAGGGTGAGCAGGTGACGACGGGAAAGATCGTGGTGGAGATCGAGGCGGCGTAACCCCGTCGTCCCGGCGAACGCCGGGACCCATACGCCGCGGCAGTTGTTGGGCGAATGGTCTCAGCCACCGGAGATTATCGATAGATCACGCGGTAGGGGTCCCGGCCTTCGCCGGGACGACAAGCCTACCCCGGTCGCCCCGTCCCGTCATTCAACCAGCACGCCACCTCGTGCTTCGCGCCGGCCTCCGCCAGCACCGGCCGCTCCACCTTGCAGCGGTCCATCGCATAGCGGCAGCGGGTGTGGAACGCGCATCCCGGCGGCGGATTGATCGGGCTTGGCACGTCGCCGTCGATCATTGGCGCGAGTTTCTTCGCTTTGGGATCGGCGATCGGCACCGACGCCAGCAGCGCCTGCGTATAGGGATGGCGCGGGTTGGCGAACAGTTCGGCCTTGTCGGCAATCTCGACAATGCGGCCGAGATACATCACTGCGACGCGGTGGCTGATATGGGCGACCACGGCAAGGTCATGCGCGATGAACAGATAGGAGAAGCCGTGCTTGCGCTGCAGGTCGATCAGGAGGTTGATCACCTGTGCCTGGATCGAGACGTCGAGCGCCGATACCGGCTCGTCGCATACAATCAGGCTCGGCCCGAGCGACAGCGCGCGCGCAATGCAGATGCGCTGCCGCTGCCCGCCGGAGAATTGATGCGGATAGTTCTTCATCTGGTCGGGCCGCAGCCCGACCTGCGCGAACAGTTCGGCGACCCGCGCCTGTTTCTCGCGGCCGGTCGCCAGCCCATGCACGCTGAGCGGTTCGCCGACGATGTCGCCCGCGGTCATGCGCGGATTGAGCGAGGCGAACGGGTCCTGAAACACGATCTGCATCGAGCGCCGATGCGGCCGCATCTCCGCCTTGCTGAGACCGGTGATATCGGTGCCGTTCAACTTGATGGCGCCGCTGGACGGTTCCACCAGCCGCAGCACGGCGCGCGCGACCGTCGATTTGCCGCAGCCGGACTCGCCGACCAGACCAAGTGTCTCTCCCTTGCCGACCGAGAAGCTGACGCCGTCGACCGCATGCACGGTGCCGATGCGACGGCGCAGCACGCCGCCACGCACCGCATAATGTTTGACGAGGTCGGTGACCTCGAGCAGGGGCGTGTCGGTCATGGCGCGGCCACCTTTTCGGCCGCGCGCCAGCACGCCGCCAGATGCTTGCCGTCAAACTCTTGCAGCGGCGGATATTCGGCGCGGCAGCGGTCGATCGCGAGGCTGCAGCGCGGCGCGAAGGCGCATCCCACCGGCAGGTTGGTCAGCGACGGCACCATGCCGGGAATCTCGGTCAGCCGCGCGTCGGCCCTGGCTTCGAGCGAAATCACGGCCGGCATCGAGGCCATCAGTCCGCGGGTGTAGGGATGCAGCGGGTTCTCGAACAGATCCTCGACCGTCGCCTCCTCGACCTTCTTGCCGGCATACATCACGATGACGCGCTGCGCGGTCTGCGCCACGACGCCGAGATCGTGCGTGATCAGCACCAGCCCGGTGCCGAGCGTCTTCTGCAGGTCGACGATCAGCGCCAGGATCTGCGCCTGGATGGTGACGTCGAGCGCGGTGGTCGGCTCGTCCGCAATCAATAGCGTCGGCCGGCACGCCAGCGCCATCGCGATCATGGCGCGTTGGCGCATGCCGCCGGAAAGCTGGTGCGGATATTCATGCGCCCGCCGCTCCGGTTCGGGAATGCGGACGAGGCGCAGCATCTCGACCGCCTTGGCCCACGCCTGCTTGTTGCTCATGGTCTGATGCAGTTGCACCACTTCGGTGATCTGGTCGCCGATCCGCATCACCGGATTGAGCGAGGTCATCGGCTCCTGGAAAATCATCGAGATCCGGTTGCCCCGGACCTTGCGCATCTCGGCCTCGTCGAGGTCGAGCAGGTTGGTGCCTTCCAGGGTCACCGAACCGCCGACGATGCGGCCGGGCGGATCGGGCACCAGCCGCATGATCGATAGCGCGGTCACGCTCTTGCCGCAGCCGGATTCGCCGACGATCGCCAGCGTCTCGCCGCGGCGGACGGTGAACGACACGTCGTCGACCGCCCGGAACAGCCCCGAATTGGTGAAGAACACCGTCTGCAGGTTCTTGACGTCGAGAACCGTTTCTTCCGCCTGTGCTTCGCTCATCAGCCGCGCTGCCTTGGGTCGAGGATGTCGCGCAGCGCGTCGCCGAACAGGTTGGTGCCGAACACCGCGAGGCTGATCGCGATGCCCGGGAAGATCACCAGCCAAGGCGCAGTGCGGACATATTCCGCCGCCGATTCCGACAGCATGCGGCCCCATGACGGATAGGGCTCGGGAATGCCGAGGCCGAGGAACGACAGCGAGGCTTCGGTGAGGATGGTGGAGCCGAGCTGCGCCGTCGCCAGCACGATCAGCGGCGCCAGCGTATTCGGCAGCACGTGACGCAGCGCGATGCGGGTTTCGCTCATGCCGATCGACTTGGCGGCTTCAACGAACGGCAGCTCGCGCAGCGCCAGCGTATTGGCGCGGATCACGCGGGCAACCGTCGGGATCAGCGGGATCGCGATCGCGAGGATCACGTTCGGCAGCGACGGGCCGAGCGCCGCCGTCATCACCAGCGCCAGCACCAGCAGCGGCAGCGCCTGTAGGATGTCGGTGATCCGCTGGAACACCAGGTCGACCCAGCCCGACAGATAGCCCGAGGCGAGGCCGACCATGACGCCGATCGACGATCCCAGGAAGGTCGAGCCGATGCCGACCGCCAGCGAAATCCGCGCGCCGTGGACGATCCGGCTCCAGACATCGCGGCCGAACGAATCCGTTCCCATCCAGTGCCGCCAGTCCGGCGAGGCCAGCCGGTGCGCGGAATCGACGCTGAGCGGATCGTAACGGCAGATCAGATCGGCCGAGATCGCCACCCAGACGAACAGCAGCAAGATGAAGAGGCCGACCGTGCCGAGGATGTAGCGTTGCGCGAGAAACGTCAGCCGGCGCCAGCCATGCGTCGAATGGGCGCCGGCGCGTTTGAGTTCGCTGTCGTAGTTGATCGAAGTCAAGCGGCGGCTCCAAATCTTCCTGAAATCAGTCCGTATACCGGATGCGCGGATCGATCGCGGCGTACAGCATGTCGACGGTGAAGTTGGCGAACACCACGACCACGGCGATCAGCATCACGAGGTTCTGTACGATCGGGTAGTCGCGCCAGCGCAGCGCTTCCACCAGGAAGCGGGCGACGCCGGGAATGTTGAACACGGTCTCGGTCACGATCAGGCCGCCGATCAGGAAGGCCGCTTCGATGCCGATCACGGTGATGACGGGCAGAATGGCGTTCTTCAGCGCGTGGCGATAATTGACCGAGGCCTCGGAAGCCCCCTTGGCGCGTGCGGTGCGGATGAAGTCCTGCCGCAGGATTTCGAGCATCGAGGAACGCGTGATGCGCATGGTCAGCGCGGCGCTGCGAAAGCCGACCGCCATCGCCGGCACGCAATAGATCGCGATCGCCTCGGTCCAGGTCTTCGGATTCGGATTGTAGATCGGCATGGTGCCGAACAGCGAGACCGACGCCATCAGGATCAACAGTCCGAGCCAGAACGAGGGCAGCGACAGCCCGCTCAGGCTGACGATGCGCAAGGCGTAATCCAGCCGCGAGCCCTGATGCACCGCGCTGATGACCCCCAAGGGAATGCCGATCGAGGCCGAGAACAACAGCGCGAGGCCGGCGAGCCGCGCGGTGATCGGAATCCGCGGCAAAATCTCTTGAAGGGCCGGCTTCTCCGACACGTAGGAATATCCGAGATCGCCGTGCAGCAGCCCGCCGATCCAGTGCAGATATTGCACGTAGAGCGGCAGGTTGAGGCCGAGTTCCTTTTCCAGATTGGCCTTGTCGGCGGGGTCGACGAAGCCGGCGGCGTCGAACAGGATGTCGACGATGTTGCCGGGGACGACGCGCAGCAGCACGAAGATGATGATCGAGATCCCGATCAGGGTCACGAGCATCAAGGCAAGGCGTCGCACGATATAAGCAAACACCTGACGTTTCTCCCTGGGCGGCCTGCCTGTCGTGACCGGACGCTACTTGTCCAGCCACACATCCTCGTAACGATAGCCGTTATAGGAGCTGTTGGACATGATGGTAATGTTCTTGACGTAGGGTTGCCAGCAGGTCCCGGTGCGGGCGTGGAAGATGATCGGGCGGGCGACGTCTTCCTGCAGCTTCTTGTCGATCTCCCAGACCAGCTTCTTGCGCTTGGCGACGTCGGTTTCCTCCGACTGCTGGTCGAACAGCTTCTCGATCTCCTTGTTGCAATAGTTGGTGTAGTTGCGCTCGGAACCGCAGGAATAGTTTTCGTAGAACGACTGGTCGGGATCATCGACGGCGTTGCCGGTGAGGTTCAACCCGAGCGAATAGTCCTTGCGCGCGATCTTCGGAAACCATTGCGCGGTATCGACGACATCGAGTTCGGCATCGATATAGATGCTCTTGATCTGGTCGATCAGGATCACCGCGGGATCGCGATAGACCGGAATGTTGCGGGTCGAGACCTTGACGGCGAGATGCTTGTCGGGGCCATAGCCCGCCTTCTGCATCAGCTTGCGCGCTTCCTCGCGGTTGGCGTTGATGTCGGGGCCGTAGCCGGGGATCGATTCCAGCATTTCCTTCGGCATCGCCCAGAGCCCGGCGGGGGCAGGCTCCATGGTGCCGCCGATATCGCCCTGTCCCTCGAACATGATCGAGATGAAGGCCTTGCGGTCCAGCGACAGCGCCAAAGCGCGGCGGATGTCGAGATTGTCGAACGGCGGCGAGGACGAATTGACGATGATGTTGGTCGACACGTTGTTCGGTTCCACCACGCAAACCGCCTTCGGCGCCTGCGACTTGACGTCCTTGATCATCGGGATCGTCACTTCGGTCGGCAGCGTGATGTCGAACCGGCCGGAGATGAAGCCGAGGATCGCCGTCGAGCGGTTGGGGATGATGGTGAACTCGATGCCGTCGAGATAGGGCAGGCCCTTCTTGAAGTAGTCGGGGTTCTTCGTGAGCTTGATCGATTCGTTGGCCTTGAACTCGACGAACTTGAACGGGCCGGTGCCGATCGGATGGGTGCGCATGTCGCCCGGCGAAACGTGGCAGGGATAGACCGGGGTATAACCGGAGGCCAGCAGCGCCAGCAGGGCCGGCTGCGGCCGCTTCAGCTTGAACGATGCCTCGAAATCGCCATTGGTGACGACGTCGTCGACCTGATCGTACCAGGACTTGCGCGGGTTCTGGCGGAACTTCTGCGGCGACTTGCCCATCAGCATGTCGAACGTGCATTTGACGTCGGCGGAGGTGAACGGCTTGCCGTCGTGCCACTTGACGCCCTGCCTCAATTTGAAGGTCAGGGTCTTGTTGTCGCTGCTCCAGGCCCAGCTCTCGGCGAGCTCCGGGACGATCGATTCGATGCTGTTCTGGGCGACGTGCTGATTGTAGATGACGAGGTTGTTGTAGACGGGCATGAACGGGATGTTGATCGAATAGGTCGCGCCCTCGTGGATCGAGGCGCTGCCCGGACTGTCGCGGTGATAGAATTTGAGGATGCCGCCCTGTTTCGGTTCCGCCGCCGATGCAACATGATAAGCCGGCAGCAACAACAGTGCCGCCGCGGCAAGCGCGCGAACGCTCCGCATGGTCCCTCCTCGAACTTCGGTCTCAACTGGCCGATTGGTATCGAGGATACCACGGGAGAGCGCCGTAGCAACCAACCAAGCCGATGCGGGGATTGGCAATTCGGACTACGCATGTTCGCGTGGCGGAACTTGTGGGCGCGCTATTGGCGCTATTTTGCAGGGAATTCACCCGTCGCCCGCGTTTCGGCGCGCTACTGACGGCAACGGCTCGCGCCAATATGCCTCACCTGTCTCACGGGCGGTTCCGTCCCGTCACACGATCCGCGAGGTCTTGTTGCCCCAGTAGCGGTCGCGCAGCAGCCGCTTGTAGAGTTTGCCGGTCGGCAGCCGCGGCAATTCGGCTTCGAAATCGATCGAGCGCGGCACTTTCTGGCGCGACAGCGACTGGCTGCAGAAGGCGATCAGCTCGTCCGCCAGTTCCTGCCCCGGCGCAACCCCGGGCATCGGCTGCACCACCGCCTTCACTTCCTCGCCGAGATCCGGATTGGGCACGCCGAACACCGCGGCGTCGGCGATCTTGGGATGGGTGATCAGCAGGTTCTCGCATTCCTGCGGGTAGATGTTGACGCCGCCGGAGATGATCATGAACGTGGCGCGATCGGTCAGGTACAGATAGCCGTCATCGTCGACATAGCCGACGTCGCCGACGGTGCTCATGCTGCCGTCGGATGAACGGGACTCGGCGGTCTTGGCCGGGTCGCCGAAATATTCGAACGGCGTTGCGGTCTTGAACCACACCGTGCCCGGCGCTCCCTTCGGGCTCGGCTGCATGTTCTCGTCGAGGATATGCAGGTCGCCGAGCAGCACCTTGCCGACGGTGCCGCGATGGGCCAGCCACTGCTCGCTGTCGCAGGCGGTGAAGCCGAGGCCTTCGGTGGCGCCGTAATATTCATGGATGATCGGCCCCCACCATTCGATCATCTCGTCCTTGACGGCCGCGGGGCAGGGCGCCGCGGCGTGGATCGCGATCTCGAGCGAGGACAGGTCGTGGCGCCTGCGCAGCTCGGCCGGCAGCTTCAGCATCCGCGAGAACATCGTCGGCACCAGTTGGGTATGCGTGATGCCCCATTTCTCCACCAGCTCAAGATAACGCTCGGGGTCGAAGCTCTCCATGATGACGACGGTGCCGCCGTTGCGGATCGTCAGATTGACGGCGGCTTGCGGCGCCGAATGATAGAGCGGCGCCGGCGACAGATAGACCATGCCTTCGCGATAGTGCCACAGCTTCTGCAGGAAATCGAACAGCGGCAGTTGCTGCGAGGCCGGCTGTTCCGGCAACGGCCGCAAGATTCCCTTTGGCCGGCCGGTGGTGCCCGACGAATACAGCATCGCGGTGCCGACGCATTCGTCAGGGACCGGCGTGCTCGGCAGCCCCGCGGTCGCCTGCTGCAGGCCGACGATGCGCTCGCTCTCGGGCCAGGTTTCTCCTGCGCCATCGGCGATGATGCAGAGCTCGACCTTGGGGCATTCCTTCAAGGCCTCGCGCGCAATATCGAGTTTCGCCTTCGAGGTGATCAGAATCCGCGACTGGCTGTTGGTCAGGATATAAGCGAGTTCGCTCGCGGTCAGGTAGGAATTCACGCAGGTGAAATAGAGCCCGGAGCGTTCGCCGGCGCCGCAGGATTCGAGGTAGCGGTTGTTGTTCTCCATGAAGATCGAATAGTGATCGAGACGTTTGAGCCCGCGGTTGCGAAACAGGTGCGCCAGCCGGTTGCTGCGGGCCTCGAGTTCGCGATAGGTGACGGCCTCGCCGGTGCTCGCCATGATGAAGGCGGGCTGCAGCGGACGAAGGTGAGCATGCTTGCCGGTGTACATCGAATTCCCTTTATGCAGCCAATTCAAGAATCTCGCGGACCTGCGCCGGTCCCTCGATCCTGCGCGGGTTGCGTGGCACCCAGGGCGTCGCCATCGCCTGTTGCGCGATGTGGTCGAAATGCTCGGGGCCGACCTTGACCTCGCGCAGGCTGCGCGGCATGCCGAGGCCACGAATGAAGTCGTCGAGCACGTCGCCGGCATCCTCGCCCGGATGGCCCATGGCGGTGGCGACCAGCGCCTGGCGCTCGGCATTGACTGACTTGTTCCAGCGCATCACGAACGGCAGCATCACGCAGGAGGTGTAGCCGTGCGGCACGCCGAACTCGGCGCCGAGCACATAGCCGATGCCGTGACTGGCGCCCATCGGCACGCCGGACGATAGGCCGCCCATCGAGAGCCAGGTTCCGATCTGGCAATTCATCCTTGCGTCGAGATCGTTGCCGTCGGCCTTCACCCGCGGCAGCGCCTGGGTCAGCAGCGATAGCCCCTTCAAGGTCTGGGCGTCGGCGTAGGGGTGCGACCGGCCCGAGCAGATGGCCTCGACGCAATGGTCGACGGCGCGGATGCCGGTCGACAGCCACAGCCATTCCGGCGTGTGCGCGCCCAGCGCCGGATCGAGGATCACCGCGCGGGGGATCGCCAGCGGATGACGCACTGCCTCTTTGACTTTTGTAGTCTCGTTGGTGACGCCTGCGCTGGGGCTGAAGTCGCCGCCGGCGATCGTGGTCGGCGCGCTGATCTGGCGCACAATAGGCGCATTCATCGCCGGCGGTGCGCCCTTGACGGCCCTGATCCGGTCGATGCCTTCGACGGTCCGGATATCGTTGGCGAGACAAAGCTGTACCGCCTTGGCGCCGTCGGTGATCGAGCCGCCACCGACCGTAACGATCAGATCGGCCTTCGCGGCGCGCGCCTGATCGGCCGCGGCGATCACCGCCGAGCGCGGCGTGTGCGCCGGCATCGCGTCGAAGGTGGTGGCATAGCGAGCCCCCAAAGCGCGGCGGATTTTCTCGATTTCATCGGTTTCGCGGTTGAGCGTCCCGCTGACCATCAGGAACGCACGATTGGCGCCCAACCGGTCCATCTGTTCGACAACAGCCTCGGATGCCGGTCGTCCGAATACGACCTCCTCCATGGCGCCGAATACGACACGCCCTTTATGCACGCTTGTCCTCCCCGGACATTTTGGCTTTGTTGCAAGCCTTAAATTTTCAAGTCTTGAGCCTAGCGCAGGAAATCTGGAACGTCATGTCCGAAGATGATGCCGACACGAGGCCGGTACTGTATGGCCGTCATGCGTCGCCCTTTGTGCGCCGCGTGGCGGTGACCCTGCGGCTCTACGGCATCGAATATGATCACGCGCCGCTGATGCCGTTCGGCCCGGACAAGGCGGAACTGGCCGCCTTCAATCCGATTGCGCGGGTGCCGGCGCTCAGGCTCGCCGATGGCGAGATGCTGGTCGACAGCGCGGTCATTCTCGATCATCTCGACCAGGTGGCGGGCGCACGGTCGCTGACGCCGGCCGCAGGAGCGGCCCGCCGTCGCGTGCTGACGCTGGTGGCGATAGCGCTCGGCGCCAATGAAAAGCTGGTCGCCGGTCTCTACGAGCGTCACTTCCGGCCGCGCGAGGCCTGGCATGCGCCATGGCTTGATGCCTGCGACAAGCAGGTCCGCGACGGTTTTGGCTGGCTCGACGGACAATTTGCCGGGCCGTGGTTCACGGGGCGAGAGATGACGCAGGCCGATATCACGGTCGCGGTGTTCTGGCTGTTCGGTCGCGGCAAACGGCCGAAGTTCTTCGCGGGCCTCGGTTGCAACAGGCTGCAGGCGCTGGCGGAGAAGTTGCAAGGTACGCCGGCATTTCAGGCAACGTTGCCGGAGCAGGAGACGCTGGCGAGCGAGTTGGGGTGATGAAGCCTCAAATAAGCAGCTTCTCAATCTCACTGAGTGCAACCGACCGCTCCGACAACAACACCTCCGCCGCCGCGTGCTCCCACGGCGCCTGCTGCGGCGCCAGCGGATCCTTCACGCTCAACCGATGCTCCAGCACAAGCCGTGCGTACAGCGCGCGCCGCGCGTCGGCGCCGGGCCTTGCGGCTTCCGAGGTCATGAGGATCGCGCTGGTGACGTGATAGAGCGCGCTTGCGGCCTGGCGCGCATTCTGTTCGGCCTCCGGCTCGGCGGCGACGCGCTCGGCAAAGGCGATGGTGCGAACGAGCGTTTGCTGCAACCGGTTGCGGAAATCAGCGGGGATGGACGAGGCCTGATCCAGCAATTTCACCAGCGCCGTCTGCAGCGCTGTGTGCGCAAAACTCTTGCCGACCGCGCGGGTGATGATGTCGAGCGCGTTGATGTTGCTGGTGCCTTCCCAGAGCACGCCGAGATGGGCGTCGCGCACCAGCCGGGCGTGCACCCATTCCTCGATATAGCCGTTGCCGCCACGCACCTCCATCGCGCCGGTCGCCACCGGAATGTTGTCGCGGCAGGCGCGGAATTTCAAAAGCGGCGTCAGGATGCGCAGGATATTCTGGGCATCCTTGTCGCCGGCATTGGCGCGGTCCATAGCATCCGCCGCGAGCAGGAATATCGACAGCGATTGTTCCGCCGGCAGCGTGATCTTCAGCAACTGGCGGCGGAGCAGGGGATAGTCGATGATGGTATTGCCGAACGCCTGCCGGGTGCGCGCGCACACCATGGCCTCGTTGACGCAGCGCCGCATCATCGCGGCGGCACGCACGCCATGCGACAGCCGCGACAGGTTGACCTGCTCCATCATCTGCTTGAGGCCCTGGTCTTGCGCACCGACCAGGTAGGCGACGGCGCCTTCCAGCAGGATTTCGCCAGACGCCATCGAGCGGGTACCGAGCTTGTCCTTGAGGCGGACGATGCGATAGGCGTTGCGGCGTCCGTCCTTCAGCCGGCGCGGCAGCGCGAACAGCGCAAGGCCTTTGGTGCCGGCGGGGGCGCCTTCGGGCCGCGCCAGCAGCAATGCGACGTCGGCGTCGGCATGCGAGCAGAACCATTTGTCGCCGGAAAGGCGCCACTCGCCGTCTTCCAGGCGGGCGGTAGTCTCGATGGTGCCGACGTCGGAGCCGCCGGCGCGCTCGGTCATGAACTGCGTGCCTTTCCACATCGTGGCGACATCGCCGGACAGCATCTTCGGCAGCAGGTAGGCCTGCAGTTCCGGGCTGGCGAATTTTCGGATCAGGTGGGTCGAGGTGTCGGTGACGCTGATCGGGCACATCAGGCCGAACTCGGCCTGCACGAACAGATACTGCAGCGCGTATTTCGCCACCGCGGGCAGCGGTCTGTCCATGCCGAGCGCGCCGGCGCGATGGCTCATGGCGTGGAACTGAAATTCGCCGAAGGCGATCTGTTCCATCTCACGGTAGGAGGCGTGATAGTCGATCCAGTCCTCGTCGCGACCAAAACGGTCGCGCGGGTGCAGTATCGGCGGATGCTTGTCGGCGAGCCGCGCCAGGTCGTCGAGCCTGCCGCCGGCGAGCGCGCCGAGCCGGTCGAAATGCGGCTCCAGATGCGCGAAGTCGGCGGGCGACAGATAGTGCGCGAGCAGGTCGCGCAAGGCCCGGTCGATGGCGTAGAAGTTTTGTCCGGCGGCATCGGGGGCGATGTGGTCGGCGCCGCGGCGCAAGCCCGCATCCGGCTGATGTCGGGGTGAAAGCGCATCCATGGCGGGTCTCCCTGTCGGGTTTTCCCGATGCTTACCGCCTTCGGGGCGGTTGTTCCAGAGCCCTCAACGTCATTGCGAGCCAACGGGTCGGCGGGAAGTGCCGCCCGAGGACAGGCCCCGCGAAGCCATCCATTTGGCGGCACGAAGAAGGATCCGGCCGGGAAGATGAAGATTATGTGTGTGCCGTCATTTTTTTGTCATCGCATTGGGAATGACGCGGATATTGGCAGGATTCCATCGTCCGGAACGTTCGAGCGCCGTCCCCCGAGGGAAGGGCAGCGCTGCCGCCGGCGACGAAGGCGCGGGGGTTGCATAACGATTTTGCTTGGCTCCCGACGCCTTCTTGCACAAACTGGGAACCGTTCACATCTGTGGCCTCCGCCGCGGCAGTTCCGCGGCAACCGGTGCGGTCGAGGTCGGAAAGTGCAGGGGAGTTGGATGTTGGGCAAGACTGAGCCATCGAAACCTTCGCCGATGAAGCGTTTCAACCTTTCGCTGCGTGGCCTGCGGCCGTTGATCCCGCTGCTCGGGCTGGCGCTGTCCGCCTGCGGCGACAAGCCGCCGCCACCGGCCGCCGCCGCCGCACCGCCGGTCACGGTGGCGCAGCCGGTGAAACGCACCGTCACGGACTGGGATGAATTCACCGGACGCTTCGAGGCGGTTGAGGAAGTCCAGGTTCGCGCCCGCGTCGGCGGCTTCGTCAACAGCGTCGAGTTTCGCGACGGCGCGATCGTTCATGCCGGCGATCTGCTCTATGTGATCGACTCCCGCCCGTTCGAGGCGGTCGCCGAGCAGGCTGACGGCCAGCTCTCCGATGCGCGCGCCAAGGCAGAACTCGCCAAGCGCGATCTCGACCGCGGCCTGTCCCTGGTCCAGACCAGTGCTGTCTCCGAACAGGTCGTCGACCAGCGCCGCCAGGCCTTGCAGGCGGCGCACGCCGCCGAGACCATAGCCGAAGGTGCGCTGAAGGCGGCCAAGCTCAATATCGAATTCACGCATGTAATTGCGCCGATCACGGGCCGCGCCAGCCGCCATCTGGTCAGTGCCGGCAATCTCGTGCAGGGCAGCGAGGGCAGTTCGACGTTGCTCACCTCGATCGTCTCGCTCGATCCGATCTACATCTATTTCGATGTCGACGAAGCGACCTATCAGCGCAACAGCAGGCTCTGGTTCGAAGGCAAGCGGCCGAGTTCGCGCGATACGCCCAACCCGGTCCAGGTCACGCTGACCGGCGAGACCAAGCCCTCGCACGAAGGCAAGATGGATTTTATCGACAACCGCCTCGATGTCTCGACCGCCACGCTGCGCAGCCGCGCGGTCATCCCCAATCAGGATCTGTCGATCCTGCCGGGCCAATTCGCCCGCGTCCGGCTGATCGGCAGTTCGCCTTACGAAGCTCTGCTGGTGCCGGACGCAGCGATCGCGACCGACCAGTCGCGCAAGATCGTGTTCGTCGTCAAGGAAGACAACACCGTCGAGGCGAAGCCGGTGGTGCTCGGGCCGCTCGACGAAGGCCTGCGCGTGGTCCGCGAGGGGCTCAAGGCGGAGGACCGCGTCATCGTCGACGGCCTGCAGCGCGCCCGCGTCGGCGCCAAGGTCACCCCGCAGACCGCGAAAGCGCCCGCGGGTGGCAAGTCATGAATCTCGGAAGGCTTTCCATCAACCAGCCCATCCTGGCGATGGTGCTGTCGATCGTGCTGCTGATCGTCGGCGCGCTCGCCTACACCACGCTGCCGGTCTCGGAATATCCGCAGGTGGTGCCGCCGACCGTCGTCGTCACCACGCAATATCCCGGCGCCTCGGCGCAGACCGTCTCCGACACCGTCGCGGCGCCGATCGAGCAGGAGATCAATGGCGTCGAGGACATGCTGTACCTCTACAGCCAGGCGACCTCGAACGGGCAGCTCACGATCACCGTCACCTTCAAGCTCGGCACCGATCTGGATAAAGCCCAGGTGCTGGTGCAGAACCGAGTCGCGATCGCGCAGCCGCGGTTGCCGGCGGAAGTGCAGCAAAACGGCGTCACCACCCGAAAGAACTCGCCCGACATCCTGATGGTCGTGTTCATGCTGTCGCCCGACGACAGTTTCGACCAGCTCTACATCTCGAACTATGCGCTGCTGCAGGTCCGCGACCAGTTGCTGCGGCTCGACGGCGTCGGCGACATCCAGATGTTCGGCGCGCGCGACTATTCGATGCGGCTGTGGCTGGATCCCGACCGCATCGCCAATCTCGGCCTGACCTCGGCCGAAGTGCTGGCGGCGATCCGCTCGCAGAACCTTCAGATCGCGGGTGGCCAGATTGCGGAACCGCCGATCACCGACCGCGCCTTTCAGCCCAACCTCGTCTTTACCGGCCGTCTGAAAGACCAGCGGCAATTCGAGGATATCCTGATCAAGGCCGGCGCCGACGGCCGTGTCGTCCGGCTGCGCGACGTCGCCCGCATCGAACTCGGCGCGCTGTCCTACGCCACCAACAGCTTCCTGCTGCGGAAATCCGCGGTAGCACTTCTGGTGACCCAGCGCCCCGGATCGAACGCGCTTGCCACCTCCAAGAGCATTTCCGACACGATGGTGCGGCTCAAGGAGAGTTTTCCGAAAGGGCTCGACTTCAATATCGGCTACAATCCGACCGAATTCATCGCGCAATCCGTCCATGAGCTGATCAAGACGATCTACGAGGCGATGGCGCTCGTCGTCATCGTGGTGCTGGTGTTCCTGCAGGGTTGGCGGCCCGCCATCATTCCGATCATTGCGATCCCGGTGTCACTGGTCGGCACTTTCGCTGTGATGGCCGCGCTCGGCTTCTCGATCAACAACCTGACCCTGTTCGGGCTGGTGCTCGCGGTCGGCATCGTGGTCGACGACGCCATTGTCGTGGTGGAGAATGTCGAGCGGCATCTCGAGCACGGCATGAGCCGGCGCGACGCCGCGCTGAAGACGATGGAGGAAGTCGGCGGCGCGCTGGTCTCGATCGCGCTTGTGCTGTGCGCGGTGTTTATACCGACCGCGTTCATCGGCGGCATCTCCGGGCAATTCTTTCAGCAATTCGCCGTCACCATCGCGGTGGCGACCGCGATCTCCTGCTTCTGCTCGCTGACGCTGTCGCCGGCGCTGGCCTCGCTGATCCTGGTTCCGCACGCCGAAAAGCGCCCGCCCGCAAACTGGAACGTCCTCGCGCGCGGCTGGGCGGCATTTACCGGCGTGTTCAACCGCACATTCGACCGGCTCTCGCACGGCTATGCGGGCGCGGCCGACTTCGTGATCCGGCACACGGCGGTGATGCTCGTGATCTACCTCGCGCTGATCGGCAGCGCCGGCTGGCTGCTCGTCACCACGTCACAAGGCTTCATTCCGGCGCAGGACCGCGGTTACGTCATCATCTCGGCGCAACTGCCCGGGGCGGCGTCGCTGGATCGCACGACGAAGGTGGTGCGCGAGATCGAGCGTATCGCGCTGGATACGCCGGGCATCGTTCGGGTCGCGGCGTTTGCGGGCTTTTCCGGCGCGACGCGCACGCAGGCGGGCAATGCCGCGGCGCTGTTCCCGGTGTTCGACGAACCGGAGTCGCGCCTGAAGAAGGGACTGACGGCGACCTCGATCACGGCCGAGCTGCGCAAGCGCCTGTCTGCGATCCAGGGCGCTTTCATTATCGTGATCCCGCCGCCCGCGGTGCCCGGCATCGGCACCGGCGGCGGCTTCACCATCCGCGTCCAGGACAGGCAGGGCCGCGGGCCCGAGCTGCTGGCCGCCGCGACCGACGAGCTCGTCGCCGCCGCGCGCAAGTCGCCCAATCTCACCTCGGTGTTTTCGCCCTTTACTGCCAACACGCCGCAGGTCTTCGTCGACATCGACCGTGTCAAGGCGCAGAAGCTCGGCGTGCCGATTTCGGGCATCAACGACACCATCCAGACCTATTTCGGCTCGACCTACGTCAACGACTTCAACCTGTTCGGCCGCACCTATCACGTCACGGCGCAGGCCGACCTGCCGTTCCGCAAGGAGACCTCCGATCTCGCGCGGCTGCGCACGCGCAATGCGGCGGGTGACATGGTGATGCTCGGCAGTGTGGTCGATTTCCGCGACATCTCCGGTCCCGACCGCGTCGCGCGCTACAATCTGTACTCGGCCTCCGAGCTGCAGGGCGAGCCGACGCCGGGAACGAGCTCCGGCGTCGCCCTCAGCACCATCAAGCAGCTCGCCGACCAGACGCTGCCGAGCGGCTTTACGTTCGAATGGACCGATCTGTCCTATCAGCAGGTGACCGGCGGCAATTCCGGTCTCTACGTGTTTCCGATCTGCGTGCTGTTCGTGTTCCTGGTGCTGGCCGCGCAATATGGCAGCTGGAGCCTGCCGTTCGCGGTGATCCTGATCGTGCCGATGTGCCTCCTGGCTGCGACCATCGGCGTGCGGATCATGGGACAGGACGTCAATATCCTGACTCAGATCGGCTTCGTGGTGCTGGTGGGACTGGCGGCCAAGAACGCGATCCTGATCGTGGAGTTTGCGCGCGACATCGAGCTCGAAGGCCGGCCGCGGCTCGAGGCCGTGATCGAAGCCTGCCGGCTGCGCTTGCGCCCGATCCTGATGACCTCGTTCGCGTTCATTCTCGGCGTGCTGCCGCTGGTGATTTCGAGCGGTTCCGGTTCGGAAATGCGCCAGGCGGTCGGCGTCGCGGTGTTCTTCGGCATGCTCGGGGTGACGCTGTTCGGCCTGGTCTTCACGCCGATCTTCTACGTCATCGTCCGCAACCTCGCCGATGGCGGGCGCGGCAACAAGCCTGAGGCGGTCTGAAAGCGCGCGGCCGACTCGCCGTCACCCCTGAGGTTCGCGCTTACGCGCGCTCCGGAATGACGGGGAGAGTGGATCACCGCTTGCTCAATACGATTGGCTTATCTGAAATAGATGGGCAGCCGCAGGGTTATGAAATATTGTTGCGCGAGATTTCTTGGAACAGAAGCTGCTGGGAGGCACATATGAAGGCAGGATTGTTGGCGGCCGTTGCCATGAGCGCTCTTTTGCTGGCCGGGACGGCGTCGGCGCAGGGCGTCAAGATCGGCATTCTGAACGACCAGTCCGGGGTCTACGCCGATTACGGCGGCAAGTATTCGCTCGAAGCCGCCAAGATGGCGATCGAGGATTTCGGCGGCGAGGTGCTCGGTCAGAAGATCGAAATCGTCTCCGCCGACCACCAGAACAAGCCGGATCTCGCCACCGCCATCGCGCGGCGCTGGTATGAGGTCGAGAACGTCGACATGATCACCGAACTGACGACGTCCTCGGTGGCGCTCGCGGTCCAGGAGCTGTCGAAGGAAAAGAAGAAGATCGACATCGTCGTGGGGGCGGCGACCTCGCGCATCACCGGCGACGCCTGCACGCCGTATGGTTTCCACTGGGCCTACGACACCCATGCGCTGGCGGTCGGCACCGGCGGCGCGTTGGTGCAGGCCGGCGGCGATACCTGGTTCTTCATGACCGCGGACTATGCCTTCGGCTATGCGCTGGAAAAGGACACCGGCGACCTCGTCAGGGAAAAGGGCGGCAAGGTGGTGGGTTCGGTCCGCATTCCCCTGAACTCGTCGGACTTCTCCTCGTTCCTGCTGCAGGCGCAGAGCTCGAAAGCCAAGATCATCGGTCTCGCCAATGCCGGCCTCGACACCACCAACTCGATCAAGCAGGCGGCGGAGTTCGGCATCGTCAAGGGCGGCCAGAAACTCGCAGGCCTCTTGCTGACGCTGGCCGAAGTCCACGGTCTTGGGCTCGAAGCGGCCCAGGGCCTGGTGCTGACGGAGGGGTATTACTGGGATCGCGACGACAAGAGCCGCGACCTCGCCAACCGCTTCTTCAAGCGCACCGGCCGGATGCCGAACATGATCCAGGCCGGCACCTATTCGGCGACGCTGCAATATCTGAAGGCGGTGAAGGCCGCCGGCACCAAGGATTCGGATGCGGTGGCCAGGAAGCTGAAGGAATTGCCGGTCGACGACGACTTCGCGCAGGGCGGCAAGGTGCTCGAAAACGGCCGCATGGTGCACGACCTCTATCTGTTCGAGGTCAAGAAGCCGTCGGAATCGAAGAAGCCGTGGGACTATTACAAGCAGCTCGCGGTCGTCCCCGGCGACAAGGCGTTCCCGACCGCCAAGGATTCGGGCTGCCCGCTGACGAAGTAGTCCCGAGCGCGAACGAAACGACAAAAACGGCGGCGATCGGTGCGATCGCCGCCGTTTTGCTATTCCGGCATTTCGTCCGCGAAATGTGAAACGCCGCGCTGTCGGTCCGACAGCGCGGCGTTCCGTTGTGGTCTGACAGCCTAAGAAGCGATCAGAAGTTACGCTGGGCGCGAACCTGCAAGAACACCGTGTTCTGGTCCTTGAACTCGTAGAGCGCGGTCGGCTTCGGGGCCGTCGCGGTGAACACCGAGCTGCCCGACATCTTCTGGTCGAGGTGGAGCCACTGGACTTCGCCCGAGAACGTCAGGTTCTTGACCGGTGTCCAACGGGTGAGCACGCCGAGCTGCGTGACATTGAAGTCGGGGTTGCAGGTGTAGGCGCCGGCAGCGTTGCCGACCAGGGCCTGACCCGGATGGCTGGCGGCGAAGGCGGCGCAGTAAGCACCCTTGGCCGTCGTGGATCCGGCACCCAGCAGGTTGTCGTTGGCGCCGCCGTCATACTTCACGGCGGAGTAGCTGCCGTACAGGCTGGTCGACCAGTAGGGGTTCCAGTTGTGATTGAACGCGCCGCGGAGGCCCCACGCCGAGGTCAGGGCGATGCCGCCGGTGCCGCCAACGCCGGGCAGATAGACGCCATCGGTGGTCGCACCGAAGCCGACGCTCTGATAGCCGAAGCCGCTGCCGCCGAACATCGCGAAGCTCGGCGAACTACCGCTGGTGGCGATCACGTTCTTGGTGTCGCCCTTGGCGTAGCTGACGTCGAACTTGATGTCGTCGCCGGGCCCGGTCGGGATGTTCTTGATCTGCAACGCAGCCATCACCGAACCGCCCCACTTGTCTTCGGGATGTCCGCTGAGTTCAGACGCGGCGGTCGGAACGCCACCGGCACCCAGAGTGTTGTAGGAAGCGTTCACGAGGTGGGCCGCGCCCGAAATCTGGAACAGACCCCAAGCCTGGTCGACGCGGATGTTACCGACGATGTCGGGAGCATGCGTGCCGCCGTAGGCGTTGGTGCCGGTGCCGCCGACGCCGACGCCGAGGGCCAGGTTGTAGACGGTGGTCCGGTTCCAGACCGTCGGATCGTCAAGACCGATGGTGCCCGACACGCCGTTGCCGAACTGCGCGGTGTACTGGATGTTGTTGACACCAGTGTCGGTATTGTTACCGCCCATCAGGTTCGAGCTGATGTTGCCCGGGAAACCGTTCCACGGGGTCGAGTAGGCCGAAGAAGACTTACCGAAGGTGAAGCCGGCGAACTGGATGAAGAGATATTCGACCGCGACGTAGCCGCCGCCGGGGGTCGAAAGCAGATTCGCATTCACGCCGGCGGCGCCCAGCACGGCCGGGTTGGCGGTGCCGCCGCCGAGGTTGTTGAACTGGAAGTCGCCCTGGCCGAAGGTGCGGACCACGCCGTATTCGGTCGCGGTGCGGGTATCGATCGTCAGCGCCATACGCGACCGCGAGACGAAATAATCGCGATAGCGATTTTGCTGGCCGAGGTCGCCGTTCCACGCCGGCTGTCCGTGGACACCGCCGTTGAAGGTGGTGTCGACACGCAGGTAGCCGCCGAGCTTGACGCAGGTGTCGGTGCCGGGGATGTAGAAGAAGCCGGCGCCATACAGCGAGCAGATCCGCACGTATTCGACCGCCTTGGCCTTGACGGGAAGATCGGCGGCCTGCGCGCCACTGATGGCAAGTAGTCCGGCGGCCGAGCCGAGGATGAGTTTTCTTAATTGCATCGTTAGTCTCCGGTGATGATCTACGCGCTGGTTCGAACGTAGAAGCGTAACCGAGGAGATAATGGAGAACCGGAGGTTTAGAATGACAACGGCGTCATACGCTGCATTTCACAGGACGACCGTGGTTTTTACGCAACGAAACAATGAGTTAGAAAGCTAATTGTGTTATGTAATTGATGCCGTTCCGCCTTAATATGAATACCATCATACCAACCCGGAGCGAATGGCAGATGCATGGTCAAGATTCGAGCGGCGACGCTCGGACCGCGCAAATGAAAACCCCGCCCGTTGGGGATCAACGGACGGGGCAGATCAGAGCAACAGCAGCGTACGTGTACGATGCATGCTGCATGATATTCACGAAATGCATGAAGGGAAGACGACATTCCTCCGTGCTCGCGCGACTGTGATAGGCGCGCATTGTCGAAGGTATAATTGGCCGCTCCGGATTCGCGGCGGCAACTCATGTTGAAAACGAAATGACCGTCAGGCGTGAACGATACGCCAGATGATCATGCCTGATGCGCCGACCCAGAGCGCGATGGCCGCGAATGCCTGGATCGCGAAACCACGCCCGCGCTTCGCCACTGCCTGCGCATAGCCCAGGATGTAGAGGATGCGGCCGATCACCCAGACCAGCCCCAGCACCGCAGCGATCGTGTCGCTGACATAGATCGCGAACAGCCACAGCGACGGCAGGAAGATCGGGAGCCATTCCAGCGTGTTCATCTGCGCGCGAAACACCCGCTCGAAATCGGGATTGCCCGAGATCGCGGGCAGTTTGACGCCGAACTTGCCGCGCGCCCGCGACACCAGAATCGAAGAATAGAAGTAGACCAGGATCGCCAGACACGTGACGAGCGCGGTGAAATGGTACATGGCGTAATCCCCCTGATGTGCGGGCTCTTAGTAGCCCGTCATCTCCAGATATCCCAGTCCGGTGTGGCTGCCGCCAAAATGGATCGGGCCTTCCCAATAGGGAAAGCTCGTGCCCATCCAGCTCCGTGGATTGAGCGGCGTGCAGTCGATCGCGAACGCAAGCTTGGGAATGGCGATGCGCCAAGCGGTCGGGATCTTTCGTCCCTCGATGTCAGTGAAGGCCTGCGGCGTCATGGTGATGTCGGCGGAAGCGAGTTGTTGGGTGCTGCCGTCGCGCGCGAACCATTTGCCCGAGCCGTAATGTTGGCCGTCGGTCTGGCGCATCCGGTACAGCATCAGCTTGTCGCCGGCGGCAAGATGCAGCGAGAGCCAGTCCCATCCGGACTGGTCCGCCGCCAACGGCTGGCTACTCCATTCGCGGTCGAGCCAGGCTTGCCCGGAGACGTCGGCGGGCTTGTCGTCGATGACGATGCTGCCTTTCACCTGATAATACGGCTGGCTGTAATAATACGAGGCCTGCTCGCGCAGCGATTTGCGGCTATAGCCGCCGTCGCCTTGCAGCACCAGCGGATGCTCCGCATCGAGGCGCAGCGCATAGCTGAAATCGGCGCCTGCTGCGCTGAGCTCGAGCGGCGCGATATTGTTGTCATCGATCGCATCGCGTCCGCGCATCTCCCAGGCATCGATCCAGGCGTGAAACGGACTGGCCTCGACGCCGGCCTGGCCGATGCCGCCGCGCGCAAAAGTCTGTGCATAGCGGTGGGTGTCGGCGCGGGTGACCGCGGCGTGGCCCATCCAGATCTGCTGATTGGCCCATCCCTGCTGCGGCGCGCCGGCTGCGACCGCCTGGCGAAACAGCGTCCACTGCGCGCCGTAAGCCGTCCCGCCGCTGTCGACAAGGTTGGCGGTCACGTACCACCATTCGATGCGAAACGCCGGATGTGGGCCGTGGTCGGCGGGAAACGAAAAGGCCCTGCCAGGGACCACAGCTTCGAATCCGCCAGCGCTTTCGCCGAGCCCGGCAAAGCCTTGCGCCAGCGCATTGCCGCTGAGCCCGGCGAGCAGCGCGCCGGCCGCAAAGCTGCGGCGGGTGATGGCGCCGTTACCGCTCATTGGCAAAGATCCGGATCAGGTTCGCCGGCTGCATGCGCGCCAGCCGGATGACAGGGAGCGCGGATGCGGCCAGCGCCGCCACCATCGCCACGCCGACCAGCCACAGCAATTGCAGCGGAAACACATGGAACGGCAGCCGCCAGCCGAACGCCTTGACGTTGACGACCGCAAGCAGACACCACGCCACCAGCAAGCCCAGCGGCAGCGCCAACAGCGTCGTGATCAGCGCCACCGACATCGTCTTCAAAAGCTCGATGACGGCCAATTTTCGTCGCGTGATGCCGATCGCCCATAGCGGCGCCAGTTGCGGCAGCCGCGAATTGGTCAGCGTCAGCAGGCTGGTGAGCAGTGCGATGCCGGCGACGCCGAGCGTGAAGGCATTGAGTGCGGCGGTGACGGAAAAGGTGCGGTTGAAGATCCGCGTCGATTCCGCCTTCATGGTCGCTTGATCGGCGACGTTGCGGTCATCGAGGCCGAATTTTTCCTGCAGCGCCGCGATCAGCGCCGCTATCTTCGGCCGTTCGACCCGCAGGCCTAGTCGCGTCAGCGGGATTTCCGGAAAGCGCCGTGTCAAGGCGGCAAAATTGACCGCGATCTGGCCTTTCGGATTGCCGTAGTCCGCATAGATACCGACCACCTCGAGCGGCCAGTTGCCATCAGGCGCCGGGACGTCGATGCGGTCGCCGAGGCCGATATGAAGACGCCGCGACAGTTGTTCGCTGACGAGGCCGGTATCGCCGGGGCGCAGCCTGATCCAGGCCTTGTCGGCCGCTTGCAACAGCGGCCAGTTGTCCCGGTAGGTCGGGTGATCGGGCAGGCCCAATACTTCGATCGGCGCGCCCGCGAGTTGCGTCTCGGCGCGGCCGCCGGGCAGGATGGCCTCGACCTCGGGGCGCTCGCGCAGCCACGCCTTGATCTGGATCGCCTGGGCGTCGCTGGCCGCGTTGACGTAAACATCCGCCGCCAGCCGCCCGTCGAGCCAGACCAGGAAGGTGCGGCTGAAACTTTCGACCATGGTGGCGACGCCGACATTGACGGCGAGCGCGAGCAGCAGCGCCATCAGCGCCAGCGACAGTCCCGATAGTTGCTGGCGGCTGTCGGCCCAGAACCAGATGCTGAGCGGGCCTTTGGCGTAGCGTTGACCGAACGCCAGCACGGCTTCGAGAAACATCGGCAGGATCAGCGCCGCGCCCAGCATCAGGGCTGCGAGCACCGCAAAGCCCGCGATCAGCGAATCGCCGAACCACAGCAGGCCGCCGGCGGTCGCGAACACGGCCAATGCCGCGATGCTTTGAAACACCAGCCAGCGGCGCTGCGCCTGTTGCCAGGCCTGGGGTTGCGCGGCCGCGAGCAGCGGCAGCCGCAGCGCCTTGGCGAGGCTGGCGGCCGCGGCGGCCAGCGCACCCAGGATGCTGATGGCAACGCCGGCGATCCACCATTCCGGCTTGAGCGTCAGTTGCCCCGGAATCTGTGCGCCATAGAGGCCGCGCAGGGAGGCGGCGACGTCGGGCAACAGGGAAGCCGCGATGAAATAGCCGCACACCAGTCCGACCAATCCTGCGACCAGCGCCAGCGACACCAGCTCAGTGACCAGCACCGCGTTCAGCATCCGCACCGAGACGCCGCAGGCGCGCAGGGTGCGCAGCATCGGCAGGCGCTGCTCGAAGGCGAGGCCAACAGCGGAATTCACAATGAAGAGGCCGACAAAGAACGACAGCAGCCCGAATGCCGTCAGGTTCAGATGAAAACTGTCGGTGAGGCGTTCGAGATCGCTTTCGCTGTTGGGCTCGATCAGGCGAAGCTGGTCGCCCGTGATATTTTCGAGCGGCGCACGCTTGCCTGCGGTCTTGCCGATCAGGAGGCGCGACAACTGGTACGGCATTTTCAAGAGGCTTTGCGCGACGCCGATATCGACCACCAGCACGCCGGGCACCAGTTGCGGCTGCACGCGCAGCGGCGGCAACAGCGCGCCGGCGTTGGCGTGAGGTCTTGTGCCCTCGGCGAGCTTGAGATCGGACAGCGTCTCCGGCGCCACCAGCATTTCTCCCGGCGGCGTCATGAAGGCTTGCAGGTCGGCCCTGCCGATGGCGGGCGCGCTGCCGACTTCCGCGGGCAGGGTCACGGGCTCGATGCCGAGCAGGCGGAACGAGCGTCCGTCGATCTGGATGCGGCCTTCGAGCACGGGCGATACCGGCCAGCCGGCGCGGCGCAGGTCGACGAAGAGCTTTTGCGGGAAGGTCGCGCCTGACCTGGCGACCAGCATGGCGGTGCGGCTGCCGCCGAACGTCGCGGCGGCGCGATCGTAGGAATCGCGCGCCTGCTGGTTGAGCGCCTGCACGCCGCTCCACAGCGCGGTCGCCGAGATCAATCCGATCAACAGCGTGGCGAGCTGCATCGGATGCCGCCGCCAGTGGCTCAGCAACACGGCCAGCGTCCAGAGCGCGCGCGTCATGCGATCACCGCCGCAATGATTCCCGCATGGAGGTTGACCTGACGGTCGAGCGTGGCGGCGAGCCGCGCGCTGTGGGTCACCATCAGGAAGCCGCAGCCCGAGCGCGCGACCAGATCGCGCGCCAGCGCCAGCACTTCATCGGCGGTGGCCTCGTCGAGGTTGCCGGTCGGCTCGTCGGCGAGTAGCAGCAGCGGCCTTGTCGCAAGCGCGCGGCCGATCGCGACCCGTTGCTGCTGGCCGCCGGATAGTTGTTCGGGGTAGCGCTTGAGAAAATTCGATAACCCCAGCCGCTCCACCAGTTCGCGGTGCCAGTCGGGATCGTGACGGCCGGCGATACGCGACTGGAACACGAGATTGTCTTCCACCGTCAGGCTCGGGATCAGGTTGAACTGCTGAAACACCAGGCCGAGGCGGTCGCGCCGCAATTCGGCGCGGCCGGCATCGCTGAGCTCCGACACGGAAGCATCGGCCAGCCTGATCTCGCCGCCGTCGGCGGCGTCGAGGCCGGCGATCAGGTGCAGCAGCGTGCTCTTGCCGCTGCCGGATTCGCCGGTCAGCGCGACGCTCTCGCCGGCGCGGACCGTCAAATTCACCCCGCGCAGCACGGCGATCTCTTCGCCGGCGGCGCGGTAGCTCTTGGTCAGGCCGGTGACATCAAGCACAACAGGGCTGCCGCTGGTGATGGCCACGATGGCCGCGCCTCATAGCGGCTTCTGGTATTTCAGCACGAATTCGTCGTTCGGCACCGTCGGCTGAAACACCTTGGCATCCCGCGGATCTTCGGGATGGCGCAGGAAGTCGGCTTCCGCGACCAGCTTGAAACCGGCGGCCTCGATCTCCTGCTTGAGCGTGCTCTCCTCGATCCGGTGCAGCGTCCTGGCGACGTTGATGCCGTCGCCGGCCTTGGCCGAATGGTCGGCGATGATCAGGAAGCCGCCGGGTTTCAGGGCTGCGAACATCTTCTTGTTCATGGCCGCACGATCGACCTCCATGTAGGTGATGTCGTGATAGGCGAAGAAGAACGTGATCAGGTCGAGGCCGGAAACATCTGGCGGGATCGGGTCGTCGAAATTCCTGACGACATGGACGACGTTCTTCATCGCGGGCTTCTGGGCGCGGATGTCGAACCTGTCCTTGACGAAGCGTTCGATCACGGCGGCCGAATCCTGGGCGTAAACGGTGCCCGTGGGCCCGACGGCGCGGGCCAGCAGCTCGGTGCTGTAGCCGGCGCTGGCCTCCATATCCAGAACCTTCATCCCGGTCCTGACCCCGGTGAAAGCCAGCATTTTGGCGGGCTGGCGGCGCTGGTCGGCCTGCCGGTCGGCATCGGTGCGGTCGGGGGCGGCGACGATGGCCTCATAGTCGGGCGCCTTGGCTTCCTGCGCGAAAGCGACTGACGGCGCCGATATCGTCAGTGAGACAAGCGCGCCGATGAGCAGAGTGCGCCGATAGACCGTTCCAGACATGAGCATTCCCTTTTGTTTCCGGCAACATATCAGGGCTGCGGTATCAGATCACGGCCTCAATCCGGCGACGACGGGATCGTGATCTGCGTCAGGGGGCATCGCGCGGGCAGCTTGCAGTTGCAGCGCACGCTGGCCTCTCCAAAAATCCGCAGTTGCGTTGCCGGGAAAGCCATGGCTAGCATCCGGCAAGCCCGGTTCAACCGGCCACGATAAAACAGCAAAGATATAACGGGGAGAAGCCAGCCATGACCACGCAATCGACGCCCAGCGAAACGCCGAAGGGCGCCTGGAAAATTACATTCCTGCTATTCCTGTTCATGCTGGTGAACTTCGCCGACAAGATCGTGGTAGGTCTCGGCGGTGCGCCGATCATGGACGAGTTGAAGCTGCAGCCGGAGCAGTTCGGCCTGCTCGGCTCCTCGTTCTTCTTCCTGTTCTCGATCTCGGCCATCGTCGTCGGCTTCATCGTCAATCGCGTCGCCACCCGCTGGGTGCTGCTGGCGATGGCGCTGATCTGGTCGCTGGCGCAGTTTCCGATGGTCGGCACCGTCAGCTTCACCACGCTGTTGATCTGCCGCATCATCCTCGGCGCCGGCGAGGGGCCGGCGTTTTCGGTGGCGGCGCATGCGATCTACAAATGGTTTCCCGACGAGAAGCGGACGCTGCCCACCGCCATCCTGTCGCAGGGCTCGGCGTTCGGCGTGATCCTGGCGGTGCCGGCGCTGAACTGGATCATCGTCAATCACAGTTGGCACTACGCCTTCGGCGCGCTCGGCGTGGTCGGCCTGATGTGGACGCTGGCATGGCTGGTGATGGGCAAGGAGGGCCCGCTGGTGCAGACGGCCGCGATGGCGGCGGCGGATCCCGCCATTCCCTATGGTCGGCTCCTGACCTCGCGGACGTTTCTCGGCTGTTGTGCCGCGACCTTCGGCGCCTATTGGGCGCTGTCGCTCGGTCTCACCTGGTTCACGCCGTTCATCGTCAAGGGCCTGGGCTTCTCGCAACAGGACGCGGGCTGGATTTCGGTGCTGCCCTGGGTGTTCGGCGCAACCATCGTGCTGCTGACCGGGTGGATCTCGCAGGTGATGATGGCGCGCGGCTACACCACGCGCGGTGCCCGCGGCGTGCTCGGTTCGGCGCCGCTGATCGTCGGCGGCCTGATCCTCGCCGTGCTGCCTCACGTGGCGCCCGGCGCCTTGATGATCGCGCTGCTGGTGGTCGGCTCCGGACTGTGCGGATCGATCTATGTGGTCTGCCCGCCGATGCTCGGCGAATTCACGCCGGTGCAGCAGCGCGGCGCCGTGATCGCGATCTATGGCGCGATCTACACGCTGGCGGGCATGATTGCGCCGTCGGTGATGGGCAGCGTGATCCAGCACGCGGCAACCCCTCTCGACGGCTACATGACCGGCTTCACCATCAATGCCGTGGTGCTGGTCGCGTCGGGCTTGCTCGGCCTGCTGCTGCTCTGGCCCAATACCGAACGCGCTCGGCTGGCGGCAGGCGAGGAAACGGCGCAGGCGAAGTTCGCGTGAAAAGCACGTCAAACATAACGGCGTCGTCCCCGCCTAGTGCGCAATTGCGCACGTGGAGCGGGGACCATAGCCACCGATGCCGATGCTTAACTGGAGAGGGATGAGACTAGGCCGTATACTCATCATAAATTCCAGCGGCGTGGATCACGACGGTTGATGTCGCTTCACCCCCGGAAGCGGCCTAAGAGCGGACATCCGCGAAGGTCCGAGATGTGCCAATAGCTGCCTTCCTTGCAGCGCAGCAATTTCCGGCTCTCTCACTCACTCGATGACATCGTCGGCAATAGCGAGCAGCGTCGCCCGGATGGATTATCTTTGCCACGGTTCTTCTCCCGAATTTGTAAGATCACTTCACCCGGGCATGTTGCCGGTAGTTCTAAACCACATGCGCCAAGGCCCTACCGTCGGCCTCGAACTATACGACGCAGATGTTGGGCACCGCGACCTTCTGGAACAGGTGTGGAGAAGCGACGACCGAGGAGGGATAGGTCGGCAATTTGGCTCTGAACTCCGGATGCCCGAATGCAGCCCGGTAGTGAGCGGTCGATTCCCAGACGGCATAGTTGAGATACGTCGGGCTTTCGCCAAGAGCTCGGTGAAGCTGGGTGGAGATGAAGCCAGGCTGGCGCTTCATAAAAGCAGCGTCGTCCTGCCAGATCTTGAGAAAGGTCTGCTCGTCCGCTTTATCGAGCGTGACCACATTCACCAGCACGACGGGGCCGGCCTCGATTGCGATCTGGCGTTCGATCGGGAAGGAGGGGTCAAGAGGGCGCAGCAATGACATGTAAGGCTTCCTTTTCGACTTGGTTCCATGATGTCTGTCTGGTGCGATGCAATATGTCATATTGACATCATAATGTCAATAGTGTTTTATGGTGACAGATGAAAAAGACCAAGCGAACTCCAGCCGGCGAGGCCCTGACCAATCTCATGCTCGACCTGTTCAGGCTCAGCAGCCGGCTCTTAACGGTCGGCGATCGGTTGGCGGCCGGTCTTGGGCTGACGAGCGCCCGATGGCAGATCCTCGGCGCCATCACATCCGCCGAACGTCCGCAACCGGTTGCGTGGCTTGCTCGCGACCTCGGTGCCAATCGTCAAAACGTGCAGCGGATCGTCAACGACCTGCACAAAGAGGGTCTCGTCGCGTTCGAGGTCAATCCGCATCACCGGCGAGCTCAACTCGTCACGCTGACTGAGAAAGGAAGGCGGACCTTCGAAGAAGCGATGGAATTGCAGGCGCCTTGGGTCAACGGCATCTCTGACGGACTGTCGGTCAAAGAAATAGAAACGGTGCATCGCGTGGTCACGGCGTTACGAAAAAAACTGGAGGGAGGAGATGAACCTGACGAGCGCGGCTAGCCGCCAACTACCTCGCGTTCATCCAGCTCGCGTCGATACGTCTATGGCTGCGCGTTAATGAGTCCACGGCCTAACACTACTTTGGCAGATTTATTCACGCCGCTGCTTTCCGCCGATTTGTCTTCTGCAGTGCGGGCATCGCTGAGGTCGTGGTTGAACGATGAGATCGACGATGGCTTGGCGTACGGCCGGCAGGCTCGGCTGAGGCGGTGGACCGTTGATTCTTTTTTTTCCGCCCCGCTTGTGCGAGACGGCGATGCTGGAGGAATGCGTAAGCGATCATGGTCATGAGCGCATGACGATGAAGGCCCTGCCAGGATCGTCCCTCGAAGTGATCAAGCCCGAGTTCCTCTTTCAACTGCTGATGGGCCTGTTCGCAAATCCATCGAGCTTTGATCGTGGCAGCTAACGTGCGCAGATTCATCTCGGCCGGCATATTGGCGAGATAATATTTCTTCTCCCCCGACGTCCTGTGTTCGCCGATAAGCCAGGCTTCGTCCCCCGGAAGATGCTGCTGGCCCATGTCCTTGATCCGCTGCGGAGGTCCATCAGCGGTCCGCACGCGAATCGCGGCGAAGCGAGCTTCCAGCCGGCCCTTGGTCCCGTTTCGCCAACTCACATTTTGCCACTTAGCATTGGCCAGCATGTCTTCGGCTGCCCTCGACAGGATATCGGGAATGTGCCGCTTGCGGGGACGACCTCGACTGGCAACCGGCCAGATCAATTTAACCTCCACCGGATAAACCTTCTGGTGACGAGGGATACCGACGGCCCAGGCCAGGCCGCGTGTCGTTAGCCCCTGACGGAACGGCGCGCTGAGGCCGTAACCGGCATCCGCCAGCACGCAGCCAAAGCGCATACCGGCTGCCATCACGCGATCGATCTCCGCCAAGGCGATCTCTGGCTTGGTCCGCGCTGCGCGGTGCTCGACTGGAACGCCCGCACGCTTCAAACGCACCGGATTGCTCGTCCAAATCTCCGGAACGAAGAGACGTAATGCCACCATGACCGGCACTTCCTCCCGCGCAAGCGTCAGCGACACCAATGTTTGGCAATTAGCCGTCTTGCCGAGAGACGAGGCATATTGTGGAGCGACACCAACCGAACGATCGCCCTTCTTCGGCATCGTCGTATCGTCGATGACCAGCACCGCATCTTTGCCGCCGACCAGGCGATCGGCCTGAACGAGCAATTCCGCCTCCAATGGCGCCGCATCCCAGACGCCATCAGCGATGAAATGGTGCAACTGGTCATACTCACCCGGTGCCAGCCGCGCCGCCATCGGCTGGACGCTCTTGCGATCGCCCGGTCCAATCAATCCCGAGATATAAAGCGGACACATCCGCCGCCGCGCCTTGTGACCCAAGCGATCCAGGAATGGCTTAAGCCAGCGTCCAAGCTCGTCTTCCCACTTCGGCGTCGTGTCCACCATGGTCGGCCCTCCAAAAGCCGACCACCCATGAATCATTGAAAATGTGATTCGGGAATCCAGTTTCGCCGATCAATCGCCAAAATCTGCCAAAGTAGTGCTAAGTTGGGTCGCGACGACGGACCATTTTTCCTCGCGCGCCGCGGACGCAAGCAGTACGCTCGCTGCGAGCCGGGGGCAATTCTACTTTGCATGGGGTTGTTTTCGCGATTTTGTGTCTGGACCCTCCAGAACCTCCGGATGTGCTGTGCTGGCGCTCACCGCGAATCGATGGCTCTCCGCCCCCGTGCGCAATTGCGCACCAGGCGGGGGACGCCACCTTGTGTTGGGCTGCAGCCTAACTCGCCGCGGCGCCGAACTCGCTGTAGCTGCCCTGCGCGCCGCGCACCAGTTTGCCGGGGCGGGCGCCGGTGGCGCTGCCGCCGCGTTGCGTCACCACGCCTGACACGATGGTGGCGTCGTAGCCATCGACCTGCTGCAGCAGGCGGCGGCCGCCGACCGGCAGGTCGTAATGCACTTTCGGCGGATGCAGGTGCAGCTTGTCGTAGTCGATGACGTTGACGTCGGCCTTGAAGCCCGGCGCGATCACGCCGCGATCGTAGAGCCCGACCGACAGCGCGGTCTTGCGGGCCTGCGCTGCGACCACGAACGGAATCGACAGTTTTTCACCGCGGCTGCGGTCGCGGGTCCAGTGCGTCAAGAGATAGGTCGGGAAGCTGGCGTCGCAGATGATGCCGCAATGCGCGCCGCCGTCGCTCAGTCCCGGCACCGAATGCGGATCGCGCAGCATCTCACGGGTCGCATCGAGGTTGCCGTCGGAATAATTGAGGAACGGCACATAGAGCATGCCGCGGCCTTCTTCGGTCAGCATCGCCTCATAGGCGAGTTCTTCCGGCTGCCGGCCCTGGCGGCGGGCCTGCGCGCCCAGCGTGTTTTCCGGCGGCTGTTCGTAGTCCGGCGGATTGCCGAGCAGATACATCTTGTCGTAGTTCGGCCGGAAGAACAGCGGATCGTCGGTCGCGGTGGCGTGCTCGCTCAGGATGGCCTTGCGCATCTCGGGCTGATGCAGGCGCTTCAGCCGCTCTTCCAGCGGCAGATGGGCGATCGCCTTGTAGCTCGGATGGGTCTGGAACGGGTTGCGCGACAATTCCAATCCGAGCATCAGCCCGACCGGGCGGGCCGGGATCTGCGCGGTGATATTGAGGCCGCGCGCGGAAGCGTCCTTGATGATGTCGAGCGTCTTGCGCCAGCGCTGCGGCTCCTTGTCGTTCTGCGTGATCGAGAACGTCACCGGGATTTTGGTGTTCTCCGCCACCCGCAGCATCATCGGCAGGTCTTCGTTGATGGTGGAGAGATCGAGCACGAACTGCAGCACGCTGCGGCCCTGGGCATGCATCGCGGCGGCGATCGCGGTCAGTTCATCCTCGCCGGCCTTCAGCGTCGGCGTGAAGTCGCCGGTCGAGGTGCGGTGGTTGAGGGTGCGCGAGGTCGAGAAGCCGAGCGCGCCGGCCCGCACTGCGTCGCCCGCCAATGCCGCCATCGCTCTGTTGTCTTCGGGCGTTGAGGGGTCGCGGCGCGCGCCGCGCTCGCCCATCACATAGACGCGGAGCGCGGCGTGCGGCAGTTGCGCGCCGACGTCGATGTCGAAGCTTCGCTTGGACAGCCACTCCATGTAATCCGGGAAGCTTTCCCAGGCCCAGGGAATGCCGGCGCTCAGCACCGGCTCCGGAATATCCTCGACGCCTTCCATCAGCTGGATCAGCCGTACATGATCGGCCGGACGGCACGGCGCGAAGCCGACGCCGCAATTGCCCATGATCGCGGTGGTGACGCCGTTCTGCGACGAGGGCGTGATGTCCTGGCTCCAGGCGACCTGGCCGTCGTAATGGGTGTGAACATCGACAAAGCCGGGCGTGACCAGTTTGCCCCTGGCGTCGATCTCCTCCTTGCCCTTGGCTGCGACCTTGCCGACTTCGGTGATGCGGCCGCCCGTGATGGCGACATCGGCCTCGTAGAGGTCGCCGCCCTTGCCATCGGCAATATTGCCGCCGCGGATCACGAGGTCAGGGGTCGAGGTCATGGCTTTCCATCCCAAATCTGTTTTGTTGCCGCATCATCGGGTGTCCCGGGAGGCTGTCAACCGGCCGGGATGAGGCTCAGGGATGCGTTAGCGCGTTTGAAGTCTTAAACGGTTCCCGCCGGCTTGCGGTCGGTGACCAATGCCAGCAGCACCGTCAGCACCATGAAGGCGACGGAGGCGCCGAACACCCAATGCGGCATGTTCTGGTCCATGATCCAGCCGTACAGCAGCGGGCTCAAGATGCCGCTGAAATTGAAGCCGGTGGAGACGATGCCGAAGGCGCGGCCGGCGGCGCCTTCAGGTGCGGCGTTGCGGACCAGCATGTCGCGCGACGGCGCAATGACGCCGCCGAGGAAGCCGGCCAGTCCCATCGCCGCGGTCAGCACCGCGACCGGCAGATTGACGGTTGCGATGACTGAAATGATGACGGCATTGATGCCGAAGCAGGCGGCGGCCACGCTGCCGTGGCGGCGGGTGCGGTCGGCCAGATAACCGCCGGCCAATACGCCGGCCGCGCTGGCGCCGAGAAACGCGGTCAGCGCGATATTGGCGGCGGAGAAAGTCACGCCGTAGCCGCTCATCAGCGCGACGACGCCGAAATTGCTGATGCCGGCATTCGACAGGCCGAGCAGCATGAAGAAGATCGTCAGCACGATGATCGCAGGCGTGAGGATGCTTTGCTTCGGCGCCGCCGAACCGTCGCCCTTGCGATCGGCCGAGCTGGCGTCGGGAATACCGACGGCAATCAACAGCAGCGCCACCGCAGGACCCACCGCGCCTGCCACGATCAGGGCGCCGAGGCCGCCGACGGTTGCCACCAGAGCCGCCATGATCGCGGGTGCGACTGCGCCGCCGACGAAGCCGGCAAAGGTGTGAATCGAAAACGCGCGGCCCATCCGCCTGATGTCCATATGCGCCGACAGGATCGCATAGTCCGCCGGATGATAGACGCTGTTGGCGAGGCCGAGCAGCGCGGCGCAGAGGATCAGCGACGTGTAGCTCAAGTGCATGCCGAGCAGGATCAGCGCGAGGCCGCCGACGGTGAGGCCGGCCAGCAGCACCTTGCGGGCGCCGATATGGTCGGCGAGGTAGCCGATCGGCGCCTGCGTCAGGCCCGAGACGACACCGAATACGGTCAGCGCGAAGCCGAGCTCGATATAGCCGACGCCGAGTTGCGCCTTCAGGTACGGAAACAGCATCGGCAGCACGAACAGGTGAAAATGGCTGACCCAATGCGCGATCGAAATCGCCGTCAGCGTGCGCAGCGAAGTATCCGCTTTTGATTGCTGCGGTGCGGCGAGAATATCGACCATGTCAGCTCAGAACCCCGTTTCGCTTACGGCCCGGCAAGGCGCGGTGAAAATATAGGCTGTCCGTTATTTGTCCATGAATGCCGCTGCATGGCTGCCCCGGCACCGTCCGGATGCGTCAAATGCGTCATTAAAGCCGGAGACAAGGACGGGCCGGCGCGGCCATGATCCGGCATGCCCGATGCCACCAAACCGCTCCGTGTGCTCGTCTCCGAGGGCTCCAGTACCTCAGCCCGCGAGGCCATCACGATTCTCGGCCTGTCGGGCCATCACGTCGAGGTCTGCGATCCCTCGCCCTGGTGCCTGGCGCGGTTCTCGCGCTTCGTGCGCAAATTTCACCACTGTCCCGGGCTGCGGACCGATCCTGCCGGCTATCTCGCCTTTATCGAACGGCTGATCGCGACCGGCCGTTTCGATGTGCTGCTGCCGACGCATGAGCAGGGATTTCTGTTCGCGCGGGTAAAGCCGCGTCTGGAGGGCCGCATCGGTCTGGCGCTGCCGGGCTTCGACAGTTACCGCACGGCGCACAGCAAGGCGGGCTTCAGCCGGCTGCTCGATCGACTTGCACTGCCGCAGCCGCCGACGCGGATCGTCACATCTGCGCAGGCGCTGCGCGAGGCCATCCGCTTTCCGGCAGTGGTGAAAACCTCGGTCGGCACCGCGAGCCGCGGCATCTGGTTCGTGCGCCATGCGGACGATCTCGAAGACGCGCTGCGCGATCTGGCGACGAGCGATGCATTCGCGGACGAGGTGCTGGTGCAGGACCTCGTCGCCGGCACCACCGAGAAGGCGCAGTCGGTGTTTTGCCGCGGCCGGATGCTCGGCTTTCATGGCTATCGCCAGGTCGCGCCCGGCGTCGGCGGCGGCGAGGCGATCAAGCAGAGCGTGAGCCGGCCGCAGGTGCGGGGTTATGTCGAAGCGATCGGGCAAGCGCTGGATTGGCACGGCGCGCTGTCGGTCGACTATATCATGCCGCATGACGATGCGACGCCGCTATTGATCGACTGCAATCCGCGGCTGGTCGAGCCCATGAATGCCTATCGTTCGGGTACCGATCTGGTCGGCCTGTTACTTCGCCTTTCGCTCGGCGAGACGCCGGCGCCGCTGCCAGAAAGCCGCGAGGGCGTGCGGACGCATCTGGCGATGCAGGCGCTGTTGGGATCCGCATCGCGCGGCGGAACGCGGTCTGATATCATCCGGGAATGCGGGCAGCTCGCGGCGGCGAGCGGACCTTATGCCGGCAGCCGCGAAGAACTCACGCCGGTCGGACTGGACTGGATCAGCGCCGTGCCGCTGGCAGTGACAGCGGGTTTTTTGCTGGCCTCACCCGCGTTCGCGATCAAACTCGCCCGCGGCGGCTTTGGCGCGCATCTGCTGGATGTGAGGAGTATCCGGGTGATTGAGGGGGAGGGATTTGCGGATCAAGCATGACGTCAACGGTGTCGTGCTCCCTCTCCCACTTGCGGGGGAGGGTTGGGGTGGGGTGCTTCCGCACAATTGGTGTCAGAGCTCGTGGAGAGACTTCCCCCACCCGGATCGCATCTTTCGATGCAATCCGACCTAAGAGCGAGCTTCGCTCGTCTCGACCCCGCAAGCGGGAGAGGTGATTAGGCCACTACCTCACAACGGCTCGTCGTCGTTGCCTGAGCGGTCGCGTTTCGGCGTGGCGATGTCGCCGTCCTCGTAATCATCGTCCTCGACGGGAATCCGTGGCGGCTTCTTCGGTTTATCGTCGGTTTTCTTCGGAGGTTCGCTGTTCTTGCCGGTTCCGCCCATTTAACCCCTTTTGCCGCATCAATCGGCGTTTGCCCTGCGGGTCGATTCAGAGTAACGGCATGACACCAATCTGACCGACTTTGGTGTTCATCCTAGCCCCGGTCAGAGCAAATTTCCTGCCCTTTTTGCGGCGTTAGAGCCCCAAGGGCGTTTTCACGGAGCCAGCATGAAGAAGCCCCGCATCGAGGCGGAAGAACCGCAGCCGCGTAAAATCATCCGAGCCGACAAGGCGCCAGTCAGTGGCTACTCGCTGGTGGTGGACGGTCATTTCAAGTCGCATCACGACACCGTCGAAGCCGCCGAGGAAGCCGGCATGGCCTTGAAGAACAAATTCCAGATGCTGCAGGTGCAGGTCTACGACGCCGAGACCAAGACGCGATCGATGATCGATTGGCCGGGGCCGGCGTAAACGTCAGCCCTGCTGCGGTGACCTGCGCTATGGCGTTTTCGAGCGAAAGCCCGCCCCGGGCTTGATCCGGGGTGGATAGCGGTTCGCGTCAAGAAAACGCGTCGAAACAAAAAGAGTGGAGCCCGGTTCTGATTCAATCAGAACCGGTAATGCTCTACGTGCGCCGGCCGCCGCTTTGCTGGCTTGCCAGCCAGTCCGACAGGGCCGGAGCGGGTTCGTCCGCTTTCTTCTTTTTCGGGGCCGCCTTCTTCGCCACGGCAACGCGCGGAGGCTCGGCCGCTTCGCGCGCCAGTCGCAACGCCCTCAGCTTCGCCATGTTGTCGAGCACGGCCTTGTTGGCCGAGTCGCGGTCAGCCTTCCCGGATCTTGCGTCCTGGGTGGCCCTCGTTTGCTTGTCCATGCGCGCCTGGGCGCGATCACGATCCTCTTTGCTCATGATGCTCAGCCTTTTTTCGCGGTCTTGCTTGCGACCTTGGCTTTGGTCACACGCTTGGCCTTGACCTTCGGCTCCGGCGGGTTTGCCAGATCGGCGGCTTCCCTGGCCAGACGCAGCGCGCGCAACTGTTCGGTCCGTTTCCGGATCGCAATGTCGGCGGCCGCTATTTCGGCCATCGCCTTGATGCCTTCGACCTCCTGGCTGCGCTTGCGGTGCAGCCGAATTTCCTTCATTTCGGCGGGACTCTTGGGCTCATCGTTCATCTTATACCTCTGAAATCACGACCGATATCGTCGAACGATCTGGGTGACTGTTACCACGGATCGCAGCGTCTAGGGCGTTATTTTAGGCTCCAAAAGCCGCGTTATTGCGCGGATTTGGCCATCATAGTGAAGGGGCGGCCCGCCGGGCGCCGGTCACTTCGCTCGAAAACGCTCTACCCGTGAACCACCGGGCCGCCGGCCTTCTTCCACGCGTCGATGCCGCCCTCGATGTGGGCGGTGTTGGCTAGTCCCGCGCTCCTGGCGGCGGCAACGGCCATCGCCGAGCGCTCGCCGAACGCGCAGAAGAACACCACGCGGCGTCCGGTCGCGGCCGCGACTTCGCGCAGCATGCCGCCCGGCCGCAGGCTTTCGCAGATTCCGGGGTAGGGCGCATGCAGCGCGCCCGCCAACATGCCGTGCTTGGCGCGCTCGTTGTTCTCGCGCAAATCGACCAGCAGGATATCGGGCCGGCCGAAGCCCTCGATGGCATCGCGCGCGCTAAGTGCCAGTCCCTGTTTGGCGAGGTCCTCCTGGTGCAGACCGACATGCATGTTGGCCGGCAGCACCACGTCCATCAATTTCGGATTCGGCAGATTGAGATTGCCCATCAGCTCGACATATTCGTCGATCGAGCGCACCTGCAGGCGCGGGTTGTAGCGCTTTTCCTCGCCGATGGTGGAAACCGTATCGCCCTTGTAGTCATGGGCGGGGAATACCATGGTCTCGTCGGGCAGTTTCAACAGCCGGTTGAAGATCGAATCATATTGCGATCGCGCGCTGCCGTTCTGGAAATCGGTGCGGCCGGTGCCGCGGATCAACAGCGTATCGCCGGTGAAGACGCGGTCGCCCATCAAATAGCTGTAGGAATCGTCGGTGTGGCCGGGCGTGTACATGACATCGAGGCTCAGCCCCTCGATCATCACCTTGTCGCCGTCAGCGACCCGCATCGACACCACGTCGGCCTTGCTCTGCTCGCCCATGATGGTGATGCACTGGGTGCGGTCGCGGAGTTCGCCGAGGCCGGTGACGTGATCGGCGTGCAGGTGGGTATCGACCGCCTTCACCAGCCGCAGATCCAGCTCCTGCAGCAATTTGCAGTAGCGATCGGCCTTTTCCAGCACGGGATCGAGGATCAGCGCCTCGCCGCCGGACCGGCTGGCGAGCAGATAGCTGTAGGTGCCCGAGACGCTGTCGAAGAGCTGACGAAAGATCATGGCCACTGCCGGATGTTGATTCCGGAGCATGATATTCTATCAGGGCGGCGTACTCAAACGATCCCTTCTCCTGGGAACAGCCGGATTTGGGGCGGCGGAGACCCTCAGGGCCGGACGTAGCTCCAGCCCTGCTCCTGCAATTCCATCAAATGGACGACGCCTGACGGCACGATGGTGGCATCGGGGACAATGGGAATCTCGTGGCCTTCGGCCTTTTCCATGCCCTGCTTGGTGTTGTTGCAGGCCGAGAACTGGATCTTGCCGGGAAATACCATGTCCTTCAGCCGCTTGATGCGGTCCTGCACCGGGGACGTATCCGACCGCAGCATGTGCAGGCCGGGACCGTAGGTGACGATATCGATGTCGACGTCCTCGTTTTTGGCCCGGTAATATTCGATGACGTTGGTGGCGTTGTTCAGCGCCAGATTCATCACCTGCGGATCGTTCTGGTCGACCTGGATCGCGATGCGATGCGGCTTGGCATCGGCGGCAATGGCCCCGGCGGCAAACGCGATCGAGAGCAAGGCGGCGGCTATAAAGCGGTACATTACAAATTCTCCAAAATGGAATGCATATCTATCCCCGTCATTGCGAGCCAACGGGTCGCGCGAATGCGCGCCCGATGCAGGCTCCGCGAAGCAATCCATTCTTTCTTTGTGCGGCGAGGTGGATTGCTTCGCTTCGCTCGCAATGACGACCGTCACGGCCGGACCAGTGTGTAGCCGTTTTCGGTCAGCAACAGAATCTGGGCGACGCCGACCTGCACCGGCGTGGCGGCGGCAATGTAGTCCGGACGCTTGCCGGTTTCGCGCTCCAGCGTATCGACGGTGTTGAGGCAGATATCGACCCGCGCCCCCTGCGCGACCAGGCTTTCAACCAGCTTGCGGTTGGGATTTTCCGGGCGCAGCAGCTCGATGCCCGGGCCGAACGCCACGATCTCGACCGCCACCTTGTCGGGGTCGTAGAACTTCATCAGGTTGTTGGCGACGCTGATCACCATGCTTTGCTTGCGCGGGTCATTGTCCGAGAGCTGCAGCACGACCTTGTGCTCGGCGAACGGCTTGTCCTGCAGCGGCGCCTGCTGGGCGCGCGCAGGCGGTGCCGACGTCGCGATCAACAGCGCCGCGGCCAGCATGCCAAGGATGGTCGAAAGGCCCTTCATTGCTGTGCCGTTATGCCCGGGTTGCCGTCGACGCCCTTCAGGGTGACACCCGGCGCGTCCCGGTTGGGTGGCTTGCCCGATCTGAGATGGCTGGCGACCACGTCCCAGACCGGCGTGCCCTTCTGTTCGTTGACCGAGGCCCATCCCGCCACCTTGTAGCTCTTGCCGGCCTCCAGCGTGCGGCCGCCGTTGAGCTTCAGTTCGGAAATCCGCTTGCCCACGGTCTCCGAAGGCGTGCAGGCATAGGACAGGCCGCCGACGCGGACCATGTCGCCGCCCTGCTGGTAATAGGGATCGGGGTTGAAGAGATTGTCGCAGACGTCTTCGAGCACGTCCTTGATCTGGGCGCCGGTCATGGTCGCGACATAGGTCTCGGGATAGGTGATGGCGGTCTGCGCCAGCACGTCTTCCATTGTCAGCGGCTGGCCGGCCAGCGCCGTCGTGCCCCAGCGGAAACCCGGCGACAGCGCGATCTCGGCGTGGAGTTCGCCGCGCAGCGCATCGCAGATCAGTTGATCCATGGTGCCGCTGAAATTGCCGCGGCGGTAGAGCAGGCGGTCGGCGGCGGCGATCTTGTCGCCCCACGCGGCGGCGTGTGGTTCGCGGGCTTTCTCGATCAGCGCCTGCATCGCCGGATCGGGCTTCAGCAGTTCCGAAAACACCGGCAGCAGCCGGTACCGCACATTGGCGACCTTGCCCTTGGCGATGTCGAGATCGAGCACGGCAAGATATTTGCCGTTCGATCCGGCATTGGTGACGAGCGTGACGCCGCCGGCATTGGCCACGGTGATCGGCTGCGGCACCGCGTCATGGGTGTGTCCGCCGAGGATGACGTCGATGCCGGTGACGCGGCTGGCGAGCTTGAGGTCGACATCCATGCCGTTATGCGACAGCAGGATCACCGCATCGACCTTGTCGTTGTTGCGATGGCCGTCGACGAGCTTCTGCAGCTCCTCGTCGCGGATGCCGAACTTCCAGTCCGGCGTGAAACGCTTGGGATGGGCGATCGGCACGTACGGGAACGCCTGCCCGATCACGGCCACCCGATGACCGCCGATGTCCTTGATGACCGACGGCTTGAAGACGCGGCCGGAAGCCGGATCGAACGCCTTGGCGTCGTTGAAGGCGGCCTCCTCGGTGAGGAAGACGTTCTGCGCCAGGAACTCGCCCTTGAAGCGCTCGAGATTGTCGCGCAGCACCTGCTCGCCATAGGTGAATTCCCAATGGCCGGTCATCGCCTCGATGCCGAGCAGGTTGGCGGCATCCACCATGTCGGCGCCCTGCATGGCATTGGCAAGCCCGGTGCCCTGCCAGAGATCGCCGCCGTCGAGCAGCAGCGAGCGCCCGGCGCCGACATCGCTGCGCAACCGGTCGATCAGCGTCTTCAGATGCGCGAAGCCGCCGAGCTTGCCGAACCGTCCGGCGCCCTTCTCGAATTCGATGGAGGTGAAGGCATAGGCATCGGCGCTATCGGGGCGGATGCCAAAGCGATCGAGAAAGGCCTTGCCGACCAGATGCGGCGGATTGCCCTGCATGGAGCCGATGCCGATATTGACGCTCGGCTCGCGGAAATAGACCGGCTTGAGCTGCGCATGGGTATCGGTCATGTGCAGGATGCGCGCATTGCCGAAGCGGTCGAGATCGTAGGCGCTGTCGGCGCTGCGGGCGAGCCGCGGCAGGCTGCCTGCGAGCGTTGCAGCGCCCGCTAGCGTCAGGAAATCCCGGCGGCGGATGGTCATGCGTCTCTCCGCGCGCGCTTAGCGTATTTCCAGGTCTTTCCAGCGGGTCTTCTCGCTGGTGGCCTGGAAGCTCGAGGCCTTGGCGAGCGCCTCGGCTTCCTTCGCCGCTGCAATGGCCTTGTCGAAGTCGCCGGCGTCGGCCGACTTCTTCGCGGCCGCCAGCGTCGCCGCTGTCGTGGTCCACTGGTTGCGCAAGGCCGCGGCCTCTTTGTTGGCGGCTTCGGCTGCGGCGTAAGCCGCCTTGAAGTCGTCCTCGCTGGCGGCGAGCGCGCACACCGAGCCTGCGAGCAGAAGCATCGAAGCCAGTACCGGCTTAAGCATGTTCATGGCCGCGCTCCCGGACCCGAAATCGGCAGCCCGTTGCTGACATAGGACAGATAATATTCGACGTTGCGATACTCATCGTCCTGCGGACTGAGCGGAACGCCGCGGATCTGGCTGTTGCAGGTGGTGAAGCGCCGGCTGGTGGTGCCCATGCCGCTCCATTCCGAACGGTAGATCGGCATCGCGTTGAGAATGCCGAGCGCGGGCGCCAGCACTTCGGCGCGGATGCGCTCGCCCGGGCTCTGCACATGGCAGGTGGCGCAGGAGAAATTGAGCTGGCCGCGGCGGGTGTAGAAGTATTCCTTGCCCTTCTCGTAGGCTTCGAGCGCGCGCGGATCGCTGGGTATCTTGATGTCCATCGGCTTGCCGCGCGAGGTGAAGGCCATGTAGGCGGTCAGCGCCGCCATTTCGTCCTTCACGTAGGAGAACGCCGGCTCGCCGTTGGCCTCGCGGCAGCGGTTCAGCGCCAGCTCCAGCGTGATGACCTTGCCTTCCTTTTCGTCGAAGGTGGGATAGTTCTGGCGGATGCCGATGCCCTTGTTCGGGAAGCAGTCCTCATAGCTCTTGCCGTTCTTGAACGGCTTCGTGAACATCTCCTTGCCCATTTCGAGCGAGAACTCGTAGGGCGGAAACTGTTCCTTCTCTTCCCATTGCTTGTGCAGGTCCTCGTTCATCGAATACGGACCGTTGACGAAGTCTTCCAGCTTCAACTTGGGAAACTTGTCGGTGAAGAATTTCTTGAACGCCTTGGCATCGGCGATCGGATCGACCGTGTCGGCGGCCGTCGCGTACGGCATTGCGAACGCCAGCGCGGCGAGCGCGAGCGCGGCGGAAGCGAAATGGATCGCGGATCGCGGCTTCATTGAATCTTCGCCGTGGTGGTGTCGGTCGCGCCCTTGTTGTCGATCCAGCTGATCTTCAGGTCGTCGCCCTTCTTGCCGCCCTTGAAGGCGAACTTGACGTAGGGGTCCTTGGAGACGCCGCCGCCCCAGTTGGCCGCGAAGACGTTCTTGCCGTCATATTCGAAGGTGAGCTGCTGGATGAAATGCGGCGAAATGATCTCGCCCTTGGCGTCCTTGACGAAGCCCGAGTCCATGGGGTGTTGGATCAGCGCCTGCACCTCGGTGATGTCGCCGTTCGAAGTTGCGCGCACGCGAATGGTCGATGGCATTTTTTATTCCCCTGGCTTTACAGTTTGCGCATGATCTGGTCGGAAAACCGGTTCCCACTTTTCCGGGTCATGCGCGTTAGCCGCCGCAGCCGCCGACGGTGACCTTGACCTCTTTGGTGGTGCTGTAGACCTTGCCGCCGGCTTCGACGACGACGATGACGTTGCTAGTCTTCGCCATCTTGATGCGATTGGCGACGCTGGGCATCGTGCCTGCGGGAATCTTGTAGGACGCCACCAGCACGACCGGATTTTCGCTGACCAGGAACGAGATCGAGGTCACGTCGGGAAGCGTTGTCGTCACCGATACCGGCACCACGGCGCCGTTCTCGGCGATCTCGGGCGCATCGAGCTTGACCTTGTCGGAAGCCTCCGCGGTCTTGCCGTAGAGCGCCTTGATCGCATCGGCCTCGCTTTTGGCCTTGAAGGCCTCTTCCGGATATTTGTCGTTAGCGGCGGCGAACGCGCCACTCACGAACGGGATATTGCCAAGGCCGAGCAGTGCGACCGCACCGATGCCTTGCAGGATCAGCCGCCGCGGGGCTGAAAACCGTGTGTCAGTCCTGTCCATCGAAAATCTCCTCGCGCGTGCGCTCGCGCGCCACGGCTTTGCGTCACAGCGTCTGCAGGAAATCCACCACCGCGTTGATCTCCTGCTCGGTCAGAATCCGGTTTCGTCCGAACGGAGGCATCACGGTCAGCGGATTGCGTAGGGTTTCGTCGGTCAGAATGGCGACGAGATCGGCGCGATTGGGATATTTGCTCTTGATGTCGACCAGTTCCGGCGCGATCGAGCCGGGCAGGTCGCCGCCCTTGATGACATGGCAGGTCAGGCAGTTGCCCTTGCTGCGGTCGAAAGCGATCTTCTGGCCTTCGGCGGCCGCGGACTGCGCATGGGCAGGATTTGCGAATGCCACGATACCAGCCAGCAACAGCAGGACGAGCGCCGGACTAGTGACAGGCTTCGTTGAAAGGCGCTTGGTCAATGGCGTTCCCGTTTTCTACTTTGACTGCATGGTATCGAGCGGTCCCGTCGTGCGCGGCGTCAATTGCTTGCCTTCGGCCGTGGACACAATCCTTGTTTCCGCAGGATCGTTGCAGGCGTTCATGCATGGCTTGGCCATCGTATCAGGTCTTGGATCGGTCCAGATGAAACTTTCGCGATTGGGCATTTTGACTGTGGGCACACTGGTCCGGTCGGCAACGAATTCATTCGGAACGATGTCGTTCAGGTTCAGAATATAGGCTGTCAAAGCATAAACGTCATCGGCTGACAATGTGTGCGGCGCGGGCATCGGCATGGCGCGGTTAATGTAATCCCATAAGGTCGGCGCAAACGGCCAGTAGCTGCCGACCGTCGGCTCGGGCCGTTCCCCCCTGAGCGTTCCCTTGCCGCCGACCAGTTTGGGAAAGCGGCCTTCGCCTTCGCCGAAGGTTCCATGGCAGGCGGCGCACTGCTCGGCATATACATCCGCGCCCCGTTCAACAGTGCCGCTGCCGGCGGGCAGACCAACGCCATCGTCTCCGCGCACGTCGATATTCCATCCGGCGATCAGTTCGGGCGTGGCTTTGTTGCCATAACCAAAGTGTCCGGGCTCTGCTGCGCCTGCGAAGGTGCCGGCGGCCAGCATCAGGCCCAAGACTAGGCCAAAGTTCAGGCCAAAGCCGAGCAGCATGGAATGTTCACGCGAGCTGAACATCAAATACGCTCCCGTCAGGCTTGATCTGCCAGGTCTGGATCGAATTGTTGTGATAGACCGAATTCGTTCCACGCTGCGTCCGCAGTTGCGCAATGGTCGGTTGCACGTAGCCGGTTTCGTCGATCGCCCGCGATTCCAGCAGCGCGGGCTGGCCGTCCCATTGCCAGGGTAGCGTGAATTTTGTCAGCGCCTTCGACAGTACCGGTTCATGCAGCCGTGCGGTCTGCCAGTTGACGCCGCCGTCGGTCGAGACGTCGACACGTTTGACCTTGCCATTGCCGGTCCACGCCAATCCCCTGATCTCATAGAGGCCCGGGCCCGTGAGCGGCTTTTCCGGACAGGGGAATGTGATCACCGACTTGGCGTCGATCAGCCAGGTGAACCCGCGTGAGGTGCCGTCCGGCATCAGGTCGGTATATTTCGAGGTTTCTTCGCGGGAAAACCAGGGCCTGTCGCCGAGCTTGATCCGTCGCAGCCACTTGATGTTGACGTTGCCTTCCCAGCCCGGCACCACCAGCCGCAATGGGTAACCCTGTTCCGGCCGCAGTGCCTCGCCATTTTGTGCGTAGACCACAAGGCAATCGTCGAGACATTTGTCGAGCGTCAGGCTGCGGTTCATGTGCGCGCCGTCGGCGCCCTCGACCATCGCCCATTTCGCTTCCTTCCTGACCCCGACCTCGTCGAGCAGGGTCGATAGCCTCACGCCGGTCCATTCCGCGCAACTGATCATGCCATGATTGAACTGCAGCGAGTTGACCTGCGCGGCGCGCCATTCCATGCCGCCATTGGCCGGGCATTCGATGAAATGGATGCGCGACGTTGATGGAAAGCGCACGATGTCCTTCATGGTGAGGACCAGCGGACGCTCGACCAGGCCATGGATCATCAATCGGTGCTGGTCGGGATCGATGTCTGGCCGTCCAGCATGATAGCGTTCGAAAAACAGGCCATTGGGAGTGATGATGCCGTGCAGGTCCTGCAGCGGTGAAAAGCTGACGGAAGATTCGGCCCCGGCGGTCAGCCACGGAACGTTGCGCCTGATGACGCCGGCCTCGGTGTCGGCGGGCCTGCCATAGGGCCGATCGACCACGCCTGCGCCGAGCGATTGCGACCAGGGTGCATCCGCAGGCGGGGAGGCGGGCGCGGCATTGGCTGGCTTCGCGCCGATCGCGAGGCTGCCGGTCAATGCGGCGCCGAGCCCCAGAAAGGAGCGTCGTCCGAGCGGCGTGCCGGCAACGTTCGACGATAGAGATATGCTGCGCCAGGAGCTGGGCCGCATGTTTCCTTCTCCCCGCGGCCATGTAGCCGCATGATTTGTTGCTTTTTTTCAGACCTATCGGCATTCACTAATTTAGTCAATGCTAAACAATCATGGGCGCGGTAAACTGCTCCAGGTGCCTTGGTCGGCGCCGGTACCGATTGGAAATGAAGCAATGCGAGCCGCCGCGGCAAAAGCCACGAAGACACCCCCGAGAACCGGCGCCGACGACGCGGCGTCACTGAAGAAACTGGCGAAGCAGGCCGGTGAGGCCGCGCAACTTCTCAAATTGCTGGGTCACGAGAAGCGTTTGCTGGTGCTTTGCTTTCTGGCAGCGCGTGGCGAGATGACCGTCGGTGAACTCGTCGGCGTCGCCAAGCTCAGCCAGTCGGCTCTGTCGCAGCACCTTGCAAAATTGCGCGCCGACGGTCTGGTCGAATTCCGGCGGGCCTCGCAGACGCTACACTACCGCGTTGTCGACCGGAATGCCTTGCGCGTTCTGCAATTGCTGAAGGAAATCTATTGCGGGGATCTGAAGTGACGCACCGCCGCCGGCGGCGACTTTGGTTGCTGCCATCGTCCGCCGATACGGTATAAGACTGCCATGGCGGAATATGTCGTTGAGTTCGGCAAGGATGGCCGGCCGGTCGAGCCCGACGGACGGCTGGATGCGGCGGCGTTCCACCGCAACCACGAGCCGATCTGGGCGGTGTTGCGGAAATTCCTCGCCGGCAAATCCGGCGATGTGCTGGAGGCCGGCAGCGGCACCGGCCAGCACGTGGTCCATTTTGCAAAGCAAACTCCCGACCTCACCTGGTGGCCGAGCGATACCAACGAGCGCCATCTGAGCAGCATCGCGGCGTGGCGTGACCATGCCGGCCTTCCCAACATCCGTCCGCCGCTCACGATCGACCTTTCCGATCCCGCTTGGTGCGCGGCGATGCAGGACGGCAGCGGCCCCGGCGAACTGCTGGCGGTGTTCTGCGCCAACGTCGTTCACATCGCGCCGTGGCGCGTGGCTGAGGGGCTGTTTGCCGGTGCTGCGCGATACCTGCGGCTGGACGGGCGGCTATTTCTCTACGGGCCGTTCAAGCGTGACGGCAAGCACACCGCGCTCAGCAATGCCGTGTTCGACACCAGCCTGCGCGAGCGCGATGCCGAATGGGGTGTGCGCGACATCGGAGATATCAGGTCATTGGCCGATGGCGTTGGCCTCGCTCTGGTCGAAACCGTGGAAATGCCCGCCAACAACCTGATTCTGGCCTTCGCGCGATCGACAAAGGGCGACGCGGGGGCGATCACCAAGGGGTGACGCTGCGATCACCAGGGGTGACGCGGCGATCACCAAGAGGTGACGCGGCGATCACCTAAGGGTGACGCCGGTGCATAGCGCGCGCCCATTTGCGTCGGTTGATAGCCCGGGCGCACGTCTCCATAGTGCCGAAAATGATTCAAGGCTCTCTTCGTCGGGGGCCTGCCGGGCGGGAATGGCCGATGTTGGATACGACAGCCACGCAAGAGATCGCTGATGACGCGCGGGCGCGCGCCAACGTGCTGCGCCTGGCCGCGGCGCAGGCGCTGACCGGCGCCAATTCGGCGGTGATTTTCGCCACCGGCTCGATCGTCGGCGCGACGCTGGCGCCGTCGATCTCGCTCGCCACCGTGCCGCTGTCGATGTACGTGCTCGGCCTCGCCGCCGGCACGTTGCCGACCGGCGCCATCTCGCGCGCCTATGGCCGCCGTGTCGCCTTCATCATCGGCACCTTCTGCGGCGTACTGACCGGCGCGCTCGGTGCGTTTGCGATCCTGCATGCGTCGTTCTGGCTGTTTTGCGGCGCGACCTTCCTCGGCGGGCTCTATGGCGCGGTGTCGCAATCCTATCGCTTCGCGGCGGCCGATGGCGCCAGCGCCGCGTTCCGGCCCAAGGCCGTATCCTGGGTGATGGCGGGCGGCGTGTTCGCCGGCGTGCTCGGTCCGCAGCTTGTGCAATGGACCATGGATATCTGGCCGCCTTACCTGTTCGCCTTCAGCTTCGTGATGCAGGCCCTCGTTGCGCTGGTGGCGATGGCGGTGCTGTCGGGCGTCGACGCGCCGAAGCCTGCAGCGGCCGATCTGCATGGCGGCCGGCCGCTGTTCGAGATCGCGCGGCAGCCGCGCTTCATTGCGGCGGCGATGTGCGGGGTGATCGCCTATCCGATGATGAACCTGGTGATGACCTCGGCGCCGCTGGCGATGAAGATGTGCGGGCTCACGGTCAGCGATTCCAATTTCGGCATTCAGTGGCACATCGTGGCGATGTACGGACCGAGCTTCTTCACGGGCTCGCTGATCGCGCGCTTTGGTGCGCCCAGGATCGTCGCGCTCGGCCTGGTTCTGGAGGCCACGGGGGCGGCGATCGGTCTGTCCGGGATCACCGCGATGCATTTCTGGGCGACGCTGTTCGTGCTCGGCATCGGCTGGAACTTCGCCTTCGTCGGCGCCTCGGCGCTGGTGCTGGAGACGCACCGGCCGCAGGAACGCAACAAGGTGCAGGCCTTCAACGACTTCCTGGTGTTCGGAATGATGGCGGTGGGCTCGTTCTCGTCCGGCCAGTTGCTGGCCCATTACGGCTGGTCCGCCGTCAACATGGTGGTGTTCCCGCCGGTGCTGCTGGGGCTCGGAATCCTGCTGTTCGCGTCGTTTTCGAAGCGGCGGGCGAGCCTGCAGGCCGTGGACGAGTTTCCCGAGCCCAGCATCTGATTCCGAAGGCGGGCTAGCTGACAGCTGCTGACAGTTCGATGGGCATCGAAGCGATGACCCTTGCACCTTGGAGGGTGGCTATCGACTTGCTGCAGTAGAAGCGCGAAGAACCTCTTTGCGTGTGATCGCTGCTCAAGAGGGTTGATCGTTGGACGCTTCCAGTCACATCACGTTGGACGAAACCTCCATCCGCTACGACGGCTGGCGCATTGTCGTCGTCTGTTTCCTGCTGGCGACGTTCGGCTGGGGGCTCGGCTTCTACGGCCAGAGCGTCTATGTCGCCGAACTGCATCGGCTGCACGGCTGGCCGGCGTCGCTGATCTCGTCCGGCACGACCTTCTTCTATCTGTTCGGCGCCGCGCTGGTTGCCTTTGTCGCCGAGGCGATCAAGGCGTTCGGTCCGCGCAAGTGCCTGATCGCGGGCACCTTCGCGATGGCAGCGGCCGCGATCTCGATCGGTCAGGTCAACGAGCCCTGGCAGCTCTTTCTCGCCAACGCGGTGCTGGCGTTCGGCTGGGCCGGCACCAGCCTCAGCATCATCAACAATACGCTCGGGCTCTGGTTTGACAAGAAGCGCGGCATGGCGATCAGCCTGGCGCTGAACGGCGCCAGTTTTGGCGGCATCGTCGGCGTGCCCTTGTTGGTGGCCGCGATCGGCTATTTCGGCTTCTCGGGTGCGATGATCGCGTCAGCCGTCGTGATGGTCGCGCTGATGGTGCCGGTGATCCTGATTTTCGTCGGACGGCCGCCGGTTCACGCCTATGCGGGTTCCGTGGCCGCGGCCGATGCGCCGTCGCCGACGCAGATCCGGGCGCAGGCGTTTCGCGATATCGGCTTCCTCTCGGTGTCGATTGCGTTCGCGCTGGTGCTGTTCGCGCAAGTCGGTTTCATCGTCCACCTGATCTCGTTTCTGGACTCGGGGATCGGACGCGAGAAGGCTGCCCTTGCAGTCGCCGTCCTGACGGCGATGGCGGTGGTCGGCCGCGTGCTGTTTTCCTTTGTGATCGACCGGCTCCATCAGCGGCTGGCGTCGTCGCTGTCGTTCATCAGCCAGGCCGGCGCGCTGCTGGTCCTGATCAACGTGCACAATGATATCGCCGTCATCGCCGCCTGCGCGGTGTTCGGATTTTCGGTTGGCAACCTGATCACGCTGCCGTCGCTGATCGTGCAGCGCGAGTTCGACCCGCGTTCATTCGGCGTGCTGGTCAGCCTGATCACCGCGATCAACCAGATCACCTACGCGTTCGGTCCCGGGGTGATCGGCCTGCTGCGCGATATGTCCGGCAGTTACGCGCTGCCGTTCTACGGCTGCATCGGCGTCGAGTTGACGGCCGCAGTGCTGATCATGGTTCGCGGGCGCGCAGCAAATCGTCCAGATCGAGCCGCTTTGTGAACATCGACAGCGCGCCGTCAGGCGTGCGCGGCCACTCTTCCTTGGGGCGGTCCCGATAGAGCTCAACACCGTTCTCGTCGGGATCGCGTAAGTAGAGCGCCTCGCTGACACCGTGGTCGCTGGCGCCGTCGAGCTGGATGCCGGCCTGGATCACGCGGTGCAGCGCGTCAGCCAGCGCCGGACGGGTGGGGTAGAGGATCGCGGTGTGGAACAGCCCGGTGGTGCCCGGCGGCGGCGGGTGGCCGCCTTTGCTTTCCCAGGTGTTGAGACCGATGTGGTGGTGATAACCGCCGGCCGAAATGAACGCCGCGGCCGAGCCCATCTGCTGCATCACCTCGAAGCCGAGCACACCGCAGTAAAACCCCAGCGCGCGGTCGAGATCGGCGACCTTGAGATGAACATGCCCGATCCGCGTACCGGCAATGATGGGCGGGTTTTGGGACATGCAGTCTCGCTATCTCTCTTCCGGGCATAGATCGCGCCTGAACGCGATCTATGCAGCGCTCATCCCTTACGCAAGGTCGGAGACTTCGCCCTCGGGCAGCCCGAACTCAAACGTATTCAGCGTCATCGACACCATCGTGTAATAGCCGCACAGCCCGATGACTTCAACGATGCCGCGTTCGGTCAGCACCTTCACGGCCTCGTCGTACAGCGCCTTGGAAACGCCGTGGCCTTCGTGCAGCGATTTGGCGACGTCGTAGATCATTTTGCCCTTGGGATCGTCGAAGGTCGGCGTGCGGCGATCGCGGATGTCGTCGATGATCTTCGGGTCCATGCCGCCTTTCAGCGCCAGGCGCTTGTGGGCGTACCATTCGTAATGCGAGGTCCAGTGCCGCGCGGTGACGAGGATCGCAATCTCCGACAATTTTGCCGGAAAGATGGTGTTGAAACGAAGCTGCTCGCCCAGCCGGGTGGCATGCTTCGCCATCGGGGGACTGTTGAGCCAGGCCATCATCGGCGCCGGCGGGGCGCCGCGCTTGCCGGCGATCGACTCGTCGTAGGTTTCTTTTTGCTCGGCGTTCATTTCGCCAGGCGAAAGCAACTTCAGCCGCATGTCCGTTTCCTCTTGTTTTTCAATCGTTGCGCGCCCTGCGATACACCTGAATAGGGACTATGACCACCGCGGTCAGGGCATGGCGCAGCGCAGAGACATATTGAATTCCGCAATGCGATAGCTAAGGTCGATCCAACATTCCCACATGGAAACGCCGATATGTCCGATCTGGAAAACTTTCGCCGTGAGACCCGCGCCTGGCTGGAGGCCAATTGTCCGCCGGAGATGCGGCGGCCGATGACCTCGGAGGGCGACACCTTCTGGGGCGGCCGCAACGCCAAGTTCTCGTCCGAACCTCAGCGTGTCTGGTTCGAGCGGATGCGTGACAAGGGCTGGACCGTGCCACACTGGCCGAAGGAATATGGCGGCGGAGGCCTCGATGGCGAGCAGGCCAAGATCGTGCGCCAGGAGATGGCGGCGATCGGCGCACGGCAGCCGCTGGTCTCGTTCGGCATTTCCATGCTCGGGCCGGCACTGCTGCAGTACGGCACCGACGCGCAAAAGAAGGAACATCTGCCGAAAATCACCGCCGGACTTATTCGCTGGTGCCAGGGTTATTCCGAGCCGAACGCCGGGTCGGATCTCGCCTCGCTGCAGACCCGCGCCGAGAGCGACGGCGACGATTTCGTCATCACCGGCCAGAAGATCTGGACATCATATGCGAATTACGCCGACTGGATTTTCTGCCTGGTGCGCACCGACGCGTCAGCCAAGAAGCATGACGGCATCAGCTTTATCCTGTTCGACATGACGTCGAAGGGTGTCTCGACCAAGCCGATCCTCTTGATCTCCGGCTACTCGCCGTTCTGCGAAACCTTCTTCGACGGCGTGCGGGTGCCGAAATCGCATGTGGTCGGTACCGTCAACCGCGGCTGGGATGTCGCGAAATATCTGCTGCAGCACGAGCGCGCGATGATCTCGGGCATGGGCGAGCGCGGCGTCGGCCGGCCGCTCGGCCAGGTCGCCGCCGATTCCGTCGGCACCGACGAGCAGGGCCGGCTGGAGGACTCGATGCTGCGCAGCCAGATCTCGGCCTTCGAGATCGACGAGGCGGCGCTGTCGGCGGCCGCCGAACGCGCGGTCGATCTCGCTAAGGCCGGCGAGTCGCATCCGGCGTTTTCCTCGGCGATGAAATATTACGGCACCGAGCTCAACAAGCGCCGCTACGAAATCCTGATGTCGGCTGGCGGCGCCGATGCGCTGGAATGGGAAAGCGAACGCTCACGCGGTGGCGCCCGCCCGCGCGCCTGGCTGCGTACCAAGGCCAATTCGATCGAAGGCGGCACCAGCGAGGTGATGCTCGGCATCGTCGCCAAGCGCATCCTCGATCTGCCGGGGGCGTAGCTACTGTCATCGCTCTCACGTCGTCCCTGCGAAAGCAGGGACCCATAACCACCGCTGTTAAGTATTTATCGTGACGCTCACTCCATCTCTTCATCGCGGCGCCGCGGAGTATGGGTCCCTGCTTTCGCAGGGACGACGATGCAGTCTATTTCACTTCTAAACCGGAATTCCTCAATGGCACTCGTCCTCACCGAAGAACAATCCATGCTGCGCGACAGCGCGCGCGGCCTTATCAGCGACAAGGCGCCGGTGTCGCATCTGCGGCAACTGCGCGACGCCAAGGACGAAACCGGGTTTTCCCGCGAGCTCTGGAAAGCGTTTGCCGAGATGGGATTTGCCGGGCTCTTGGTGCCGGAGAATTTTGGCGGCAGCGGGCTCGGCTGCGTCGAGGCCGGCGTGGTGATGGAGGAGATCGGCCGCACCTTGATGCCGTCGCCGTATCTCGCGACCGCGGTGCTGGCCGCTTCCGCGCTGTCGCGCGGCGGCAGCGACGCGCAGAAGTCGGCGCATCTGCCGAAGATATCCGACGGCTCGCTGCTGGCCGCGCTCGCGATCGACGAGGGCACCAAACATCGTCCACTGCAGATCCAATTGCAGGCGGTGCGATCCGGCAATGGCTTCAAGCTGAATGGCGCCAAGGCGTTTGTGGTCGACGGTCACACCGCCGATCTCCTGATCGTGGCGGCGCGCACCGGCGGCGCCGCCGGCGAGCGTAACGGGCTGACGCTGTTCCTGGTCGATCCCAAGGCCAAGGGCGTTGCGATCGAGCGCACCGCGATGGTGGATTCACACAACGCGGCGCGGATCGAATTCGCCAATGTTGAGGTCAACGCCGATCAAGTGCTCGGCGAGGTCGATCAGGGCGGGGCGCTATTGGAAGGCGTGCTCAACATTGGCCGCGGCGCGGTGGCGTCCGAAATGGTGGGCCTGAGCGAAGAAGTATTCGGCCGCACCGTGACGTATCTCAAGGAGCGCAAGCAGTTCGGCAAGCTGATCGGCGAATTCCAGGCGCTGCAACATCGCGCCGCCGAACTCTATATCGATATCGAGATCACCCGCGCGGCGGTGCTGAAGGCGCTGCAGACGCTCGACGGTGATTTCGATCACGCCAGTGCCGCGGTGGCGGTCGCCAAGGCCCGCGCCGGCACCACCGCGACGCGGGCGGTCCAGGAAGGCGTCCAGATGCATGGCGGCATGGGCATGACCGACCAGTTCGACATCGGCTTCTTCATGAAGCGTGCGCGGGTCTGCCAGGAATTGTTCGGCGATGCGAACTACCACGCCGATCAACTGGCGCGGATGAAGAGTTATTGAGGCAACCCCGTCATTGCGAGCGAAGCGAAGCAATCCATGGCCACAAAGAAAGTATGGATTGCTTCGTCGCTACGCTCCTCGCAATGACGGTGGAGAGATTTACCTGATCGGCGGGGCGTATTGGATGCCGCCGTTGCTCCACAGCGAGTTCAGGCCGCGGGGGATCTTCAGGCGCGATCCCGAGCCGACATTGCGGTCGTAGACTTCACCGTAGTTGCCGACGTGGCGGATGATGCGGGCGGCCCAGTCCTTCGACAGGCCGAGGTCTTCGCCGTAGGTGCCCTCGGTGCCGACCAGCCGCATTACATCCGGCTTCTTCGACTTCATCGCCTCGTCGATATTCTTCGAGGTGATGCCGAGTTCCTCGGCGTTGACCATCGCATACAGCGTCCACTTCACCAGCATCATCCAGTCGTCGTCACGCTGGCGCACCACGGGGGCGAGCGGCTCCTTGGAGATGACGTCGGGCAGGATGACGTGGTCGGCCGGCTGGGTCAGATTCAGCCGCAGCGCGTAGAGCTGGGAAACGTCGGCGGTAAAGGTATCGCACTTGCCGGACTCGTAGGCCTTGACCACCTCTTCCAGCTTCGGAAACTTCATCTCCGTGTATTTCATGTTGTTGGCACGGAAATAGTCCGCGAGGTTGAGCAGCGTGGTCGTGCCGTCCTGGACGCACACCTTGCTGCCGTTCAGGTCCAGCGCGGAATCGATCTTGCGGGACTGCGGCAGCATGAAGCCCTGGCCGTCATAATAGGCGACCGCCGGGAAGTAGAGGTCGTAATTGGTCTCGCGCGACATGCTCCAGGTCGAGTTGCGCGAGAGGATGTCGACTTTGCGGTTCTGCAGTTCCTTGAAGCGTTCGTTGGCGTCCAGCGGCACAAAACTCGCCTTCTTGGGATCGTCGAAGATCGCCGCCGCCACCGCGCGGCAGAAATCGACGTCGAAGCCGGTCCAGTCGCCCTTGTCGTCGGGGTTCGAGAAGCCGGGCAGGCCCTTGTTGACGCCGCACAGCACTTCGCCGCGCCGGATCGTTCGCTTCAGGGTCTTGGTGTCATAGCGCTCATAGGTGATGGCACCGGCCAGGATCGCGACTGCGACCGCCAGACCAATCAGGAGGCCGCCTCGAAATGTACGTAGCATTTTTTAACTCACCAATTTCAGGGAAATGGATCGGCTAATGAGAGGGAGCAGGCGTCGCCGTTACAGTTCCGGCTTCTGCCGGATGATCACCTTGGTGCCGACCGGAACGCGCTCGTAGAGGTCGGCGACGTCGGAGTTGACCAGCCGGAAGCAGCCGGAGGAGACGGCGGTGCCGATGGTGTCGGGCCGGTTGGTGCCGTGAATGCGATAGACGGTGGTGCCGAGATACATCGCGCGTGCGCCGAGCGGGTTGCCCGGGCCGCCGGCCATGAAGCGCGGCAGATAGGGTTGGCGCTGAATCATCTCCGGCGGCGGCGTCCAGTCCGGCCACTCCGCCTTGCGGGTGATGTTCACCAGCCCCTGCCATTGAAATCCGTCGCGGCCGACGCCGATGCCGTAGCGCAGCGCGCGGCCATTGCCCTGGATCAGATAGAGATGCCGCTCCGCGGTGGAGATAATGATGGTGCCGGCCGGTTCGCTGGTGCGATAGAGCACCGCCGTCTTCTTGAACTCCGGATCCAGTTCGACCGAGTCATCGGCAATCAACCCCGGCTGGTCGCCGACGTCGGGCTGGCGCAATTGCGCCTGGCTTTGCGAGGTCGAAAGGATCAGACCGGCTGTTGCGATCAACATCCAGATCAGGTGCCGAAACTTCGTCATCGCGGAGTTCTCCTTGGTGGCCTCTTGGCCGAAGGCCAAATCAGCGGAACCATCAAATCTCAGGGCCAGCTTGATGGCAAGTTTAGGGCGAATGTGGCGGATAGGTCACTGAAATGCCTTATATTTTTGTCGGCCGCCCAATTCATGGGGGCGTCATGGCGGGCTCATTTCGGTGCGATCCAGAGCCGCAGGCCAAACGAGATCAGGGCGACGGTGCCGACCCCGCCGAGCCAAAGCGTGGCGAACCACAGCAGGCGCTGTCGAAGGGGACGCGGATTTGGCTCCCGCGACGTCAATGATACCCGCTTTCCGGCTTCACCTTGCCGCGGAACACCCAGTAGGCCCAAGCGGTATAGCCGAGGATCAGCGGTATCAGCACGGCGACGCCGAACAGCATGAATATCTGGCTGTTCTCGGGCGAAGCCGCCTGCCAGATCGTGATGCTCTGCGGCACGATATAGGGGTACATGCTGATGCCGAGGCCGGCATAGGACAATGCGAACAGCGCCAGCGTCAGGAAGAACGGCTGGAAGTCGTATTTGTTGGCGAGGCTGCGCAGCAGCAGGACGGTGACGCCGGCCACCGCGATCGGTACCGGCGCGGTCAGGATGATGTTCGGCCACGCAAACCAGCGATGGGTGTACTGCACATGCAGGAACGGGGTGGCGATGCTGACGGCGCCGATGGCCCCTAACATCGCCAGCAGCAACAGCCAGCTCAGGTGATAGGCGCGATCGCGCAGCGCGCCTTCGGTCTTCATGACAAGCCACGTCGCCCCTAATAGGGCATAGCCGATGACGAGCGCCGCGCCCGTCAGGATACTGAACGGCGTCAGCCAGTCCCACCAGCCGCCGGCATAATGCCGTCCGTCGACATGCACGCCCTGCAGGATGGCGCCGAGCGCGATGCCCTGCGCCAAGGTCGCCAGCAGCGACCCACCGGCAAAGGCGATGTCCCAGCGGTTGCTGCCGGTTTGCGTCGTGCGCCAGCGGAATTCGAAGGCGACGCCGCGGAACACCAGGCCGAGCAGCATCGCAATCATGGGCGTGTAGAGCGCCGGCATCAGCACCGCATAGGCCAGCGGGAACGCCGCCATCATGCCGCCGCCGCCGAGCACCAGCCAGGTTTCGTTGCCGTCCCAAACCGGGGCGACGCTGTTCATGATGACGTCGCGATCGGCCTTTTGCGGAAACAGCGGAAACAGGATGCCGAGACCGAGATCGAAGCCGTCCATCACGACATAGACGAACACCGCAAAGGCGATAATGAAGGCCCAGATAGTGGGAAGATCGATCGGGATCATCGCGCGCCTCCTTCGGCGGCCGCACCCGCGGCGGGCGTGATGCCGGCGGCGCGCGCCGGGATGTCGCTGCGCGGGCCCTGTTCGCCGTGATGCGGCGGCGAGGCCATCAAGCGCAGGATGTAGATCACGCCGGCCGTGAACACCGCGAAATAGACGATGATGAAAGCGATCAGCGAGGAGCCGACCGCGGGCGCGGCGAGCGGGGAAGCCGATTCCACCGTGCGCAACAGCCCGTACACGGTGAACGGCTGCCGTCCGGTCTCGGTGGTGATCCACCCGGCCAGCACCGCGATGAAGCCGGCGGGGCCCATCGCCAGCGCGAACATGTGCAACAGCCGGGTTTCATAGAGTTTGCCGCGCAGACGCATCAACAGGCTGAACAGGCCGAGCCCCATGATCAGGAATCCCAGCCCGACCATGATGCGGAACGACCAGAACGTGATCGGCACCGGCGGCCAGTTTTCACGCGGCACCGTGTCGAGGCCGGCCAGCGGCGCGTCGAGCGAATGTTTGAGGATCAGCGAACCCAGTTTCGGCACTTCGACGGCGTAGTCGACCTTGCCGGCGGTCTGATTGGGCAGGCCGAACAGGATCAGCGGCGCGCCGTCCTTGTGACTCTCGAAGTGACCTTCCATCGCCATGATCTTGGTCGGCTGATGCTCCAGTGTGTTGAGCCCGTGCTGGTCGCCGGCAAGAATCTGGATCGGCGCGACCAGCGTCGCCATCCACATCGCCATCGAGAACATCACGCGGGGGCCGGCAAGGTGCCGGTCGCGCAGCAGATGATACGCGCCGACCGCGCCGACCACGAGCGCGGTGGTCAGATATGCCGCCAGCACCATGTGCACGAGCCGGTACGGGAATGACGGGTTGAAGATCACCTTGAGCCAGTCGGCGGCGACGAACTGCCCGTCGGCATTGATGGCGTAGCCGGCCGGCGTCTGCATCCAGGAATTGGCGGACAGAATCCAGAACGCCGAAATCAAGGTGCCGATCGCGACCATCAGTGTCGCCAGGAAATGCAGGCGGTGGCCGACGCGTTCGAGGCCGAACAGCATGACGCCGAGGAAGCCCGCCTCCAGGAAAAACGCGGTCAGCACCTCATAGGCCATTAGCGGGCCGATCACCGGGCCGGTCTTGTCCGAGAAGGCCGACCAGTTGGTGCCGAACTGGTAGGACATCACAATCCCTGACACCACGCCCATGCCGAAGGCGACGGCAAAGATCTTCAGCCAGTAATTGAACAGGTTGATGAATACCTCGCGCCCGGTGGCGAGCCACAGCGCTTCCAGCACCGCCAGATAGCTGGCGAGCCCGATCGAGAAGGCGGGAAATATGATGTGGAACGACATCGTGAAGGCGAACTGCGCCCGGGCCAATACAACCGCATCCCAGCCTTCGAACATCGCGCACCATCCGTCACAATTCATCCGGTGCGGAGACTATCACGCCGGGTTTGACGATAGTACCCGCGCGCCTCAACTCGCCAAGCCTGCGTACATGACCGGGGTCCAAATACAGAGCGACCCGGCTGGGGGGCATCCCGGCCGGGTCGTTGGAGGTAACTTGGGAGGTTGAAGATCGGTCGGCTAGCAATTCAAAGTCACAGTAAAAACTGTCTCAGCGGAGGTTGGTTCCGCTGTCGTCGGAGATCACGCAGACCTCCTTGGGGTTCCGGGTGCTGCAATCGATCACCTGTTCGCGGACGACCATGGTGCCGCTATCGCGCTGGGCGCGGGGCGAGACGTTCTGGGCGGACAGCGAGGCCAGGGTGCAGACGGCGCCGAGCGGGATAATGAAGAAGCGGAAGGACGGCTTCAGCATGTTGGCTCTCCTGTTCGGCGTTGGTGTTGCGTTGTTGAGTTAAGGGTATAGGGGCTGAGTTTTTCCGCCGGATGTCGTCAATTGTTTCATTTGTTTCGCCGGCGGTAATCTTTTGTCCGTCGAAACTGGCCCGTTTTCCGCTCCCGATGCCCTATTAGCCAGTTGAAAATGCTGTATTTTATGCAGCGAGGCTGTCGACCCCGGCGCCCTTAAGCAAGTCGGCCAATTGTTTGCGGGCGTAGAACATCCGGGTCTTCACCGTGCTCTGCGGGATGCCGATGATGGCGCCGGCCTCTTCGACCGACTTCTCGTGATAGTAGACGAGGTTGATGATCTCGCGGTGGGCCGGCGACAGCTTGGCGACACAGGCGCGCAGGATGGCGCTGGTGTTGCTGCGGTCGAGCGACGTTTCCGGAGTATCGGCGTCGTCGGCGATCTCAAGCACGTCGTCCTGGTCGATATCCTCGTGCTTGCGCTGACGCAGCGCGGTCAGCGCCTTGAAGCGGGCGATCGACAACAGCCAGGTCGAGACCTGGGAGCGGCCTTCAAACTGGCAGGCGGTCCGCCAGACGTCGAGGAACACCTGGCTGACCAGGTCTTCGGCCAACGTGGTGTCGCGCACCATCCGCAGCACGAAGCGGTAAACCCGGACGTTATGGCGGGAGTAAAGCACATGCATCGCGGTACGGCCGCCTTCGGCAATACTCTCCAGCAGCATCTCATCAGAGGTCGCGCGGGCCGCGACGATCGACTTGCGGGCTGCAGCGTTGATGGCGATGACGTTCGGCATGACAGGCTCCCAATTCGCCTTGGCGGCGGTTCGTTGGGAGGATTGTTAGTTAGTCAACGTTTCGGGACGTCTGCACCAAAAGGGAAAAATGGTTTCGTGCCGGGGAGAATTGTTTCGTCGCTGGGCCTGCGACGAAACATTCGGGGCCGAAATGCCAGTAATTTCAATACGCGGAAAGTTAGACGCTTCGCGGAAGCCGACGCTGGGGCTGCGACCTAGCCCTTGTCGCCGGTCGGCGAGAACAGATAGCCGCCGCCCCGGATCGTGCGGATGACGGCGGGCTTGGTCGGGTCGATCTCGATCTTGCGCCGGATCCGCATGATCCGCAGGTCGACGGCGCGGTCGAAGGCCTCGGCGTCGCGCGCATTGGCCAGTTCCAGGAGCCGCTCGCGCGACAGCACCCGCTTGGGGTTGGCCGCGAACACCTTCAACAGCCCGAATTCGGAGGCCGTCAGCGGATGCTCGTTGCCTTCTTCGTCGCGCAGCGCCTGGGCCTCGAGATCGAGCCATTTGGTGCCGAACCGCACCAGGTGCTCCTTCTCCGCCTTCGCCGCCGCAGCTTCGGGCGCTGCGGCCGTCTTGGCCGGCGCGCTTCGGCGCAGCACCGAGCGGATGCGCGCCATCAATTCGCGCAGCTCGCAGGGCTTTGCGATGTAGTCGTCGGCGCCGAGCTCGAGACCGACGACGCGGTCGATCGGGCTTGCGGTCGCCGTCAGCATGATGACGGGAACGTTGATGCGGCTCTTGAGGTCGCGAATGATCGACAGCCCGTCTTCCTCGGGCATGTTGAGGTCGAGCACCACGAGATCGGGCACGTTGGTCTCGATCACGCCGCGCAGGCTCTTGCCGCCGTCGCAAAGCGTCACGGAAAAGCCGTGCATCTTGAGGTAATCGCCGACCATTTCGCGGGCCGGCGCCTCGTCGTCGACGATGATGATGTGTTGGCTCTGGGTCATGTCGTCTCTGTTGCGGGCAGTGTAACCGTAAACGTCGAGCCCTGTCCGGGGCCGGCGCTTGCCGCGGTCACATGGCCGCCATGCATGTCGATGATGCGCTTGACGATCGACAGGCCGAGGCCGGTCGAACTTTCACCGGCAGTCGGCTTGGCCGAAAGCCGCTGGAAGCGGCCGAACAGCCGGCCGAGGTCCTCCGGCGACAATCCCGCGCCCTGATCGGTGATGCGAATGACGGTGTCGTGGCCCTCATGGGTGACCGCCACCGCGATCTTGCCGCCGATCTGCGAATATTTGATGGCGTTGCTGACGAGGTTGTCGATCGCCTCGCGGATCCGGTCGGCGTCGCACATCGTGACGAAATTCGGCGGCGCCGAAACGCTGAGCGTCTGCTGCTTGTTGACCGCCGAGGGCAGGTTGGCGTCGACGACCTCGGCAACGAGGGCGGCGACATCGACCGGCTCGCGACGGATGGTGATGTCGAAGGCGTCGGCCATCGCGTCCGAAATCAGATGATCGACCATCGAGGTCAGGCGCTTGGTGGCGTCGCGGATGTGCGCGACCTGCGCGGAGACGTTTTCCTTGGGCGAGCCGGCGCCGATCAGTTCGGTGAGCATTTCGGTGCGGCCGAGGATCACGCCCAGCGGATTCTTCAGGTCGTGTGCGACAGTGCCGAGAATTTCGTTCTTGAAGCCGTTGGCGCGCTGCAGCCGCAGCCACTGCGCCGAGAGCCGGCGATTGGCCTGCATCAGCGCGCGGGTGCGTTGCGCGACGCGGTCCTCGAGCTGGGTATTGGCCTCATGCAGTTGCCGGTAAAGGATGACGTTGTCGAACGCGATCGAGAGCCGGCTCGAGAAGATCTCGACCAGCGAACGGTCGGTGTCGGAGAGCGGTCGCTCGGCCTGCAGCAGCACCACGACTTCGCGCCCGCTGCCGGTGCGCAGATAGAGCACGCTGCGGTGGTCGGCGAATTCGTTCTTGCGGCGCAGGAAGGCGGCTTCCACCATCTGCCGCAAATCCGGATCGAGCGCTTTCGAGCTGGTGGTGCCGATGAAGCGGCTGTAGCAGCCGGAGCCCGCCAGCACCGAGAAATCGCTGTCGGCGTTGCCGTCGTCGCGGAGCACCAGGATGCCGGCGCAATCGACGTTGAGCAGCGAGGCGAGTTGCGTCAGCACGCCCTCGGCGAGGCGCTGCATCGACTTGAAGTCGTACAGGGTGGAGGCGGCGTCGATGATGATTTCCAGCCCGCGCCGGGTCTGCACCATGCGTTCGAGCTGCTGGTAGCTGCGCAGCGCCGCCGTCAGCGAGGTGAACAGCTTGTCGGCCGTCAGCTCGGTCTTGGCCTTGTAGTCGTTGATGTCGTACTGGACGATGACGCGGCGCTCCGGCGCCTGGCCAGGCTGGCCGGTGCGCAGGATGATGCGGACGGTCTCGTTTTTGAGTTCGCTGCGGATGTATTCGACGAGTTCGAGGCCGGCGACGTCGGTTTCCATGATGACGTCGAGCAGCACGGCCGCGATGTCGGGATTGTTGCGCATCAGCGTGCGGCCTTCGGCCGCGGAATAGGCCGAGAGGATTTCCAGCGTTGCGCCGTGGAGGTTGTAGTCGCTCAGCGCAAAGCGGGTGCCTTCATGCACCGCAGCATCGTCGTCGATGACGGCGATCTTCCATTTGCGGACGGACGAATCCTCCGGAACAGTTCCGGAATCGTCGATCAGGTGGAGGACATCGTCCTGTTCGGCCATTGAGGATTTCCGTCGGCTGCTGCGTCTGTTGGTGTGGGGCTGCCCTTGGCGACTTTCGGCATGATAATGCGGAATGTGGTGCCTTGTCCCAGTCTTGACTCCAGCATCATCCGGCCGCCGAGTTGTTGAGTGACAAGATTATAGACGATATGCAAGCCCAGTCCGGTGCCGCCTTCGTTGCGGCGCGTCGTAAAGAACGGGTCAAACGCCTGCCGCTGCACGTCCGGCGTCATCCCGGCCCCGTTGTCGGCGAAAATGATCTCGACGTCGTCGCTGCCGCGGCCGCGCGCCGTGATCGTGATCGCCCCGGAACGGCCGTTGGCGAAGGCATGATTGGCGGCGTTGAGGAAAAGATTGGTTAATATCTGGCCGTAGGAGCCGGGATAGCCGTCGATCATCAGGCCCTCCGGCACGTCCACCGACAGCGTGATCGCGGCCTTCTTCAGCACCGGCCGCAGGCTCGCGACGATCTGGTCGGTGGCTTCGCCGAGTGAGAATTGCCGGCGCTCGGCGTGCGAGCGGTCGACGGCGACCTGCTTGAACGACTGGATCAGTTCGCCGGCGCGATGCAGGTTCGCCACCAATTGCCCTGCGGCGTCGCGCGAGGTCTTGACGAACTCGTCGAGCTTGGAGCGCCGCAACGGCTCGGTGCGCAGATCCTGCTCGAACATTTCGGCGCGCCGCGCAAAACTTGAAGCGACCGTCAGGCTGATGCCGATCGGGTTGTTCACCTCATGGGCGACACCGGCGACCAGGCCGCCGAGCGCGGCCAGCCGTTCGGCGTCGATCAGGTTCTGCTGCGCGGTGTTGAGCTCGAGCAGCGCGCCCTCGGCCTTCTCCTTCGATGCGCGCAGTTCGTCTTCGGTGGCGCGCTTGGCGATGGCGTTCTCGCGGAACACCTCCACCGCGCGCGCCATCGCGCCGACCTCGTCCTTGGCGGTCGTTCCCTGCACGGCGCGGTCGTAGTCGCCCGACGTGATCGCGTGCATCGCCGCCATGATCTGCTGCAGCGGCAGGCGGATCGACAGCGCGATCAGGACGCCGGCGGACAGGATGATGCCGAGGAAGATCACCGCGATCGACAGCACCCGGCGCGAAATCGACGACAGCGTCCGGTCGAAGGTCTCCTGCGCCTTCTGCTCGCGTTGGCGCATCTTGACCGACAGCTCGTCGATGACGCCGATCGCATCGGCCTGGCTGGCGTCGATGGTGTTGCGCAGCAGCTCGGTCCGGTTGGCGAGCTGCTCGGTCAGCTTGGCAAAGCCCTCGCGCAGCGCCAGCGTCCGTGCGTTCAACCGCGTCAGCGCCATGCGCTGCAGGTCGTTGTCGGCGAGGTCGGACATGACGGGAATGGTTTTCTCGATCGTCTCGGTATTGCGGCGCGCCTCCTCGGCGGCGGCCGAGGCGAGCGACAGGTAATAGGAGTTGGCGGCGACCAGCATTCCCGTGAACGCCTCGCGGGATTTGCCGAGCGCCGGCCAGATCAGTGCATCGCGGTGGCCGGTGGCGCCCTCGATGATGGAATAGAGCCCGGCCATCTCCTTGGCCGGGCCCAGCACCTGCTGCTCGTAGGTCTTGGTGATGGTCGCCTGCACCCCGCGCAATTCGCCGAAGCCGTTGAGGAAGCGGTCGGTGACGTGCTCCAGCCGCTCGACCGATCCTGAAAGCATCGGGTCGGCCGATGCGCGCGTGGTGAGCGTGCCGAGGACGGCTTCGCGCAGCAGCAGGATTTCGGCGAACAGTTCCGGGCTCGGCTGGTTGATGTAGCGATGGATCAGGTTCTGCAGGCGGCTGGTTTCGCTTTCCAGCCGCGCCAGGATCTTGTCGGATTCCCGCACCTGACGGACATCTTCCCAGGCCGATCCCAGCACCGCGGCGCCGTTCCAGATCAGCGCGGCGAGCACCACGACGACCGCGGAGTTTAGCCCCGCGATCGACAGGATGCGCCAGCGGATCGGCACCGCCCGCAGCACCTGAACGATGCGGAAACGGCCGCGCGCGGCGAAGCTCGCCGGCCGTTCCATTGCTCCGTTCTGTTGCGGCGTCTCGGCCAATTCACTCCACCTTGCGAATGCGTTCGATCAACTCGGCCATCGCGGGGTCGCGCTGTGCCCTGGCATAGATCCCGGACATCGCCGCTTCGAACGGCTTGCGGTCGATATCGGTGATGATCCTGACACCGGCGTCTTCCGCCCGCTTGCGCGAGCGCTCCTCGAGATCCCGCCACTTCTCGCGCATGAAGCGGCTCGATCGCAGCGCCGCTTCACGAAATATCCTCTGGTCTTCAGGTGTCAGGCTCGACCATGCCTTTTGCGACATCACCAGCACTTCGGGGCTCATCGTGTGTTTGGTCAGTGTATAGAAGCCGGCGAACTTGTAGTGATCGGTGGTGATGAAGGAGGGCCAGTTGTTCTCCGCGCCGTCGATCAACTTGGTGGAGAGCCCGATCAGCACCTGCCCATAGGGCAGTTCGACCGGCTCCGCGCCGAGCGCACCGATCATCGCGGACATCTGTTCAGATTGCTGCACCCGCAGTCGCAATCCCTTGAGGTCATCGATCGAACGAATCGGCCGGACGCTGTTGTAGATCGAGCGGGCGCCGGAATCGTAAAATGCGAGCCCTACGAAGCCGTAGGGCTCGAAGCTGTCCAGGATCTCACTGCCGATCGGACCATCCAGCACTTTCTGCAGATGCTCGATCGAGCGAAACAGAAACGGCATCGCCAGCACGTTCATCGACGGCACCATCGTCCCGATCAAGGCGACGTTGGTCCGGTTGAGATCGATCGCGCCGACGCGGGTCTGTTCGAGGGTCTCCTTCTCCTCGCCGAGCTGGTGGGAATGGAACACCTTGATCTGGAGACGGCCGCCGCTGCGTTCCGAGACCAGGCTGCCCATGTAGCCCAGCGCCTGGACGGTCGGATAGTCCTCGTTCTGGGTATCGGCGGCGCGAAATTCACGCGCAAAAACGCCCGTTGAAACGACTGTCAGACACAGCGCGACAACAAGCTTGATGGTCCGCGAAAGGTCAGCGCGGCGGTACACTGGCAACAAATCCCCTTGTTGATGGAGTCTGCGGCGGGACGAAAAGGTTCAACGCGGTTTAGCAGAAATTCCCGCGGGTTGGCTATCAAGGGATAGCCAAGGGATAGTCAAGGCGTCGACCCGGCTACAATCGTGGATTGTGCGCTGCAAAGCTCCGGATGGACGGAAGGCGGATTGAAAGTCGCATTGAAACTGCCGTGCCGGGGATTTAAGAGGACGGCTAAACCAATTCATCGCGGGCAGCGGCGCAGCAGAGTGGTTCATCAGTGAAACTGACCTTGAAATTCTTGCAGCTCACAGCGCTCGCGGCCATCGGGCTGGTGTCGCCCGCGCAAGCCGCCACCGAGATCATGTGGTGGCACGCGATGTCGGGCGAACTCGGCAAGCAGGTCGAGAAGCTGGCGGCCGGTTTCAACGCCTCGCAGTCCGACTACCGGATCGTGCCGGCCTATAAGGGCAACTATACCGAAACGGTGACGGCCTCGATCTTCGCCTTCCGTTCGCGCAGCCAGCCCGCCATCGTTCAGGTCAACGAGATCGCGACCGCGACCATGATGGCGGCGAAGGGGGCGATCTATCCCGTGTTCGAGCTGATGCGCGACCAGTCGGAGCCGTTCTCGCCGGGCGCCTATCTGCCCGCCGTCACCAGCTACTACTCCGACGTCGCCGGCAACATGCTGTCGTTTCCGTTCAATGTTTCGACGCCGATCCTTTATTACAACAAGGATATGTTTCGCGCTGCGGGCCTCGATCCGGAGGCGGCGCCGAAGACCTGGCCCGAGGTCGGCACCGCTGCGAAGCGGCTACGCTCGGCCGGTGCGGTCTGCGGCCTCACCACATCCTGGCCGTCCTGGATCAATGTCGAGAATTTTTCGGCGTTCCACAACCTGCCGCTGGCAACCCGGGCCAACGGCTTCGGCGGGCTCGACGCCGAGCTCACCTTCAACAACCCGCTGGTGGTGCGCCACATTGCGCAACTGGCGGAATGGCAGGCCACGAAAGTGTTCGACTATGGCGGCCGCGGGCAGTCGGCCGAGCCGCGCTTTCAGAAAGGCGAGTGCGGAATCTTCATCGGCTCGTCGGCGACGCGCGCCGACATCAAGGCCAATTCGAAATTCGAGGTCGGCTACGGCATGATGCCGTACTGGCCCGACGTGCAGGGCGCGCCGCAAAACACCATCATCGGCGGCGCCACCCTGTGGGTGTTGCGCGACCGGCCGCGCGCCGAATATGCCGGCGTCGCAAAATTCTTTGCCTATCTTTCGAAGCCGGAAATCCAGGCCGCCTGGCACCAGAACACCGGCTATCTGCCGATCACCCGCGCCGCCTTCGACCTCACCCGCGCACAGGGGTTCTACGACCGCAATCCGGGTGCTGCGATCTCGATCGAGCAGATGACATTGAAGCCACCGACCGACAATTCAAAGGGAATCCGGCTCGGCTCGTTCGTCCTGATCCGCGACGTCATCGACGAGGAGCTGGAGCAGGCCTTCAGTGGCAAACGGTCGGCCCAGGCCGCGCTCGATTTCGCCGTCGAGCGCGGCAACCGCATGCTACGCCAGTTCGAACGCGCCAATCCGGACAGATAGCGTTTTTAAGCGAAGTGGATACCGGTTCGCGTGAAGAAAACGCGTCGAAAATAGTTAGGCCGGGCTCCTGATGCTTCCATTGCCGGATCTACCGAATTTCGAGGCGTTCAAGGCCTGGCGCGCCGACACCTCGCAATGGTTGCTGGTGGCACTCGATATTGCGCATGGCCACGGCCTGCCGACCGCTTCGCCGCACATTTTCTCCACCGGGACCAATCTCGTCATCGGTCTCGGCGATGATGTGATCCTGAAACTTTTTCCGCCCTTGCTGCGCGGCCAGTTTGTTTCGGAGCGCGCATCGCTGGCGCTGCTGCGCGGCCGCCTTGGCATCTCGATCCCCGAAATCGTGTTCGAAGGCGAGCGTGACGGCTGGCCGTATCTCGTCATCACGCGGCTATCCGGCGTCCTCGGTAGGGACGCGTGGCCAGCTTTGCCGGAAGATCAGAAGGAAATTGTTCTCGCCCAGATCGGCGCGACCATCGCGGACGTGCAGCGCGTTCCGGTGGGAGAGCTTTCCCTGATGGAGCCGCGCTGGGACCGGTTCATCGCGGTGCAGATGGCGGGATGCCGTGCGCGCCATGTCCGTCTCGGCTTGCCGCCGAAATTCCTCGATGGGCTGGACGATCTCCTGCGCGAGGTGCCCACGCTGATTCCGCTGGACACGCCGCCGGTGATCCTGACCGGTGAATACATTCCGGAGAATTTCCTGTTGAGCCGCGACGGCGCGAATTGGCGGCTGTCCGGGCTGATCGACTTCGGGGACGTGATGACCGGCTGGGGTGAATACGACTTGCTGGGTCCGAGCGCCTTCATGGCTGCGGGCAAGCCGCGCCGGGTTTTGAGCCTGTTGGAGGGATTCGGTTATTCAGCCGCTTATATCGATGCCACCTTGAAGCGGCGGCTGATGGCGCTGATGCTGCTGCATCGTGCCAGCGATCCGCTCCGCCATATCTGCATCGAGGGCTGGCAGCACCAAGTCGGCGACCTCCGCGAATTGCAGGATCTGGTTTGGCCGGTGTGAGGAGATGCGACGAAACGTCGCTCAATTAATGAGCCAACGAAATAGGCTGTCCATTTTATGAGCAAGCCATTCTCTTTGTATGCAATGTGACGGGCGCGCCGCTTCGCCCCCGGATCGGCTAATCCCGATATCACGTCTAAATATCAATACCTTAACGGTGTCTTAGCAATCCCTTAAGGTTTGGCACGAACCTTGCGATTCCAGCTCCAAAGCCGTTGTCCCTCAGGCGTTGGAGCATCCCATGAAGCGTCGCGATTTCCTCAAATCCGTGTCCGGATTGGCTGCGACCAGCGCGCTCACGTCGGCGCCGGCGATCTGGTCTGCGGCCAAGGCCGACGCCCGGTCGGAGACGCTGCTGATCGTTTCGGAAGGCGGCCCCAACAATCTCGACATCCACGGCGTCGGCACCAACGTGCCCGGCTATGAAGTGTCGTGGAATTGCTACGACCGCCTGATCAGCCACGAGATGAAGGAAGGTCCCGGCGGCGTCCCGTATTACGACCGCGACAAGTTCAAGCCCGAGCTCGCCGAGGACATGAACATCGGCGACATGTCGGTGACCTTCAAGCTGAAGAAGAACGCGAAATTCCACGACGGCACGCCGGTAACGGCCAAGGACGCCAAGTGGTCGCTGGATCGCGCCGTCAGCGTCGGTGGCTTCCCGACCTTCCAGATGAGCGCGGGCTCGCTGACCAAGGCCGAACAGTTCGTCGTCGTCGACGACAACACGATCCGTGTCGACTTTGCCAGGAAAGACAAACTGACGATTCCCGATCTCGCCGTCATCGTGCCCTGCATCGTCAATTCCGAGCTGGTGAAGAAGAACGCGTCCGAGAAGGACCCCTGGGGACTCGAGTTTACAAAACAGCAGACCGCGGGTTCCGGCGCCTACAAGGTGACGAAGTGGACCGCGGGCACCGAAGTCATCATGGAGCGCAACGACGAGTGGGTCGGCGGTCCCTTGCCGAAGATCAAGCGCGTGATCTGGCGCATGGTGCCGCAGGCCGGCAACCGCCGGGCGCTGCTGGAGCGCGGCGACGCCGACATCTCCTATGAATTGCCGAACAAGGATTTCCAGGAACTGAAAGCGGCCGGCAAGCTCAACATCGTGTCGCTGCCGTTCTCCAACGGCATCCAGTATCTCGGCATGAACGTCACCAAGCCGCCGTTCAACAATCCGAAGGTGCGCGAGGCGATAGCTTACGCGGTGCCGTACCAGAAGATCATGGATGTAGTGCTGTTCGGCCTCGCCAATCCGATGTTCGGCGCGCCGGCCAGCAAGGCCACCGAGGTGGCGTGGCCGCAGCCGACCAAGTATTTCACCGACATGGCGAAGGCGAAGGCCTTGCTGACCGAGGCCGGCTATCCCGACGGCTTCGAGACCACGATCTCGTTCGACCTCAACTTCGCCGGGATCAACGAGCCGCTTTGCGTGCTGGTGCAGGAGAGCCTCGCCCAGATCGGCATCAAGACCACGATCAACAAGGTGCCCGGCGCCAACTGGCGCACCGAGCTGAACAAGAAGGAAATGCCGCTCTACACCAACGTGTTCTCGGGCTGGCTCGATTACCCCGAATACTTCTTCTACTGGTGCTATCACGGCAACAATTCCGTCTTCAACACCATGAGCTACAAGTCGCCGGAGATGGACAGACTGATCGACGGCGCGCGCACGGCCGCCGCGGCCGGCGACAAGGCGACCTACGACACCGACGTCAAAGGCATGGTCGATCTCGCCTTCACCGACATCCCGCGGATTCCGCTGTATCAGCCCTTCGTCAACGTCGCGATGCAGAAGAACATCACCGGCTATCAATACTGGTTCCACCGCCGCCTCGATTACCGCGCGCTGGCGAAGGGATAATCCGCCATGCTGACCATGATCGGCAAGCGGCTGCTATTTGCGATCCCGTCGCTGATCGGGGTCGTGATCGTGACCTTTCTGCTGACGCGCGCGTTGCCGGGCGACCCCGCGGCGTATTTCGCGGGTCCAGCGGCGGGCAAGGAAGCGGTCGAGCAGATCCGCAAGAAGCTCGGCCTCGACAAGCCGCTGATCGAACAGTTCTTCCGTTACACCAACGATCTCGCGCATGGCGATTTCGGCAATTCGCTGACCACTGGCCAGCCGGTCGCGACCGAAATCAAAAACCGGCTGCCGGCGTCGGCGGAGCTGACGCTGCTAGGCCTGATCGTTTCGATCGCGATCGCGATCCCACTTGGCGTGCTGGCCGCCAACCGGCCCGGGTCGTGGATCGACCATCTCTGCCGGATCACGACGACGGCCGGCGTGTCGCTGCCGGTGTTCTTTACGGGTTTGGTGCTGGTCTATGTGTTCTATTTCAGGCTCGGATGGTCGCCGGCGCCGCTCGGGCGGCTCGACGTGTTCTACAGCGCGCCGAACGCCGTTACCGGCTTCTATCTGATCGATGCCCTGATCGCGCGCGATTTCGAAACCTTCCGCTCCGCGCTCAGTCAGTTGATCCTGCCGGCGATGACGCTGGCGATCTTCTCGCTGGCGCCGATCGCACGCATGACGCGGGCCTCGATGCTGGCGGTGCTGGCGTCCGACTTCGTCCGCACCGCGCGCGCCAGCGGGCTGTCGCCGGCGACCGTGATCGTCACCTACGCGTTTCGCAATGCCATGCTGCCGGTCATCACCACGCTCAGCATGGTGTTCTCGTTCCTGCTCGGCGCCAACGTGCTGGTGGAGAAGGTGTTCGCCTGGCCCGGGATCGGCTCCTACGCGGTCGAAGCGCTGATCTCGTCGGACTTCGCGCCGGTGCAGGGTTTCGTGCTGACCATGGCGGTCATGTACGTGCTGCTCAATCTGATCATCGACATTCTCTATGGCGTCATCGATCCCAGGGTTCGTCTTGAAGGGTAAGGGGTAAGCATGAGCACCGTTGCGCCTGCCGTTGAACCCGCCGGTCCCGCGCGTACGTCGGGATTTTTGGCGGTCTTCGAACACACCCGCTATGTGCTCGGGGAGAACAAGGTCACAGGCTTTGCATTCGGACTGTTGGTCGTGATTCTGTTTGCGGCGATCTTCGGCCCTTGGGTGGTGCTCTACGATCCGCTCGCCAGCGACACCGTGGCGGCGCTGAAGCCGCCGTCGGCGGCGCACTGGTTCGGCACCGATCAGTTGGGCCGCGATATCTTCAGCCGCGTCATCGTTGCGACCAGGCTCGATACCTTCATCGCGGTGGCGTCGGTGGTGCTGGTGTTCCTGATGGGCGGCCTTGCCGGCATCGCCGCCGGCTATTTCGGCGGCTGGACCGATCGCATTGTCGGCCGGATCGCCGACACCATCATGGCGTTTCCGCTGTTCGTGCTGGCGATGGGCATCGTCGCAGCCCTCGGCAACACCGTGCAGAACATCATCATCGCGACCGCGATCGTCAACTTTCCGCTCTATGCCCGCGTCGCCCGCGCCGAGGCCAATGTCCGGCGCAACGCCGGCTTCGTGCAGGCGGCGCGGCTGTCCGGCAATGGCGAGTTCCGGATTCTGCTGGTCCACATCCTGCCCAACATCATGCCGATCATGATCGTGCAGATGTCACTGACCATGGGCTATGCGATCCTCAATGCCGCCGGTCTGTCGTTCATCGGCCTCGGCGTCCGGCCGCCGACCGCGGAATGGGGCATCATGGTCGCGGAAGGCGCCGGCTTCATGGTGTCGGGTGAATGGTGGATCGCGTTATTCCCGGGCCTGGCGCTGATGATTGCGGTGTTTTGCTTCAATCTGCTTGGCGACGGACTGCGCGACATCGTCGATCCGCAGCGGAGGACCTGATGACAGCCCAGATATGGTGTTATTTTACCTCGGGTCTACTTTGCATGGGGTTGTTTTGCGGTTTTTTGGATGACGGGCTGGTTGGGCGGAGGATTTCGTCATGACCGCGCAGCCGTTGCTCGACGTCAACGACCTCACGGTCGAATTCGCGACCAGGCGCGGCATCGTCAAAGCCGTGCAGCACGTCAATATCTCCGTCTCCAAGGGCGAGACGCTCGGCATCGTCGGCGAATCCGGCTCCGGAAAATCGGTGACGTCCTACGCCGTGATGCGCATTCTCGACCGCGCCGGCAAGATCGCCGAGGGCTCGGTGGTATTTTCAGGCATCGACGTCAAGACTGCGACCGAAGACCAGATGCGCGACCTGCGCGGCCGCGAAATTTCGATGATCTTCCAGAATCCGCGCGCGGCGCTGAATCCGATCCGCAAAGTCGGCGACCAGATCGAGGACGTGCTGCGCCAGCATGTGCAGCAGTCGACGGTGACCGACCGCGGCGAGAAGGCGATCGAGGCGCTGGAACAGGTCAAGATCGCGCGCCCGCGCGAGCGCTACCACGCCTATCCGTTCGAACTCTCCGGCGGCATGTGCCAGCGCGTCGTCATCGCGCTGGCGCTGGCCTGCAATCCGCAGCTCCTGATCGCGGACGAGCCGACCACCGGCCTCGACGTCACCACGCAGAAGGCGGTGATGGACCTGATCGTCGAGCTGACCAAGCGGCGGAACATGTCGACCATCCTGATCACCCACGATCTCGGCCTCGCCGCTGCCTATTGCGACCGCGTCATCGTCATGGAGAAGGGAAGGGTGGTCGAGACCGCGAAGTCATCTGACATCTTCGCCAACCCGGCGCATGCCTATACCAAGAAGCTGATGCGCGCGACGCCGCGGCTCGGCGTCTCCTTGCGCGATCTGCTGCCGGAGGAAGAGGCGGCGGCGCTGCCGACGCTCGCGCCGGCACCGACGCCGGATGCCGCCGCCAAACCGTTGCTGCTGGTCGAGAAGCTGGTGAAGGAATATCCGCGCCAGGGCGCCACCGCCACGCTCGGCAAACTGTTCGGCCGCAGGCCTCCGGTGGAAGCCGAAGTGTTTCGCGCGGTCGACGGCATCAGCTTTTCCGTCGGCCATGGCGAGAGCGTCGGGCTGGTTGGCGAATCCGGCTGCGGCAAATCCACGACGTCGATGATGGTTATGCGGCTGCTGGACCAGACCTCGGGCCGCATCCTGTTCGACGGCGACGAAATCGGCGGGATGCTTCCCAACAGCTTTGCGCGGACGCCGCTGCGCAAGAGCATCCAGATGGTGTTCCAGGATCCGACCGACAGCCTCAACCCGCGCTTTACCGCGGCCCGCGCCATCGCCGATCCGATCATGCAGATGGGCGACATCAAGGGCGGCGACGCGCTACGGACCCGCTGCGAGGAACTCGCCGGCCTGGTCGGCCTGCCGGTCAACCTGCTGGATCGCTTTCCGCATCAATTATCCGGCGGCCAGAAGGCCCGCGTCGGCATCGCGCGCGCCATTGCGCTGCATCCCAAGCTCGTGATCCTCGACGAGCCGACGGCGGCGCTCGACGTTTCCGTGCAGGCCGTGGTGCTCAACCTGCTGCAGGACCTCAAGGCCTCGATGGGGATGAGCTATTTGTTCGTGTCGCACGATCTGAATGTGGTCCGTCTATTGTGCGATCGTGTCATCGTGATGCGGGCGGGACGGATCGTCGAGCAGGGAACGTCCGACCAGGTCTTGGGTAATCCGCAGGATGCCTATACAAAGGAGTTGCTGACGGCGATCCCACATCCGCCGTTGCCGGTGCACTAAGAAGTTGATTGGGAGTGAAATGGCTGCTGACCACCTGGACGACTACATCGACGCCGTTTCGAAGGCGCTGGCGCTGCCGGTCGAAGAGGCCTGGCGACCTGCCGTGCGGGCAAATCTCGAAGTATCGCTGAGGCTGGCGCGGCTGGTCGATGAATTCGCGTTGCCCGATGAAACCGAGCCGGCCTGTGTCTATACAGCCTGACCGCGCCATGACCGTGAATACCGACGGGATGTCAGCCGGGGCGATTGCGCAAGCGGTGGCCGGCCGAAAAGTTTCCGCGCTTGAAGCGACCGAAGCCGCATTGGCGCGGATCGCCAGGCATGACGGCGTGCTGAATTCGTTCACCGACGTCACCGCCGATCGTGCTCGCGCCAAGGCTCGCGCGGTCGATGCGGCGATCGCCGCCGGACAAAAGGTTGGCCCACTCGCAGGCGTGCCGTTCGCGGTGAAGAACCTGTTCGATGTGAAGGGTCTTCCAACCCGCGCCGGATCTAAGATCAATCGTGATCTTGCGCCATCGTCGCGCGACGCCACGCTGATTGAGCGAATGGAGGCGCAGGGCGCGGTGCTGGTCGGCGCGCTCAACATGGGCGAATACGCCTACGACTTCACCGGCGAAAACATTCATGACGGTCCGTCGCGCAATCCGCACGATCCAACCCGGATGAGCGGCGGCTCCTCCGGCGGCTCCGGCAGTTCGGTCGGCGGCGGACTGGTGCCGATTGCGTTGGGCTCCGATACCAACGGCTCGATCCGGGTGCCATCCTCGTTCTGCGGCATCTTCGGCCTGAAGCCGACCTATGGCCGGCTGTCGCGCGCGCGCTCGTTTCCGTTCGTCGCCAGCTTCGATCACCTCGGCCCGTTCGCGCGCAGCACAGGCGATCTCGCGCTGGCCTACGACGCGATGCAGGGGCCGGACGCCGACGATGCCGCCTGCACGACGCGGCCGGTCGAGCCGGTGGCGCCGCTGCTGGCGCAGGATATCTCGGGATTGCGGGTCGCGATCGCCGGCGGCTATTTCCAGAACAACGTTTTCCCCGAGGCGGTGGAAGCCGTGGCGCGCGTGGCGAAAGCGCTGAACGCCACAAGCACGGTCGAAATTCCCGAGGCCGCCCGCGCCCGCGCCGCGGCTTACGTGATCTCCACGACGGAAGGTGCGTCCCTGCATCTCGACCGCCTGCGCCAGCGGCCGAACGATTTCGATCCCGCGGTGCGCGACCGCCTGATCGCCGGCGCCATGGTGCCGGCGCCCCTCGTCGACCGCGCACAGAAATTCCGCCGCTGGTATCGCGCCCGGGTACTGGAGCTGTTCAGGACGGTGGACGTGATTATCGCGCCCGCGACGCCCTGCATTGCGCCGAAACTCGGCCAGGTGATGTTCAATCTCGACGGCGTCGATCTGCCGGTGCGGGCCAATATCGGCATCCACACCCAACCGATTTCGTTCATCGGTCTGCCGGTGGTAGCGGTGCCGGTGCCGCTGCAGCCGATGCCGATCGGGGTCCAGATCATCGCCGCACCGTGGCGCGAAGATGTCGCGCTGCGCGTCGCGCATGCATTGGAAAGAATGGGCGTTGCTGCCGCACCTGCGCCGAGGGGAATTTAGCGATGGATATCGATCTTCCCGACGTGTTGGCCGAGGTCACCGCCCAATTCGAGCGCTATGAAAAGGCGCTGGTATCGAACGACGTCGCGGTGCTCGACGAATTGTTCCGCGACGATTCCCGCACGCTGCGCTATGGCATTGCCGAAAATCTCTATGGTTATGGGGCGATCCGCGGTTTTCGCGCCGCGCGCTCGCCGGTCGGGCTGATGCGCAAAACCGACAAGACCGTGATCTCCACCTATGGCCGCGACTCCGCCGTGGCCTCGACATTGTTCTATCGCGATTCGCTGGCCGGCAAGGTCGGCCGGCAAATGCAGACCTGGGTGCGTTTCCCGGAGGGCTGGAGAATCGTCGCGGCGCATGTCAGCATCATCAACGAACCGGGATCATAGACATGAGTCTGGATGATCTTCCGACGCGCGTTCCACCGTCCGGCACCGAGCCCGAGACGCCGGTTCGGCGCGTCGACCGGGCATCGTCGCTGCCGGACAAGGTGACGCGCGCGGAGGAATTGCGGCTGCAACTCGCCGACGAGATCGTGCGCGGCGTGCTGGCGCCGGGCTCGGCGCTCGACGAGACCGATATCGCGCGCCGCTTCGGCGTGTCGCGCACCCCGGTGCGCGAGGCGCTGCGTCAGCTGGTGGCGAGCGGCCTGGTCGAGGCCCGTGCGCATCGCGGCGCCGTGGTGGCGCAGCCTTCGCTCGAACGCCTGACCGGCATGTTCGAGGCGATGGCGGAGCTGGAAGCCCTGTGCGCGGGATTGGCCGCGGAACGGATGACGGCGGCGGAGCGCCAGAAACTCGAGGCGATCCACGACGAGCTGCGGGTCTTGAGCCATGCCGGCAATCCCGAGCGCTTTCACGAAGTCAACGAGCGCTTTCACAACGCGATCTATGCCGGTTCGCAGAACGACTACATCGCCGAAATGACGCTGGCGACGCGGGTGCGGGTGCAGCCGTTTCGCCGGGCCCAATTCCGCAATCTCGGCCGGCTGGCGAAATCGCAGGCCGAACACGACCGCGTCGTGGTCGCGATCCTGCGCGGCGACAAGGTCGGCGCCGCGGCCGCGATGCGCGCGCATATCGAACTGGTGCGCGGCGAGTACGAGCTTTACGCGGTGTCGTTGTAGCTAAACCGCCGCCTTCTCCGCCACGAAGGCGCGCCAGCCGCCGAACGTGGAAATATCGCGCGCGCCTTCCGCGGCGATCGGTTCGACCATAAAACCCTTCACGTCGCGGCCGTCGGCCAGACGGAGGGTGCCGATCGACATCGGCGGCGGGATCGCGGCGACGAATTTTCCGAACGCCGCTGCCGACAGCGCCCACAGCTCGAGCTTGATCGCCGTTCCGGTTCCGGCATTGACGCGCAGCATGCCGGGCTTCGGCGGCGTGGTGTCGAGCGCGTAGAGCTTGTAGTCCGGCGCGGTCGTGGCGGCTTCCAGCAGGCGGCCGTTGAGCGCCTGCAGTTCGCCGTTGAGCGCCATGCCGGAGAGATGCGCGCCGACTACGGCGATGGCGATCTCGTCGCCGACCAGGCTGGTCGACGGCGCCGCCAGCGGCGGCTGCGTCAAACCCTTGGCGCCCATTTTCAGTTTGGTGTCGGCGTGGAACGCGCGGCCGATGCTGGCGAGCTGCGCGTCATGCCCGGCCGGCGCCAGCAGCGTGATGCCAAAGGGGATGCCGTCGGGCCGCATCGCCGCCGGCAGGGCCAGGCCGCAGAGGTCGAGCAGGTTGACGAAATTGGTGTAGGTGCCGAGCCGGCTGTTGAGCTCGATCGGATTGGCCAGCACCTGCGCGGTCGAGTAGGCGGTCGGCGCCGTCGGCAGCACGATGGCGTCGAGATTGGCGAAGGTACGCTCGGCAATGCGCCGCAGTCCCTGCAGGCGATAGAGCGAGGAAAATGTGTCGGCGGCGGTCAGGCGTGCGCCCGCAGCCGTGATCTCGCGCGTCACCGGATGGATCGAGTCCGGCGACGACGCCAGCAGATTGCGGATCACCAGATAGCGTTCGGCGACCCATGGTCCCTCGTAGAGCAGCCGCGCGGTCTCGTAGAACGGTTCGAGGTCGAATTCGACCAGCGTGGCGCCGAGCGAGGTCCAGCGTTCGAGCGCCTCGCCATAGGCTTTCTCCGACGCGGTATCGCCGAAGAAGATCAGTTGACCCTTGCGCGGCACACCGAGCCGGAGCTGGCCGGGAAACGCCGAGATCTCGCCTAGCGGCCGGCTGCGCGAAAACGGATCGGCGCCGTCAGGGCCGGCCATCGCGGCAAGTGCAGTCATCGCGTCGTCGACGGTGAGCGAGAATATCGAGATGCAATCGAGCGTCCGGCAGGCCGGCACCAGGCCCGCGGTCGAGATCAGCCCAAGGCTCGGTTTCAATCCGACGATGTTGTTGAGCATCGCCGGCACGCGGCCGCTTCCCGCGGTGTCGGTGCCGAGCGCCAGCGGCACCAGTCCGGCCGACACGGCGACGCCCGATCCCGAACTCGATCCGCCCGGGACCAGGTCGGCGCGGATTGGATTGACGGGAATGCCGTAGGGCGAGCGGACGCCGACGAGGCCGGTGGCGAACTGATCGAGATTGGTCTTGCCGATGATGATGGCGCCGGCGGCGCGCAATCTCGCCACCGCCGTCGAGTCCTGCGCCGGCGAATAGGAAAAAGCCGGGCACGCCGCTGTCGTCGCTAAGCCCAGTGCGTCGATATTGTCCTTCACCGCCACGGGGACGCCGAGCAGCGGCAGCGCACCTCCGTCTTTCGCGCTCAGCGCCTCGGCTTCCGCGATGGCCGCCTTCTCGTCGCGCAGGCTGATGAACACGGCGGGATCATTGTAGTCGCGGATACGCTGATAGCTGCGCGCCACGGTTTGCGCCGGCGTCATGGTGCCGGCGCGGTGGGCGGCGACGATCGCAGCAACGGTTTCGGTCAAGGGATGCCCCATCTTTGGGTTGGCTGATTAATTCATCTCGAACGAAGCAAGCGATGTGCCATTGTGTACATTATAGGCGCGCGCCGGGATACAGAAATAGGCACGCGTATTCATAGGCTTACATAAGTTATTGCGAAATGCCGCAGGCCTCTCATGCCAATGGGAGGCGCCGTCTCTGATTAAGAATTGGGCAGGTCCAGCCTCAACCGGCAACCGATGTTTCGGGCGCGATGACACGTTGCCGGACCGCGCGGTTCTCGCGTAGAGGGAACCGCCTGCCTCCGACAGAGAGGCAGCGGAGGAAACCGATGACGTCAGCCGCCGCCACCAGCCGCGATCCTTCCGAGACGCTGTTCGCAACCCCGTCGGTCGTTGCCGATCGCCGGGCCGACGGCAGTATTGTTCTGAAATCGACCGTACCCTTGCGCGAAAGCGCGCGATGCATCGGCGACTGGCTGGAGCATTGGGCGCGGGAGACGCCGGACCGGATCTTTCTCGCCGACCGCGCCAGCGTCGATGCGCCGTGGGACACCGTCACCTACAAGGATGCCCTGAAGAAGGTGCGCGCGGCCGCGGCGTGGATTCTCGTGCAAGGGCTGAATGCCCAGCGCCCGCTGGTGATCCTGTCCGACAACAGCGTCGATCACGCGCTGTTCGCGCTTGCCACCCAGCATGTCGGCGTGCCCTCGGCGTCGATCTCGCCGGCTTATTCGCTGATGTCGCGGGATTTCGACAAGCTTGGGAGTATGATCACGTTGCTCAGTCCCGGCGCGATCTACATCTCCAGCACGAAACCGTTCGCGGCGGCGCTGGCGGCAATCGCGCCGCTGCATTCGGCTACGATCGTCAGCGGCGACGCAGACGACGATAACGCCATCTCGTTCCGTGCTGTCGCGTCGACGTCTGAAACGCCCGGTGTCGCAAAAGCGTTTGCCGCGATCAGACCGGATACGATCGCAAAATTCCTGTTCACTTCGGGCTCGACCGGCACGCCGAAGGCCGTGATCAACACCCAGCGCATGCTGACCTCGAGCCAGCAGGCCAAGGCGCAGACCTGGTCGTTCCTCGATCACATCAGCGACCTCGTGATCCTCGACTGGCTGCCCTGGAGCCACACCTTCGGCGCCAACCACAATTTCAATCTGGTGCTGCGCAATGGCGGCACGCTCTATGTCGACGGCGGCAAGCCGGCGCCGGGACTGTTTGCGACTTCGCTGGCCAATCTGCGCAGCGTGATGCCGACGGTGTATTTCAACGTGCCGCGCGGTTTTGACATGCTGATCGCGGCGTTACGTGGCGACGACGAATTGCGCCGGCGTTTCTTTGGCGAGGTCAAGTTCGCCTTCTATGCCGGCGCGGCACTCCCGCAAAATCTCTGGGATGCGCTGGAAGCGCTTTCGATCCAGACCATCGGCCGCGCGTTGCCGATGGTGTCGGCCTGGGGTTCGACCGAAACCTCGCCGCTGGCGACCGATTGTCATTTTCAGGCCAAACGCTCCGGCAATATCGGCGTGCCCATCCCCGGCACCGAATTGAAGCTGGTGCCGTCAGGCGACAAGCTCGAAGTGCGGGTGCGCGGGCCGAATGTCACACCGGGCTACTGGAAGGCGCCTGAACTGACTGCGCAGGCGTTCGACGCCGAGGGCTTTTACCTGATCGGCGACGCCGTGACCTTTGCCGATCCGGCGCGACCCGAACTCGGATTGTTTTTCAACGGCCGCGTCGCGGAGGATTTCAAGCTCAATTCCGGCACCTGGGTCAATGTCGGCCATCTGCGTGTTGCGGGCATCGCCGCACTGGCGCCGCTGGCGCAGGACATCGTCGTATCAGGCCATGGCGGCGACGAAGTCCGCTTCCTGGTATTTCCGAACATCGCGGCGTGCCGCGCGCATGCCGGCCTGCCCGACAGTGCGGACGTCAAGGACGTGATCGGTAACGACAAGGTTCGCGCCGGCATCGCGCAGGGACTCGCAAAGCTGAAGGCGCAAGGCGGCAACTCGTCCGGTCATGCGACGCGCGCGCTGTTGCTGGCGGAGCCGGCTTCCGTCGATGGCGGCGAGATCACCGACAAGGGCTACATCAACCAGCGCGCGGTGCTGACCCGGCGCGCCGGCGCGGTGGCCGTGCTGGATGACGACGCGTCGGCCGAATGGATCGGCTCCACGCAGTAAGCGCAGGGTCCAAATTGTTGATCGGCAAGGACAATACCTGACTTTGACTATTTTGTTGCTGCGGCAACTAATTTATGAGAGCTTCACCCGGGCGCAGCGATCGACAGAGCAGTTCAACTGCCATGCGGCGCCGGGAGAGACGGATGTCCGAGAGGATTGGCGCCTTGGCGCGCAATGCGGATTTGCGATCAGCTTTGGCCGGTTACGGCGCCGAGATTCTCGTGCAGACGCCGCAACATGTCGATCAGGACTTCGCGTTCGTCCTTCTTCAGGCACGACAACAGCCTGCGTTCGCGCTCGATCGCGGCAGCGTAGACCTTGTCGTGGACTGCGCGTCCCCGCGCGGTCAGCGAGATCGCGTGGGTACGGCCATCGTCGGGCGCGGTACGGATCACGACCAGGCCGCGCTTCTGCAGCATCGACAGGTTGCGGCTGACCGGCCCCTTGTCGAAACCGATGACGTTGCAGATGCGCGAGGCCGGAATGCCGGGCTCGATCGCGAGCAGCGACATGATCCGCCATTCCGTGATGTTGACGCCGAAATTGCGCTGATAGAATACGGTCGCGCTGTTCGACAGCTTGTTGGCGATGAAGGTGATGAAAGCCGGAACGTAGCGGTCGAGATCGAGCAAAGGGCCGTCATCGGCGGCGACGAATTCCGCCGGTTTTGGCCGGCGCGGCTTCCTTGGGAGGGGACTGGGGCTCATTTTCAGATCATCGCTGCGAAATGCCAGCCGAGCAATAGAGACGTAGGGTCGGGCCTGACAAGGATAAACTTCGGGAGGTGTCGATGAGTGCAACGGGTTCTTCCACAACGGATGGCAGCGGTGCCGGCGTCCCCCATCTGGATATCGATCCGTTTTCGACTGCGTTCTTTGACGATCTCCATCCGGCCCAGCAACAACTGCGCGAAGCAGGTCCGCTGGTCTATCTCGATAAATGGAAGATCTATGGCGTAGCGCGCCATGCCGAAGTGCATGCCGTGCTGAACGACCCGGCCACCTTCTGTTCGAGCCGCGGGGTGGGCTTAAGCGACTTCGCCAAAGAGAAGCCGTGGCGTCCGCCGAGCATCATCCTCGAGGCCGATCCGCCGGCGCATACCCGCACCCGTGCGGTGCTGAGCGACGTGCTGTCACCGACCGCGTTGAAGCAGCTTCGCGGTCGTTTTGCCGCCGCCGCCGAAGCCAAGGTCGACGAATTGCTGGAGCGCAAGAGCTTCGACGCCATCGCGGATCTCGCGGAAGCCTATCCGCTCTCGATCTTTCCGGACGCGCTCGGCCTGAAACAGGAAGGGCGCGAGAATCTGCTGCCCTATGCCGGCCTCGTCTTCAACGCCTTCGGCCCGCCGAACCAGCTGCGGCAGGACGCGATCGAGCGCTCGGCGCCGCATCAGGCCTATGTTGCGGAACAGTGCCAGCGCGAGAACCTTGCGCCCGGCGGCTTCGGCGCCTGCATTCATGCCCACGTCGATTCCGGCAATATCACGGCGGCTGAAGCGCCGCTGCTGGTGCGCTCGCTGCTGTCGGCCGGCCTCGACACCACCGTCTACGGCATCGGCGCCGCGGTCTATTGCCTGGCGCGCTATCCCGATCAGTTCGCAAAGCTGCGTCAGGATCCGACGCTGGCGCGCAACGCGTTCGAGGAGGCGGTGCGGTTCGAGAGCCCGGTGCAGACCTTCTTCCGGACCACGACGCGCGAGGTCGAGATCGGCGGCTACATGATCGGCGAGGGCGAAAAAGTCCTGATGTTCCTCGGCGCCGCCAACCGCGATCCGCGCCGCTGGGAGAACGCCGACAGCTATGACATCACGCGCCGCACCAGCGGCCATGTCGGATACGGTTCGGGCATTCATATGTGCGTCGGTCAGCTGGTGGCGCGGCTGGAAGGCGAGACCATGATGGCGGCGCTGGCGCGCAAGGTCGCCGGCATCGAGATCACGGGCCCGGTGAAGCGCCGCTACAACAACACGCTGCGCGGGCTCGACAGCCTTCCGGTCACCTTCACGGCGGCCTGACGAAAATCCAAAGGGAGAGAGTCATGAAGAGTTTTGGACGGTATCTGGCGCTGGCTCTGTCGGGCGCGGCGTCACTGGCCTGCCTCGGCGCGGCGCGTGCAGAAATTTCCGACAATGTGGTCCGCGTCGGCGTGCTCAACGACATCTCCGGCATCTTCCAGGATACCAACGGCATGGGTTCGGTGGAAGCGGCGCGGATGGCGGCGGAAGATTTCAGCGGCGGCGGCAAGAACATCAAGGTCGAGATCGTCTATGCCGACCACCAGAACAAGGCCGATGTCGGCTCGGCGATCGCGCGCAAATGGCTCGACGTCGAGGGCGTCGACGCCATCGTCGACGTGCCTAACTCGGCCGTCGGCCTCACCGTCAATTCGCTGTTGCGCGATACCAGAATGACGTTCCTGGCGTCGTCGACCGCAAGTTCCGATCTCACCGGCAAGGCCTGTTCGCCGAACACCATCCAATGGGTCAACGACGCCTGGGCCACCGGCAACACCACGGCGGCGGCGATGATGGCGCGTGGCGGCAAGGACTGGTATTTCGTCACGGTCAACTACGCGCTCGGCCAGGGCATCGAGGCCGAGGCCACCAACTATATCGAGAAGCACGGCGGCAAGGTGCTGGGATCGAGCAAGCACCCGCTCGGCACCTCCGACTTCGCCTCGTTCCTGCTGCAGGCGCAGAATTCCAAGGCCAAGGTGATCGGGCTCGCCAATGCCGGCGGCGACACTATCAACGCCGTGAAACAGGCCGCCGAGTTCGGCATTCAGCAAAGCGGGCAGACCATGGTGGCGTTCCTGCTGTTCGTCAACGACGTCCACGGCATGGGATTGAAGGTCGCGCAGGGCCTGCAACTGCTGGAGGCGTTCTATTGGGACATGGATGACGACACCCGCGCCTTCGCAAAACGCTTCGCGGCACGGCCCGGCATGAACGGCAAGATGCCGAGCGGCAACCAGGCCGGCGTCTATGCCTCCACGCTCGCTTATCTGAATGCGGTGGCTGCCGTCGGCAGCGATCAGGCCAAGGACGTCGTGCCCGAAATGAAGAAGTTCAAGGGCAAGGATAAACTGTTCGGCGACGTCACCATCCGCCAGGACGGCCGCGTCATCCACCCGATGTACCTGTTCGAGGTGAAGAAGCCGGAGGAATCGAAATATCCGTATGACTATTACAAACTGGTTTCGACCATTCCTGCCGACCAGGCGTTTCGCCCGATCGCGGATGGCGGATGTTCGCTGGTGAAGTGAAGGCCCGCTGAACGGTCATTGGCCTCGTGGTTCGAGACGCGCGGCACGCCGCGCTCCTCACCATGAGGAATTCAGGTCCTCATCTCAGGAATAAGCGCATTCGCGCTTATTCCGAAGGAGCCGCGAAGCGGCGTCTCGAAGGATGGCCAAGAGCACGATTGCATCGCTTCGGGTGCATCAGAGCGGTCGCGCCAGCGCGATCACCACACCACCTTGCTGCTGCCTTGCGTGATCAGCCGCGCAGCGCGCTGGTCGCGGGCGTGAATCCAGAGCCAGCTCAGCGCCACGGACAGGCGGTTGCGCAGCCCGATCAGGAAGTAGATGTGGGCGATGCCCCAGATCCACCAGGCGAGATTGCCGCGCAGCTTGATGCGGCCGAAATCGATTACCGCCTTGCGCTTGCCGATCTGCGCCAGGCTGCCGGCATGCTTGTAGCGGAATGGCGGCAGCGTGCGGCCGTTCAGGCGGGCGTTGATCAGCGCGGCCACATAGCGTCCCTGCTGCTTGGCGGCCGGCGCGATACCGGGCACTGGCTTCCCGTTCGCATCGGCGATCACCACGGTATCGCCGACGGCAAAAATGTCGGGATGGCCGGGGACGGTCAGATCAGGCAGCACCTCCAGGCGTCCGGCGCGATCGGCCGGCACGCCCAGCCATTCGGCAGCGGGCGAGGCGCGCACGCCGGCGGCCCAGATGATGGTTTTGGCGTCGAGCCAGTTGCCGCCGAACATGACGCCGTCGGCCGAGCATTCGGTGACGGGCTGTCCCAGCACCACCTCGACGCCGATCTCCTCCAGCGAGCGCTGCGCGTAGGCGGAAAGATCCTCGGGAAAGCCGGCCAGCACGCGCGGGCCCGCCTCGACCAGCACCACCCGCGCCTTGCGGGTGTCGATGTTGCGAAAATCCGGCGCCAGCGTGTCCTTGGCCAGGTCGGCGATGGTTCCCGCCATTTCGACGCCGGTCGGGCCCGCGCCGATGATGACGAAGGTCAAGAGCGCCGCGAGCCGTGCCGGATCGGTCTCGCGCTCGGCGCGCTCGAACGCGACCAGAATGCGCCGCCGCAGCGTGGTGGCGTCCTCCAGCGTCTTCAGGCCTGGCGCGAACGGCTCCCATTCGTCGTGGCCGAAATAGGCATGGCGCGCGCCGGTGGCGAGCACCAGCGTGTCGTAGGGCAGGGCGTCGCCGTCGTCGAGCAGCACGCGCTTTTGCCCGGCGTCGACACCCGTCACATTGGCGAACAATGTCGTCACATCCGGACGTGCGCGCACGAGGTAGCGGATCGGCCAGGCGATCTCCGATGTCGCCAGCGACGCGGTCGCGACCTGATAAAGCAGCGGCTGGAACAAATGATGGTTGCGCCGGTCCACCAGCGTGATCTGGACCGGCGCGCCGGCGAGGCCAAAGACGGTTTCCAGGCCGCCGAAACCGGCGCCGACGATGACCACGCGGTGGGCTTCTTTCTGCGCTGTCGTCATGGGATGCGACCTCGGGTTCAGACGTGCTGCCGTCCCCCGATTATGCAGGCAAACGCAGCTCCGGTCCAAGCGCGTTTGCCGATCAATCGATAGCGAAAGCCTATCGCTTTGCGGTCAGGCATTCTGCGGAGTCGGCGCGGTCGCGACCTGCTTGCGTGCCGGCAGGAAGAGTCCGGCCAGTGCGCCCAGCAGCGAGAGAACCGCCGCAACCAGCATGGCCGAAGCGAATCCCGTGCTGAAGCCCGCGGCTGAGCCAATGGCGCCGGTGCCGGAAAACACCGCGACCAGAAGCGCCACGCCGAACATGCCGCCGAGGAAACGTCCCATGTTGAAGACGCCTGACGCCTTGCCCATTTCGACCGGGCTGACCGAACTCAGGACCGCGTTCTGAACCGCCGGCATCGACATCGACACGCCGACACCGGCGACAATCAGCGGCGCGATCATGGGCGCATAGGCCGTATCGGGCGCGATGATCGCTGCGATCCAGAACAGACCGATCGCCTGCAGCGATAGCCCCGCCACCACCAGCGGCCGTTCGCCGATCCGGTTCACGATGTTGCCGGCGATCGGTGCGGTCACAAACAGTGTGGCGGTCCAGGGCAACAACCGCAGGCCGACGCCGAGCGGTCCATAGCCGAGCGCGGACTGCAGGAATTGCGGCAGCAGGAACAGCACGCTGTACATGGTGCCGTACAGCAAAAAGGTCGCGACGATGCCCGACGACAGCGCCCGCGACCGGAACAGCCGCATCGGGACCATCGGCGCGGATGTCTGCAATTCCCAGGCGACAAAAGCCAGCGCCAGCAGCGATCCGGCGGCGAGGACCGTCACCACTTCGGGGCTGGTCCATCCGGCGCCGTTGCCGCGCAACAGGCCCCAGACCAAGGCGAAGGCCGAGACCGCGACCAGCACGAGGCCGGCAATATCGAGCTTCGCTGTCGGGCCGAAACTCTCGCGCAGCCGGGTCATGACCATGACGACCGCGACCAGCCCGATCGGAAGATTGATCCAGAAGATCCACGGCCATCCCAGGCTTTCGGTGATGGCGCCGCCGATCGCCGGTCCAGCCAGCACGGCCACTCCCACGACGCCGCTGAAGATGCCGAGCGCGCGGGCGCGTTCTTCCTTTGGGAATGCCGTGCTCAGCAGCGCCATCCCGAGCGGCATGATCAGCGCCGAACCTGCGCCCTGCGCGATCCGGGCCGCGATCAGCGAGAGGATGCCGGTCGACAGCGCGCAGGCCACCGACGACGCCATGAACAAGACGATGCCCGCGGCAAACAGCCTTCGTCGTCCGAACCGGTCGCCGAGTGCGGCGCCGGTCAGCAGCAGGACTGCGAAACTGAGATTGAAGGCATTCACGGTCCACTGCAGTGTCTCCATCGGCGCCCCGAATTCGGCGCGGATGGTGGCAAGTGCTGATGTCAGCACCTGGGTGTCGAGCGCGACCATGAACGAGGCCAGCGAGGTGATCCCGAGCACCCAGTTCTTTTGGTTTCCGTCGTATGACTCCTGCATTTCTGTTCTCCATCTCTGCTGCGCCGGGGCGGCGCTTCCATCGCAAAGACGAGCCGGGAGAGGGGAAGGATGCGGCGGAAAATATATTTGCCGGGACCGCATCCTTTGGCCGGCCCCAAACGTCGTTAGGGTCGAGACGCGCTGCCTCCGCAGCCTGTGAACAAGGAGAACGCGATGAAACGGACCCTGATCAGGTACAAGACCAGGCCGGAAATGGCCGACAAGAATGCCGAACTGGTGGCGGCGGTGTTTGCCGAGTTGAAGGCGGCGCAGCCGGACGGCGTCCGCTATATGACGCTGCGGCTGGAAGACGATACTTTCATCCATTTCGTCGAGAGCGCGGCGGAAGACGGCTCCAGCCCGCTCCCGAAGCTGGCGGCCTTCCAGGCGTTCCAGAACGGCATTCGGGATCGTTGCGTCGAGCCGCCGGCGCCGCGTGGTGCTACCATTGTCGGCAACTATCGGATGCTAAGCGAGACGTGACGGCTCGCTTGCGGGAGGCAGAATGACTGTAGTTTCCGAGACGCCGGCCGCCGGCGACTTTGCGCGCCGGTTGGTCGCGATGCGGCCAAAGCTGCATCGCTATTGCGCGCGCATGGTCGGCTCGGTGATCGACGGCGAGGATGTGCTGCAGGATGCGCTGATCAAGGCGGTAGAGGCGCATGCCGCTGCCGGCGAGATCGGCAATCCTGAAGGCTGGCTGTTTCGGATCGCGCACAACACCGCGCTCGACTTCCTGCGCCGGCGTCAGCGGCAGGAAGCGATGCGATCGGCCGAGGAGGTGGAGATGATCGTGGACCAGCTCGATGCCGTGACCAGCCGCCAGATCGCCAGCGCCAGCCTGCGCACCTTCATGCGGCTGCCGGTGGCGCAACGCTCCAGCGTGATCCTGATGGACGTGCTCGGCTGCTCGCTGCAGGAAATCTGCGAGGTCATGGAGTGCAGCCTGGCTGCGGCCAAGGCCGCGCTGCATCGCGGGCGAACGCAGTTGCGCGTATTCGCCCAAGAGCCGGAAAACGTGCCGCAACAGTCGCTGTCGGAAGCCGATCGCGAGCGGCTCGGCGCCTATGTCGCCCATTTCAATGCGCGCGATTTCGACGCCATACGGGCCATGATCGCGGACGACGTGCGTCTCGAACTCGTCAGCAAGACGCGCCTGGATGCCAAGGCCGAAGTGTCCCGCTATTTCGGCAATTATTCAAACATCAGCGACTGGCATCTGGTGCCTGGAATGCTCGAGGGGCGTCCCGCTATCCTGGTGTTCGATCCGAACGACCGGGGAGCAGGGCCGAAATATTTCATGCTGCTGGGTTGGACCGCCGGCAAGGTCGCGACCATCCGGGATTTCCGCCATGCGCCTTATGTCATCGAGGGTGCGGTGTATCTGATCTGATGCCCCTCGGGCGGGGCAGGGTCTTGCTGCCGGGCGGTAGCCGCCAGCCTGCAGATCGGAGGCTGGCCCAGTACCAAAGCTGCGACAATCGCGGCCGGCCAACCTGAACTATAATTCTTGCCATCCCCTCCATCTGCGAATTATGGTGCAGGCCGCTGGGGTATGAGCCGAAGGTTCTAAGAGGGGCCGGCGGTTCGTGCTTGCTGCTGGCTTGCGATTTCGCGCACACAACACCTCACCTTATAAGAGGCGCGCGGGACAAGCGCTGCCCGCCACCCGGCTGGGCGGGACTGGTTCGAATATTACGGAGGGGAGTGAATATGAAAACGGCATTCTGGCTGGCGGGCGTCACGGCTCTGGCGCTGGCGCAGCCCGCACTGGCTGGCGACACCATCAAGATCGGCTTCGTCTCGACCTTCAGCGGCCCGACCGCTGTGATCGGCAACGACATGCGCAACTCGTTCGAGCTGGCGCTCGACCATCTCGGCCGCAAGATGGGCGGCAAGCCGGTCGAGGTGATCTACGAGGATGACGGCCAGAAGCCGGATGTCGGCAAGCAGAAGACCGAAAAGCTGATCCAGTCCGACAAGGTCGATTTCATCGCCGGCTATATCTGGTCGAACGTGCTGCTGGCCTCGCTGAAAACCGCTGTCGACGCAAAAACCTTCCTGATCTCGGCCAATGCCGGACCGTCGCAGCTCGCCGGCGAACTGTGTTCGCCTTACGTGTTCTCGACCTCCTGGCAGAACGACCAGACGCCGCAGGCCATGGGCCTCTACATGAACCAGAAGGGCGTCAAGTCGGTATTCCTGATCGGCCCGAACTATGCCGCCGGCAAGGACATGCTGGCCGGCGTCAAGTCGACGTTCAAGGGCGAGGTGGTCGGCGAGGAATACACGGTGTGGCCGAGCCAGCTCGACTTCTCCGCCGAGTTGACCAAGGCGAAGAATTCCAAGGCCGAGTCGATCTTCGTGTTCTATCCCGGTGCCGCCGGCGTCCAGTTCCTCAATCAATACGCGCAGGCCGGCATCAAGGCGCAGATCCCGCTCTATACCGCCTTCACCATCGACGAATTGTCGCTGCCGCTGCAGAAGGATAACGCGATCGGCATTCCCGGCGCGCAGGAATGGGTCAACGACCTGCCGAACGCCGAGAACAAGCGCTTCGTCGAAGACTATCGCAAGAAGTACACCGGCCTGCGCCCGACCTATTACGGCGCGCAAGCCTATGACGCCGCCCAGCTCATCAACAGCGCGGTGGTCGCGGTCAAGGGCGACACCGACAAGAAGGACGCGATGAAGGCGGAGATGGAGAAGGCCAACTTCAAGTCGCTGCGCGGTCCGTTCAGATACGGCAACAACCACATTCCGATCCAGAACTTCTACCTGCAGGACGTGGTCAAGGGCGCCGACGGCGAGCTCTCGCTCAAGACGGTGGCCACCATCGTCAAGGACGACCAGGACCGCTTCCACGACAAGTGCGCGATGAAGTGATCGAGGCCATGACAAGTACAGCGGCGGTGCATCAGCGCTGCCGCTGTTTTGTTTAAGCCTGAGCATGATCCGGAGAGGTGGAAGCCGGTTTTTCCGCGGAAGATCTGCTCAAACAAAGTATGAAACGGAAGACGGGAATCCGGTTTTTGGGCACGGCGATGCCCAGGCAAGCAGCATAATCCGGATTTCCCGAATATTTTATGCTTAAAGAAAGTGAGTGGATCGCGATCCGGTTTGATGCGATCATGATCCGGGTTGGGGAACCATGCTGGTCTTTGTCGAACAATCGCTGAACGGGTTGCAGTTCGGCCTGCTGCTGTTCCTGCTGGCGGCCGGGCTGACGCTGGTGTTCGGCATCATGGATTTCGTCAACCTGGCGCACGGCTCGCTCTACATGATGGGCGCCTATTTCGCCGCGACCTTCGTGGCCTGGACCGGAAGCTTTGTGTTCGGCATCGTGCTGGCGCTCGGCGCCACGCTGCTGCTCGGTATCGCGCTGGAATATGTCGCGCTGAGACATCTCTACGGCCGCGACCATCTCGACCAGGTGCTGGCGACCTTCGGACTGATCCTGTTTTTCAACGACGCCGTGCGGCTGATCTGGGGACCGGCCGGCCTCGCGCTGCCGCTGCCGCCCTGGCTGACGGTACCGGTGCAGATCATGCCCGGCGTATCCTATCCGGCGTACCGGCTGGCGATCATCGCGGTCGCGCTTGCGGTGGCCGCGATGCTCTATGTCGTTGTCATGCGCACCCGCATCGGCATGCTGATCCGCGCCGGCGCCTCGAACCGCGAGATGATCGGCGCGCTCGGTATCAACATCAAATTGCTGTTCACGCTGGTGTTCGGCCTCGGCGCCGCACTGGCCGGCCTCGCCGGGCTGATGCAGGCGCCGATCCTCACCGTGCAGATCGGCATGGGCGAGAACATCCTGATTCTCGCCTTCGTCATCATCGTCATCGGCGGCATCGGCTCGATCCGCGGCGCGTTTCTGGCCGCGATTTTCGTCGGCATGATCGATACACTCGGCCGTGCCTTCCTGCCTGATCTCCTGCGCAAGGTGCTGAGTTCCGCCGCCGCCTCGACCGCGGCGCCCGCCTTGTCGTCGATGCTGATTTACCTCCTGATGGCGATCGTGCTGGTGGTGCGGCCGGAGGGGCTGTTTCCGGCCGCCAAGCGATGAATTCTTCATTCAACGCCCGTAATGCCGTGGTGGCGCTGGTCCTGCTCGGGTTGGCGCTGCTGCCGCTCTATTCCGCGCTCTCCGGCAACATCTTCATCCTGACGCTGTTCACCCGCATCGTCATCTTCGCGCTCGCCGCGGCCAGCCTCAATCTCATCATGGGCTATGGCGGCATGATGAGTTTTGGCCACGCCGCCTATCTCGGCATCGGCGGCTATGCGGTCGGTATCCTCGCCTTCGAAGGCATTGGCTCCGGTTTTATCCAGTGGCCGGTCGCGCTTGCGGTGTCGGCGCTCTATGGTCTGGTGATCGGCGCGCTTTCACTGCGCACCCGCGGCGTCTACTTCATCATGATCACGCTGGCCTTTGCGCAGATGGCCTATTACATCGCCTCGGGTCTTTCGCGTTACGGCGGCGACGACGGCCTGACCATCTACAAGCGCAGCAATTTCGGCGGCGTGATCGACCTTTCGAACCGCGTGCAGTTTTATTATTTCTGCCTCGGCTGCCTGTTCGGCGGCCTCTATTTGATCTGGCGCATCGTCAATTCGCGCTTCGGCATGGTGGTGCAGGGCGTGCGCTCCAACGAACAGCGTATGCAGGCGATCGGCTTTCACGCCAATCGTTATCGACTCGTCTGCTTCATCATTTCAGGCACGATTTGCGGCCTTGCCGGCGCGCTGCTCGCCAACAATACCGACTTCGTCAGCCCGGCCGTGATGTACTGGACCCGCTCCGGCGACCTCATGGTGATGGTGATCCTCGGCGGCATGGGCTCGCTGTTCGGGCCTGTGATCGGCGCGATTCTTTATCTGGTGCTGGAAGAAGTGCTGTCGCAGTTCACCGAATACTGGGCGCTGATCATGGGGCCGCTATTGCTGCTGATCGTGCTGTTCGCGCGCGGCGGCATCATGGGCCTGCTCGGGAGGATGAGCCGTGGTTGAGCCCTTGCTCCGCATCGAAAACCTGGTCCGTCGCTTTGGCGGCATTCTTGCGACCGATAACCTGTCGCTCGAGGTCGCGCCCGGCGAACTGCACGCCATCATCGGCCCCAACGGCGCCGGCAAGACCACACTGATCAGCCAGCTCACCGGTCAGGTGATGCCGAATTCGGGTACGATTCATTTTGCCGGCCGCGACGTTACCCGGCTGCCGTCGTACAGACGCAGCCGGCTCGGGCTGGCGCGTTCGTTCCAGATCACGTCGCTGCTGCCGGATTTCACCGCATGCGACAACGTCGCGCTTGCGGCGCAGGCGCATGACGGCCACTCGTTCCGCTTCTGGGGCGCCGCGCGCAAGGAGAAGCCGCTGCGGGATGCCGCACAGGCGGCGCTGAAGCGCGTCGGGCTGGAAAAGCGTGCCGACGTGCCGGTGTCCGAACTGAGCCATGGCGAGCAGCGCGAGCTCGAGCTGGCGGTCGCGCTCGCGACCAAGCCGCAACTGCTGCTGCTGGACGAGCCGATGGCGGGTCTCGGCGTTACCGAATCCGCGCGCATGGTAGCGCTGTTGAAGGAATTGCGGCGCGAAGTCACCATCGTGCTGGTCGAGCACGATATGGAAGCGGTGTTCGCGCTCGCCGACCGCATCACGGTGCTGGTCTACGGCCGCGTCATCGCCTCGGGCTTGCCCGACGCGATCCGCCACAACGACGAAGTCAAGCGCGCCTATCTCGGCGACCAGCATGCGGTGACCAGCCATGCTTGACAAGAATTTGGCTGATACGCTGCTCGAAGTCGACGGCATCGAGACCTGCTACGGTCTGAGCCAGGTGCTGTTCGGTCTCACGCTCTCCGTTCGATCGGGCGAGATGGTCGCGCTGATGGGCCGCAACGGCATGGGCAAGACCACGACCATCCGCTCCATCCTCGGCATGACGCGCGCCCGTGCCGGCACCATCCGCTTTGGCGGCCAGGAGGTACGCAGCCTTCCGTCGTACAAAATTGCAAAACTCGGCATCGGCCTGGTGCCGGAAGGCCGTCAGATCTTTCCCAATCTCACCGTGCGCGAAAATCTGGTCGCGGCGTCAGGCAATCGCCTGGGCGCGTCCGATCCCTGGACCATTGAAAAGATCCACGCGCTGTTTCCGCGTCTCGCCGAGCGCGGCAGCAACATGGGCGTGACGCTGTCCGGCGGCGAACAGCAGATGCTGGCGATCGGCCGCGCGCTGATGACCAATCCGAAACTGCTGATTCTCGATGAAGCCACCGAAGGCCTCGCGCCGCTGATCCGCGAGGAAATCTGGAACTGCCTGTCGATGCTGAAGGCACGCGGGCAGTCGGTGCTGGTGATCGACAAGAACGTCGGCAACCTCTCCCGCATCGCCGACCGCCACTACATCATCGAGCGCGGCCGCACGGTGTGGAGCGGGACCAGCGGGCAGTTGATCGCCGAGCCGGACCTGCAGCACCGCTATCTGGGGATTTGAGCGGCGTCCGGTCCGGACACTTTGGGACCGACAGTCTGGCGAGGCCTTTGAACGCATTTTCACAAGCAAATGCAAAATGCCATTTCCAGATCGCGAAAATGGGACTAGCATTCTACCTGTAGTTTTGTTCGCTGATCATTGATGTATTGCTCATAGATGGACACGGAACCAAACGAAGGTCGCGGCCGCTGGCTATGGAGAAGCGGCCTGCTGTTGCTCGTTCTGCTTCCGCTTCTTCCCGAGATAGTGATCCTTGCGGTGAGTGTCTACGCGGCGGCGGTCGGCTGTGACGCGGACGCCGGGCTTGCCTGTGCGGTGGGGCCCCCTTCCGCAAGTGGGGTCATCCGGTCCGCGTTGAAGGCAGCCTATACTGTCGGCACCAAATTCGCAGACGACAACATCGTCGTTGCGTGGCTGGTTTGCTGCTTTTTGCTGATCATCCTTGGCTGGCGCAAACTTGCGAGCCGGTTGCTGCTCGCGCTCGGTGTAACCCTGATCTTTGCGTTCCTGCCGTACTTTGGTCCGATCCTGGCCATCGGGCCTCTGGTGAACCCCAAATGCCAACCCAACGAAGGGGGTGTTCCTCCCGAATGCAAGATTTATGGCGGCGACGTCGGCAATGCCGCGCATGATGCCGTCCGTTTGGGTTGGAAGTTCTTTTATGGCGCGCCGGTCGCGCTCGTGGCGTTTGTTATCTTTGCCCTGCTTGTGCTTGGGGCGCGCCTGGTTTCCAGGCGCCGTGCAGCGTCGCGAAAGCGGGACTCTTCTACAGCTTAGGTGCGGGGCGAGGGGGCGATCCGGCCACAACGGACATATTGTCAAGGCCATGCATTTGTGGTGTTCTACACGTATAAATTGATATTTGGGATTTTGAACATGCGCACGAATTTCCGAGCGGCTGTCCTGAGTTTCATGGTGGCGTCGATGGCAACCGCGTATGTGAGCCCGGCCACGGCGCAATCCAAAGAAGATCCGGCACTCAACATCCTGGCGTCTGACCTGCCGAGTTATTCGCGATACTACGCGCCTTACGCAATCCAGTCTGCCGCGGCATATCTGTCATTCAAGCAATTTGACAAGCAACCTGACGATACTTCTCCAATGAAGATCGACAATGAGGGATACGGCGACGACGTCAAGTATGCAGTTCAGGGCGTGTTTGGTGGCGATCCAATGCCGGCGCGGGAGGCCATCAGGGAATGGCAGTACCAATTCGGCAATGACGGTGCCCCACTCAAATGCATCGACGTCAAGGATAACGCTTGCAAGGATGCTTACAGCAAACGGGGATGGGAGTTTGGCAGCGGTCCGGTGTATCACGTCTGGGCTCGCCAGCGCTTCCCCCATGCGGGCAGGGAAGAGTGCACGGAGATAAGTATCGCGTTTCGCGGCACAGTGGGCTGGAACCGGTGGGACTGGACCTCCAACGCGGCCCGGTATGCCACGCCCTATGATGATTACTACCATCAGCTCCAGCGCAACATTAATGCCATCGTCAACCAGATAAGAAATCTCGACTGCTACAAGAGAGCCCGGCATGCGCCGCAGATCGTTTCGACGGGGCACTCTCTGGGCGCCGGCCTGGCACAGTTCGTCGCGCTTGCGAACAAGCGGATCAGGAAGGTGTTCGCGTTCGATCCGTCGCCGGTTACAGGTGCTCACCTCATCGACAAGAATGTGTTGCGCGCGAATGTTCAGGGCCTCACGATCGATCGCATTGCCCAGTATGGCGAGGTTCTTTCGTATCCTCGACGCCTCGTTGAGGAATATCCGCCTGCCGGGTCGCCCTGCAATCCTGTGGTCCGAACTGTCAATGTTGATGCGGTGCGAGGCGGCGCCGTGGACCTGCACATGATAAATCCTCTCGCTGCAAGGATCGTTGATTTGACCTATGACAGGGGCAGGCAAGTGTCCTACGGCGAGCCCGATGCCCCGGCTGGCTGTAATGTCAGGGATAATAGCGATGAGGTCGCCAGCGCCGGCGGACAACGAAGGCTCGTTGCGTTCAAGCCCAACTACGGGGGATATGCGGATCAGCTCGGTGCATCATATCCCGACGTTCAACAGGACGTTAAGGTCGCGAGGTTGCCCGCAGCAAGGATGCAAAGAATGGCGATGGTTGCGCGCGGGCAAGGAAGCAAGCGGACGGGTGCGATCAGCGCCTACAAGCAGGTTGCCCAATTCGAAAGCGCTCCGTCCTTTGTGCAACTTGTTCCAGCACAGTGATCGCCAGGGCTCAGGCACATCTTCGGATGAGGCGATGTTATCGTGGTTCGGTGAAGTGGATGCCGGTTCGCGCAAAGAATGCGGGCCGAAGCCGAAGGACTAAAACATCTCGAAATATTCGCGATGCTCCCAGTCCGAGACTTCGGCCTGGAAGCGCTCGATCTCGGCGTTCTTGATGTGGACGTAATAGTCGACGAACTCAGGCCCCAGCGCCTGCCGGAAAAACGGGTCGTCCTGAAGCGCGAACACCGCCTCGCGCAGTGTCTTTGGCAACAGCGCCGCCTTGGTCTCATACGGCGTGTCGGCCGACGGGCCGGGGTCGAGTTGGCGGTCGACGCCGTCGAGGCCGGAGAGAATTTGCGAGGCCATGTAGAGATAGGGATTGGCGGCGGGTTCGCCGATCCGGTTTTCCAGCCGGGTCGCGGCATCGCCGGGGCCGCCGAGCACGCGGATCATGACGCCGCGGTTGTCGCGGCCCCAGATCGCGCGATCCGGCGCCAGCGAATAGGTGCGGTAACGCTTGTAGCCGTTGATGGTCGGCGTGGTGAACACGGTTGACGCACGGGCATGCGCCAAAAGCCCCGCGAGATAGGCGCGGCCGAACGAACTCAAGGCTTCGCCCTTGTCGCTGGCCATGAACGCGTTCTCGCCGCTCGCGCGCGACACCAGCGATTGGTGCAGATGCCAGCCGGAGGCGAATAGATTGGGCAATTTCGGCCGGCACATGAAGGTGGCGTGATGGCCATGACGGCGGGCGATCTGCTTCACGGCTGAGCGAAACAGCACCATGTTGTCGGCGGGTGTCAGTCCCTTGGTCGGCGCAAACGTGAATTCGCACTGGCTCGGGCCGAACTCGACCTCGACCGAGCGCAACGGCAGGCCGAGCGCCAGCACGTCGCGCCGGATGATTTCCAGCACCGGCTCCATCTGGTCGTAGCGCTGCTCGGTCAGATATTGATAGCCGTGCGACAGCAGGCTCACCGATGGCGGCGTGCCGGGCTGGCCGGCGTCTTCGGGCGACATCCGCGCATCTTCCAGCTTGAAGATGTGGAATTCGACCTCGAGACCGGCGACGAAATCGTAGCCGCGCGCTCCGAGCCGATCGAGCACGCCACGATAAAGTTGCCGGGTCGCGAACGGCACCGGGCGGCCGTCGCTGAAATAAAGGTCGCACAACAGCCAGCCGGATTCCGGCGCCCATGGCAGCACGCGAAACGTGATGGGATCCGCGACCATCAGGACGTCGGCGGCGCCTTCCATCTCCTTCATGCCAAAGCCGCCGCCTGAGGTGAACACCGGGAACACCGTGCGGTGCGAGGTGTCCTTGGCCAGCATGGTGGTGGTGATGGAGCAGCCGCTCTCCAGCGAAGCCAGCGCTTCGCTGGCGACCAGGGTCTTGCCGCGCAAAATGCCGTGCTGGTCCGGAAACGACAGCCGGATCACCTCGATCTTCTTTTCCTCGACGATCCGGCGCAGGCGGCTTGCCGCTTCTTTGTGTTCGTTCGACCACAGGCCGTGACGTTCAACGAAACTCAACGCGTCACTCATTGGTCGTCATTGCGAGCGAAGCGAAGCAATCCATTCTTTCTTGCAGGAGCAAGATGGATTGCTTCGTCGCTACGCTCCCTTGCACAGACGCTTCGCGTTTGTTGCAGGCAATGACGGGGAAACACCATCACTCCGCCGCCGACAGATGGCGGATCTTGCCGGCGATCTCGCTCGGCACCGGCGCGGCCCACGGCGCGCCGCGGCGGCGCTTGACGTCGACTTCCATCCAGTAAATTTCCCAGCCGCGGGTCGGTCCGATGCCGTCCATCGTCGCAGGGCCCTGGATGCTGCGCGCATGCGCTTCATCAAGGAACATGAACGGCTTTTCGCCGCCCACGACCTTTTCGATTTCCTGCCGCAACAGGCGGCGGTACTGCACGATCGCCTTGTCCGAGGTGCCCAAGTGCTCGTTGGTGCGGTCCTGGATCGCGCCCATCGATTCCACCGCCCACTGGTCGTGGACGTTGATGTCGTTGCCCATGCCGGTATAGGTCTCGGTCGCCTGCTCGTGCGGATCGAAACCGTAATCGTTGGCCTTGTTCTTGCGCGAGGTGTAGTCCGGCAGCTCATAGAGTTCGAGGCGCTGGTCGCGCATCTTCTTCTTGTCGACCGGCGCCGCATAGCTGGTGAAGATCGCGTACCAGTAGCAGTTCTCGTCATCGATGGGCACATGCCACTGCGTGATCGTCATTTCCGTGCTCATCGGAATCACGAACGCGTGCGGGAAAAGCTGGTTGGTGACGCGCACATGGGTGCGCTCCTCGTCGATCTCGCGCAGCGCGATCAGCCGCATGCCGTATTCGGTATGCTCGACATTGATGATCGGGTTGTCGTATTCGCGCAAAATCTTCGTCATCGGCATGTCGGAGCCGGCGGAAGCGCCGCGGAACTGCTTGCCGTAGGCGGTCGAGGTGTCCTCGTCCTCGAAGAAGCGATGCAGGAAGGAGGCGTGCGCCGGATCGATGCCGACTTCCAGCGCCTGCAGCCAGTTGCAGTTGATGTGGCCCTTGAAGGCGAAGGTGTGGCTGTCGGGCGCGACGAAGCAGTCGATCTCCGGAAACGCCGGCGGTTCGCCTTCGCCGAGGTAAGCCCAGAGGATGCCGCGCTTCTCGACCACGGGATAGGCGCGCTGCTTGATGCCCTGGCACAGTTTTGAGTCTTTCGGCTCGGCCGGCGTCTCGAGACACAGGCCGGAAACGTCGAACAGCCAGCCGTGGAAGGCGCAGCGCAGTCCGCCATTCTCGAGGCGGCCGAAGGCCAGATCGGCGCCGCGATGCGCGCAGTGGCGATCGATCAGGCCGTAGCGGCCTTGCTCGTCGCGAAACAGCACGAGATTCTCGCCCAGCAGCTTGACCGGTCGCACCGCGCGCGGCCCCTGCAATTCATCGACCAGCGCCGCCGGCTGCCAGTACATCCGCATCAGCTTGCCGCAGGGGTCTTGTCGCCCGGTGCGGGTGATCTGGTCGTTCGCTTCCTGGCTCATCATGGCGAGAGAACCTTTCGAAAGGCTAGATTTGTTCGTCTATTGAACTTTTGGGCGATTTTAACGTAGGCTCGGTTTTAGGCAAGCGGATTTTGGAGGCAGAGCATGCCAAAGCTGAAGCGCGAGGGCGAGGCGGACAACCGCAGCGCGACCGATTTCATCGAAAGCCTCGACCGTGGCCTGCGCGTGCTCGAGCTGTTCGGCGGCGGGCAACAACCGATGACGCTGAGCGACCTCGCCAAGGCGGCCGACCTGCCGCGCGCCACGGCGCGGCGGATTCTGTTCACGCTCGAACGCGCCGGCTTCGTCGCCAGCGACGGCAAGCTGTTTCGGCTGACGCCGCGCGTGCTGGTGCTGGCGTCGGCCTATCTCGCCTCCAACCATGTCGTGTCGGTGTTGCAGCCGGCGCTCGACAGGCTTTCCAGCGATGCGCAGGAAATCAGTTCGATGGCGATCCTTGACGGCAACGATGTCGTGTTCATCGCGCGCGCCAGCCCGACGCGGGTGTTTTCGTCCGGCATCGATATCGGCTACCGGTTGCCGGCGTTCTGCACGTCGGTCGGCCGTGTGCTGCTGTCGCGATTATCCGACGATGAACTTGCGGCGGCGCTGCAGGCGATGGATATCGCGCCGCTGACGCCATTCACCGTGACCGACAAAAAACGCCTGCTGCAGGCTATCAAGAGCGATCGCGCCCAAGACTATTCCCTGGTCGATCGCGAGGCCGAACCGGGGTTCCGCTCGATCTCGGTGCCGGTCCGCCGCTATGACGGCACGATCGTCGCCGCCATCAACATGGGCGCGCATGTCGACCGCGTCTCGGCCAGCGAAATGATCGAACGTTTTCTGCCGCCGCTTCGCGAGGCGGCGGCCTCGGTCAAATCGTTGCTGGTGTGAGACCGGCCTGCGACGCGGGTTTGGGCAGCAGCCGGAAAAGAATTTTCCCGTTTCGCCATGAACGCGTTTCCGCGCGGCGTGCACGAAGACGATGCACCCTTCGTGGAAGCCATCGTGAACAAGCCAGACTGGACCGTTCGTATTATCGCAGCACCGCCCGGCGAGGCGCCGCTATGGGTGCGGCAGAAATGGGTCGGCCTCGATCTGCCGGTGGCGCGCTATTCCGGCCGAGGCCGGTTTCTCGGCCTTGGCGTGCTGTCGATGCCGCGGTCTTGGCTCGGGCAATGGCTCACCGTCATCAGAGGCGGCGCTGACCTCGTCGCAGGTTATGCGGTGGAGGCCATTCCAGCGGTCGGCATTCTCGGCGCGAGGAGCCCCGAGGCCGCCATGTGGTGGCGCGAGAACACGCCGCATTTGATCGCGCCGAAGCGCTATCTGATCTTCCACGAAGAAGTCTGCCGGATCGCGGATATCTGATCAGGAAGCCGCGCTGCGCAGGCCGAACACCTGCGCGTCGCTGCGCAGCACAGGCGCTACCGCGTCGCTCAGGCGTGCTGCCGCGGCATCGACACTCAGGCCCGCAGTATCGACCACGGCGGACGCGCGCGCGTAAAGCGGTTCGCGGCTGACGAGAATGTTGCGCAGTTCGGCCATCGCGGAGCGGTCGTCGGCCATCGGGCGCAGGTCGCCCTGGCGGCGCACCCGCGCCATGTGTTCTTCGGGATCGGCCTTGACCCATATCGTGTAGAACGACGACAGGATCAGATCGAACGTTAGCGGCTCGGAGACGATGCCGCCGCCGGTGGCCAGCACCATCAGTTCCTTGCGCGCCAGCAATTGCGTCAGCGCGGCCTGCTCCATGCGGCGAAAGCCTTCCTGGCCGTAGAGCGCGATGATCTCGGCGACCGACAAACCGTTCTGCGCCTCGATCTCCTTGTTGAGCTCGACAAAGCTCCAGCCGATTTTCTTCGCCAGCATCTTGCCGAGTGTCGACTTGCCGGCGCCGCGCAGGCCGATCAGCGCAATGCCGGAGAACGCACTGCGCCGTTGTGTCGAATGGCTCCCGCCGGCGAGCGCATCCTTGGCCTGCGCGATCTGCGCCGGCGTTGCCTTGCGCAGCAAATCGCGAATGACAGCCCAGTCCGGCGCCGGCTCTGCGGCGGGAATCAGATCTTCCAGATGCGCGCCCATCGCATTCGAGACCCGGCGCAGCAGCACGATCGAGACGTTGCCCTTGCCGCCTTCGAGTTGCGCGATATAGCGCTCGGAAATCCCCGACACTTTTGCCAGCACTTTTCGCGACATGCCGCGCAGCGCGCGCATGGTGCGAACGCGCTGGCCGAGCGCTTCGAGAAAGCCGGTTTCGGGATCGCTGGTGTCGGTCATTTCCGCCCAAGAACATCCAAGGATATGCACTGCGAGGAAGGATAGTTCCGATGAAGATTGACAGCAAGCGTGTGCAGTGGCTTTATATGAATTATAATTCTTAAAAGTTGGGGAGAGAGCGTCGTGAGTGGCAACTCCGGTTCCGACAGTGCCGGTTCCTACAATGCGGTGACGTGGCTGCTCGACCGCAATGTCGAGGAAGGCCGCGGCGCCAAGCTCGCTTTCACCGACACCGTCGCCGAACTCACCTACGGCGACTTGCAAAAGCAGTCCTGCCGGGTCGCCAACATGCTGCGCCGGCTCGGCGTCCGCCGCGAAGAACGCGTCGCGATGATCATGCTCGACACCGTGGATTTCCCCTGCGTGTTCCTCGGCGCGATCCGCGCCGGCATCGTGCCGGTGCCGCTCAACACGCTGTTGACGTCGGAGCAATATGCCTACGTGCTGGCGGATTGCCGCGCTCGCGTCCTGTTCGTTTCCGAGGCGCTGCTGCCCGTGGTCAAGGACATGGTCGGGCGGATGCCGGACCTCGAACATGTCATCGTTTCCGGCAAGGATGCCCACGGCCACAAGAAGCTCTCCGACGAACTCGCCAACGAAAGCACTTCCTTCACGACCGCGGCGACGCATCCCGATGAGCCCGCGTTCTGGCTGTATTCGTCGGGTTCGACCGGCATGCCCAAGGGCGTGCGGCATCTGCATTCCAATCTCGCCGCCACCGCCGAGACCTACGCAAAGCAGGTGCTCGGCATTCGCGAGGACGACGTCGGGCTATCGGCGGCAAAGCTGTTCTTTGCCTACGGCCTCGGCAACGCGCTGACGTTTCCGATGTCGGTCGGCGCCACCACGGTGCTGAATTCCGAGCGGGCGACGCCGGGAACGATGTTCGCGCTGATGAACAAGTATCATCCGAGCATCTTCTTCGGCGTGCCGACGTTGTTTGCCGCGATGCTCAACGACGACACGCTGAAAAGCACCGGTGCCGGCAACCGCTTGCGGGTCTGCACGTCGGCCGGCGAAGCGCTGCCGGAATCGGTCGGCAATGCCTGGAAGGCGCGGTTCGGTGTCGACATTCTCGATGGCGTCGGATCGACCGAGCTCTTGCACATCTTTCTCTCCAACGCGCCGGGCGATATCAAATACGGCTCCTCGGGGCGTCCGGTGCCTGGCTACAAAGTGCGGCTGGTCAACGAGGCCGGCGCCGACGTCGCCGATGGTGAGGTCGGCGAGTTGCTGGTCGATGCGCCCTCGGCCGGCGAGGGCTACTGGAACCAGCGCAGCAAGAGCCGGCAGACGTTCGAGGGCCACTGGACCCGCACCGGCGACAAATACATCCGCGACGCCGACGGCCGTTACACCTTCTGCGGCCGCAGCGACGACATGTTCAAGGTCTCCGGCATCTGGGTGTCGCCGTTCGAAGTCGAGAGCGCGCTGATCACCCATCCCGCGGTGCTGGAAGCCGCGGTGGTGCCCGAGGCCGATCCGGAAGGCTTGCTGAAGCCGAAAGCCTTCGTGGTGCTGCGCGCCGATACCAAGGTCGACGGGTTGCATGAGGCGCTGAAGGAGCACGTCAAGCAGAAGATCGGGCCGTGGAAATATCCGCGCTGGATCGATGTGGTGGAAAGCCTGCCGAAGACGGCGACGGGTAAGATTCAGCGGTTCAAGTTGCGGGATGGGGCAAAATAACAGTCGTCATGGCCGGGCTTGACCCGGCCATCCACGTCTTTAGCGCCGTGACGAAGAAAGTCGTGGATGCCCGGGTCAAGCCCGGGCATGACGAACGAGAGATATCGGGTCGCAGGTACAAAAAGAATGACAACCCTCTCCCCCACCGGCTTCCTCACCATCGGCGCCGCCGAACTCGAATACCGCATGATCGGTCCCGCGTCTGACAGCGCGCCCACCATCGTGATGTTGCACGAAGGCCTCGGCTCGGCCGGGCTGTGGGGTGATTTTCCGGAAAAACTCCAGGCCGCGACCGGCGCCGGCGTGTTCGTCTATTCGCGCGCCGGCTATGGCGCCTCGACATCAGTCAGACTGCCGCGGCCGATCGACTACATGCATATCGAGGCGCGCGACGTGCTGCCAAAACTGCTCGACGCGATCGGCTTTCGCCGCGGCCTTTTGCTCGGTCACTCCGACGGCGCCTCGATCGCGGCGATCTATGCCGGTTCGCATCAGGACCACCGCGTCGAAGGCATCGCGCTGATCGCGCCGCACTTCATCGTCGAGGATATTTCGGTGGCTTCGATCGCCGCCATCAGGACCGCCTTTGAGACCACGAATCTAAAGGAAAAGCTGGCGCGCTGGCACAAGGACGTCGACAACGCCTTCTACGGCTGGAACAACGCCTGGCTCGATCCGGCCTTCCGCAACTGGGATATCTCGGAATTCCTGGCTTATATCCGCGTGCCCACAGCGATCCTGCAGGGTGTGGACGACGTGTATGGGACAATGCGTCAGGTCGAGATCGCGCAGCAGGAGTGCTATTGTCCGGTCGATGTGACTGTTATCCCGGGGGCGGGACATCAGCCGCATCGGGAAGCGCCGGGGCCGACGCTGGATGCGATCACCGAATTCGCCAACGCCGTGTTGCGTGTCCATGGTTCGCGGGGGCGGGCCGCTTAGTCTTTTGATCTGGGCGACGCCCCGATGACGATATCGCCGGCCGCCAATCTGCCGCTGCCGCGATGGGCCTATGTGCCCGGCGAAACCGACGAAGCCAATGCCGATTACGAAACGCTGGCGCAGGTGACGCTGCTGGTGCCGTCACGCTTCCAGGGCAATGTACCGGCGCGTCATCCGGCGCTGCGCTACGCGATGTCGCTGAACGACCGCGGCTATTTCTGGGAATCGCAGGAGATCCTCGAAGCGGTGTGGGCGGCGGCGCCGCAGGGTGGCCGCGAGCGGATCCTGCTGCGCGCCTGCATCCTGATTGCGACCGCGAATTTGCGGCTCCGGATGCAGAAGCCGCACGCCGCGGCGCGGCTGTTTCGCGAAGCACTCGGCGAACTCAAGGCGCTGGGGGTGCGCAGCGCCGGCGGCGATGGTTTCGCCGACGGCTTTCCGGTGGCGGCCATGGCCGGCCTGATCTAGGCCAAACTGGAGCGGCCGCTGCTCGCCAAGGCCGATTGGGTGGCCTTTTCAGCCGTCAGCCGGACATGAAATAAAATGCATGTTATCGCGCTTTGGGCTGGACTTGACCAATGACATGCATTATTGTGCATAATCAGATAAGCCAATAAGAGCGTCAAGGGTGGCCCAATGGCTGGCGAAGATCGCGTCCTCGCAGGCGGCGCAAAATTCATCGATTTCCAAACAGATCCGTCGCGCTACCGGCACTGGAAGGTCGCCGTCGATGGCGACACAGCCACGCTGACCATGGATGTCGATGAGAATGCCGGGCTGTTCGAAGGCTATCAGCTCAAGCTGAATTCCTACGACCTCGGCGTCGACATCGAACTTGCGGATGCCGTGCAGCGGCTGCGCTTCGAACATCCCGCGGTGAAGGTCGTCGTGATGCGCTCGGGCAAGAACCGGGTGTTCTGCGCCGGCGCCAATATCCGCATGCTGGCGGGCTCGACGCACGCCCACAAGGTCAACTTCTGCAAGTTCACCAACGAGACCCGTAACGGTCTGGAAGATTCTTCCGAAAATTCCGGGCAGCGCTTCATCACGGTGGTCAACGGCACCGCGGCCGGCGGCGGCTATGAACTGGCGCTCGCCACCGATCACATCATCCTCGCCGACGACGGCGCTGCCGCGGTGTCGCTGCCGGAAGTGCCGCTGCTGGCGGTGCTGCCGGGCACCGGCGGGCTGACCCGCGTGGTCGACAAGCGCAAGGTGCGCCGCGACCATGCCGATTTCTTCTGCACCATCGAGGAAGGCATCAAGGGCAAGCGCGCCGTGCAATGGCGCCTCGTCGACGAGATCGCGCCGAACAGCAAGCTCGAAGCCAAAGTCACCGAGCGCGCCAAGGAATTCGCCGGCCTCTCGAAGCGCAACGGCAGTGGCAAGGGCATCACGCTGACGCCGCTCCATCGCATCATCGACGACACCTCGATCCGCTATGGCTTCGTCAGCGTCGACATCGACCGCGCGACCCGGATCGCGACCATTTCGATCAAGGCGCCGGAGGCTGCACCCCCGGCCGATATCGACGGCCTGATCGCGCAGGGGGCCGCGTTCTGGCCGCTTCAGGTGGCGCGCGAACTCGACGACGCCATTCTTCACTTGCGCATCAACGAACTCGAAATCGCGATGCTGCTGTTCAAGTCGCATGGTGATCGCGCCAATATCATTGCCGCCGACGCTTTCCTCGAGGCCAACAAGGCGCACTGGCTGGTCAACGAGATCAGGCAGTACTGGAAACGGGTGCTGAAGCGCATCGACGTCACCTCGCGCACGCTGGTGACGCTGGTCGAGCCCGGCTCCTGCTTCGTCGGCACGCTGGCCGAACTCGTGTTCGCCGCCGACCGCTCGTACATGCTGATCGGACAGAAGCAGGGCGACAACCGCGAGCCGCCGTCGATCCAACTCACCGCGATGAATTTCGGGCCCTATCCGATGAGCCACGGGCTGACCCGGCTGCAGTCGCGCTTCCAGGCCGACCCGTCCGACCTGGACCGCGCCGAAGCCACCATCGGCACCAGCCTCGATGCCGAACAGGCCGAGGAACTCGGCCTCGTCACCTTCGCGCTCGACGATATCGACTGGGACGACGAGGTGCGGGTGTTCCTCGAAGAACGCACCTCGTTCTCGCCCGACGGGCTCACCGGCATGGAAGCCAATTTGCGCTTCGTCGGACCCGAGACCATGGAATCGAAGATCTTTTCGCGCCTGACGGCGTGGCAGAACTGGATTTTTCAGCGCCCCAACGCAGTCGGCGAAAACGGCGCGCTGCGCCGCTACGGCACCGGCCAGAAGGCGCAGTTCGATATGACGCGGGTTTGATTTCGTGTCCCGGGCGCTGCGCGGCGCGCAAGTGACGCGCTGCAGAACCGGGACCCACACGGACCGTCACTGAAATGGTCCCGGCTCTGCGGCGCACCGCTTCGCGCTGCACCGCGTCCGGGACACAAGACCGAGCAAGGAGTGCACGCCATGAACTTCATGAACGTCGATTACTCAACCAAGATTCCCAACAACGTGAATCTCAGTGAAGATCGCCAGGTGCTGAAGGCGCTGGAGGGCTGGCATCCCGGCTATATGGACTGGTGGAGCGACATGGGGCCGGAAGGCTTTCAGCAGTCGCTGGTCTACCTGCGCACCGCCTATTCGGTCGATCCGCGCGGCTGGGCCAAGTTCGACTACGTCAAGATGCCGGAATATCGCTGGGGCATTCTTCTGGCGCCCCAGGAAGAGAACCGCGTCATTCCGTTCGGCGAGAATTTTGGCAAGCCGGCCTGGCAGGAAGTCCCGGGCGAGCATCGCGCCACGCTGCGCCGCCTGATCGTGATCCAGGGCGACACCGAGCCGGCTTCGGTCGAACAGCAGCGCCATCTCGGCAAGACCGCGCCCTCGCTCTACGACCTCCGCAACCTGTTCCAGGTCAATGTCGAGGAAGGCCGCCATCTCTGGGCGATGGTCTACCTGCTGCAGAAATATTTCGGCCGTGACGGCCGCGAGGAAGCCGATGACTTGTTGCGCCGCCGCTCTGGCGACGCAGATTCACCGCGCATGCTCGGCGCCTTCAACGAAGCGACGCCGGACTGGCTGTCGTTCTTCATGTTCACCTACTTCACCGACCGCGACGGCAAGATGCAGTTGCACTCGCTGGCGCAGTCCGGCTTCGATCCGCTGTCACGCACCTGCCGCTTCATGCTGACCGAAGAGGCGCATCACATGTTCGTCGGCGAGACCGGCATCAGCCGCGTCGTGCAGCGCACCTGCGAGGCGATGAAGGCGGCCGGCATCACCGATCCCAACGATATCGCCAAAGTCCGCGCGCTCGGCGTCATCGACCTGCCGACCATCCAGAAGAAGCTGCATCTGCATTACTCGCTGTCGCTGGACCTGTTCGGTTCGGAAGTCTCGACCAACGCGGCGAACGCCTTCAATGCCGGCATCAAGGGCCGTTACAAGGAAACCCAGATCGACGACGACCATCAGTTGAAGAGCGCGACCTATCCGGTGCTCAAGCTGGTCGACGGCGTAATCAAGCGCGTCGACGAGCCGGCGCTGACCGCACTCAACATGCGGCTGCGCGACGACTACACGCAGGACTGCGTCAAGGGCATGCTGCGCTGGAACAAGATCATTTCGCTGGCCGGCTTCCATTTCAAGCTGACGCTGCCGAACGTCGCGTTCCATCGCCAGATCGGCGAGTTCAGGGATATCCACGCCACGCCCGAAGGCGTGCTGATCGACGACGCCACCTGGAACCAGCGCAAGGGCGAATGGCTGCCGTCATCCGCCGACGGCGACTTCATCGCTTCGCTGATGAAGCCGGTCACCGAAACCGGCCAGTACGCGTCCTGGATCTCGCCGCCCAAGGTCGGCATCGACAACAAGCCCGGCGATTTCGAGTATGTGAAGATCGATACGTGAGTCTATGTCGTCCCGGCGAACGCCGGGACCCATAACCACAGGACTTCACTGTTTTGCGATGACGTCTGCCACAGCGCTCTATCGATGGATCACGCGGTATGGGTCCCGGCGTTCGCCGGGACGACAGCAATTTACCCCGCGATCTCCAGCCCCGCATTCGCGTAGACCACGCCGCCATCGACCGCGATGGTGTTGCCGACCACGTAATCGCCGGCGCGCGAGGCGAGATAGATGGCGATTCCCGCCATGTCCTCATCGGTGCCGATGCGCTGGGCCGGAATCCGCGCCGCGAGTTCGTCCGAGCGGTCGCGCGCAGCCCTGTTCATGTCGGAGGCGAACGCACCCGGCGCGATCGCGGTCACGTTGATGCTGTCCTTGATCAGTTTGGTCGCCATGCGCCGCGTCAGGTGGATCACGGCGGCCTTGCTCGCGGCGTAGGAATAGGTCTCGCCCGGGTTGACGAAGATGCCGTCGATCGAGGCGACGTTGATGACCTTGGCAGGCCGCTCGCGGCTGGCTGCGGCGCGCAGCGGCTTTGCCAGCGCCTTGGTCAGGAAGAACAGCGACTTGACGTTGAGGTCCATGACCTTGTCCCAGCCGCTCTCGGGGAATTCGTCGAATTCAGCGCCCCAGGCCGCACCGGCATTGTTGACGAGGATGTCGAGCTTCGGCTCCAGCTTGATGATTTCGGCGGCAAGCTTGTTGCAGCCTTCGACCGTCGAAATGTCGATCGGCAGCGCGATGCATTCGCCGTCATAGGCGGCCGAAAGCTCCTTCGCAGTCGCCTCGCAGGGCCCGGCCTTGCGCGCGGTGATGTAGACCTTCGCCGCACCCTGGGCGAGAAATCCCGCCGCGATCATCTTGCCGATGCCGCGCGATCCGCCGGTCACGACTGCAATACGGCCCTTCAACGAAAACAGATCCTTGAACATGCGTTCCTCCATTTGATTTGCCGCAGGTTTTGGGCGCGGGCGCGGAGCGAGTCAAGAAACTCCATTCTCTGTCGTCCCTGCGAACGCAGGGACCCATACGCCGCGGCCTATCGGTCGGGCAATGGAGTCGTCATCTTTTTCAATAATTGGAGCCGGTGGCTATGGGTCCCCGCGTTCGCGGGGACGACAATAGTGGGTGCCGCTACGCCGCGTCGATGCGGCGAAAACCGTTCCACATCGCGGTGGCGGTGCCGGAGGTCAGGACGGGGAGGATGCGGAGATCCTGGTAATTGCCGTTGAGCGAGACCCGCTGCAGCGCCGTCAGGTGGCCGGCGCTTTCCGGATAGATCATGCCCGGCCGCGTCGTAACCGCGGTCTTGAATCCCGCCGCTTTCGTCGCTGCGAATTCGCGCACCCCGGCGGCCGTGCGGTCGCCATAGGGATAGGCGAAATGCAGCACCGGCCGCTGCAGCGCATTCTCGATCCGCGCGCGGCTGGTGGCGATCTCGAGCGAAGCGCTCGCTTCGCTCTGCCGCGCGAGGTTGCAATGGCTGATGGTATGCGCGCCGATCGTGACCAGCGGATCGTCCGCGAACGGTTTCAATTCGTCCCAGGACAGGCAGAGGTCGCGGACAATGGCGGCCTCGTCCACCTCATGGCGCGTGCATAGCGCTGAGATTTCGCGTTGCTGATCGTGCTCGCCGGGCAGGGCGCGCAGCCAGTCGTGAATCCGGTCGAAGGCGGCCTGCCTGGCCGCCGGCGTCGAGGTATCGAGGCGTGCGAGGTTGCCGCCGAAGGGGATCTCGACCGAGGATGCCCCGGCGATCGCTCTCTCGAGCGCGACCCACCACAGCCGGCCGGTGCCTTCGGCAAAATCGCTGGCGACATAGACGGTGAGGGGCGCGTCAAATTCGCGCATCACCGGCAGGGCGAAATCGCGGTTGTCGCGATAACCGTCGTCGAAGGTGAAACAGGCGAACCGCCGCGCGAAATTGCGCTGCGAAAGCCGCGCATGCACCTCGTCCATGGTGACGAGATCGACGTCGAGCTGGCGAAGATGCTGCAGCGTCGCGCGCAGGAATTCGGGCTCGATCTCGAGATGACGGTTGGGCTGGAATTCGGCGTCGCGGCCCGGGCGGACCTGGTGCAGCATGAAAATGGCGCCGACACCCGCGAAGAATGGTCGCAGCAGGTGATGCACCCCGGACCGAGAAAGCACTTCCAGTCCGGTCCGGATAACGGTGTTGCGGAGCTGCTTCATCACAAGCGGTTGGCCGGTTGGAGTTTGACTGCAAGTTAACGGCTGACCATTGAACAAAAGGTTAGCCGGCCAAATACCCGCGCGCAGACGTTTCTGTGGTATTTCGGGTTTGACAGCCTCGCAAGGGTTTGTTTTCTCTCAATTCCCCCGGATCCGCAGGACCTCGAATGCACGGACTTTTCAGGTGGAGCAGCAAATGGTGGCCGGGGGTAATTCCGCTGGTCATCTTTTGGGCTATCGCGGCCTGGACCAGCACGGAACCGCTGGAAGCCGATCTGGTGCAGCGTTCGACCGCCGCGCTCAAGGATACCGTGCTCGACAAGACGCGTATCGTGGTCGAGGGCCGCGATGTGACGTTCGTGGCCGATGCGTTCTCGGAAGACGGCCGTCAGAGCGCGGTCGCCTCGGTGGAAGCCGTGCCGGGCGTTCGGCTCGTCAATGACGAAACCCGTCTCGTTCCCGAAGCCAAGCCGTTCGTCTGGTCGGCCGAGCGCGACGTCGTCCGGGTGACGCTGTCGGGCAGTTCGCCGCTGCCGGAGAGCAAAAGCAAGCTGACGGAGGCGGCGCGCGCCAATCTCGGCGGCATCGAGGTCGTTGACCGCATGAATTTGTCGCGCGGCGCGCCGCCGCGTTTCGACAACGCCGCGCTGCTGCTGCTCGACCAGATCGGCAAATTGAAGGACGGCAAGATCACGCTGTCGGACACCAAGGTCAGCCTGTCGGGCATGGCGCGCGATCTCGGCGGCAGGGAAGCGATATCAGCTGCACTGAAGAATCTTCCCGAAGGGTTTTCGGTGGCGGCCAACGACGTCAAGGCGCCGCCCTACATCTTCCAGGCCTACAAGGATCCGGTCGCGGTGACGCTGACGCTGACCGGCTATGTGCCCGACAACAACGTCCATGCGGCGCTGGTGGCGGCGGCGGGACGCAAGTTCTTCAGTGAAAAGGTCGTCGATAATCTCAAGGCGAGCGTCGGCGCGCCGGCCGGATTTGCCAATGCGGTGGTGCCCGCGCTCGGCGCGCTGTCGCGGCTGTCGACCGGCACGCTCGTGGTCAGCGACCGCGAGGTGAAGCTGTCGGGCGACGCGCTCTATGAAGCCGCTGGCAATCAGATCCGCGCCGGCCTCGGCAAGGATTTTCCGCAGGGCTGGCAGTTCAAGCCGGAAATCTCGGTCAAGCCGGCCGCAGCGCCGGTCGACGCCACCGTCTGTCAGCAATTGTTCGCCGAACTGCTCGGCAAGGCCCGGATCCGGTTCGAGTCCGGGAAGGCCGATATCGTGGCGGATTCCGCCGGACTGCTCGATCGCCTGATCGAAACCGCGCTGCGCTGTCCGAACGCCAATATCGAGATTGCCGGACATACCGATACCGACGGCGACGCAGCGGCCAACCAGGCGCTGTCGGAGAAACGGGCGCAGTCGGTCACCGACTACCTGGTCAAAGCGGGGCTGCCGGCGAACCGCTTCATGGCGGTTGGCTATGGCTCGACGCAACCGATTGCGGGCAATGACACCGAGGACGGCAAGGCGCAGAACCGCCGCATTGATTTCGTGGTGAGGTAAGCATGGCCTATCTGGCGACATTCTATTGGGGCTGGCTGCTGGGTTCAGTGCTGCTTGGGCTGGCGATGGGCTGGATTTCCGTGGTTCAGCACGGCGAGGGCGTTCCGAAGAAATGGCGCTGGGCGCTGGCGGCCTTGGCGGCGGCGCTGGTTGCGGCGGCCCTCACCCGCGTGGTTCCCGGCCGTTTCGGCTACTGGCTCGACCTCGGCCTGATCATGTTCGCGCTTTATCTCTGCGGTTGCGCGGTCGGGTCATGGCTGCGCAACTGGGTGGTTTCGCGCAGCCAGCCTGCGGCCTGACACGATGCAGGGGCAGGTCATCGCGCAGCCCCTGCCGCCGTCCCGCGCCATCAGCCGGTCCCTTCCCCGTCCCGAAAGCTCATTTGGGCGGCGCGATTGCAGCAAAACTGTGCTTCCGGTGTCATCAACCCCGCCTAATATGTTGAAGAAGCGCGTTTTATTGTCCTACGGCGAATTCCACTCCGGCCCAAAACGCGCTACCAGAGGGGTCAGGGAGCAGCGTGGTGCCGGCGGGCTTCGCACCGTTAGCGTCGTCGCCGGATCGCAATTCGAGGTCTAGATGCTGGAAGCAATACGCAGGGCGATCTCGTTTCTGCGCCAGAAGCAAGTCCTGCATAAGCTCGGGGTTGTGATTAGCGTCGCGGTCATCGCGATCGCTTGCTACGTGCTCTATCACATGCTGCGCGGCATCGACTCCAACGAGGTGATCGAGGCCATCAAGAGCACGGAACCGCGCCAGATATGGCTGGCGGCGCTGTTCGTGGCTGCGGGCTATTTCACGCTGACATTCTACGACTGGTTCGCGGTGCGCGCGATCGGCCACGGCAACATCCCCTACCGCGTCAACGCGCTGGCCGCCTTCACCTCCTATTCGATCGGCCACAATGTCGGCGCCAGCGTCTTCACCGGCGGCGCGGTTCGCTACCGGATCTATTCGGCCTGGGGATTGAACGCGATCGACGTCGCCAAGATCTGCTTCCTCGCCGGACTGACCTTCTGGCTCGGCAATGCCGCGGTGCTGGGACTGGGCATCGCCTACCATCCGGAAGCCGCCTCCTCGATCGACCTGCTGCCGCCCTGGCTCAACCGTGTCGTGGCGTTTGCGATCATCGTCGGTTTGGTGGGGTACGTGGTCTGGGTCTGGACCCAGCCGCGCGGCGTCGGCCGCGGACCGTGGACCGTCATGCTGCCGGGCGGCCCGCTGACGCTGCTGCAAATCGCGATCGGCATCGTCGACCTCGGGTTCTGCGCGCTGGCGATGTATGTGCTGGTGCCGGACGAGCCCAATCTCGGCTTCGTCGTCGTCGCGGTCATTTTCGTCTCGGCGACGCTGCTGGGCTTTGCCAGCCATTCGCCCGGGGGGCTCGGGGTGTTCGACGCCGCCATGCTGGTCGGCCTGTGGCAGATGGACCGCGAAGACCTGCTGGCCGGGATGCTGCTGTTCCGCGTGCTCTACTATATTGCGCCGTTCATCATATCTGTAATCTTGCTGACGCTTCGGGAGGTCATCATCGGCGCGCGACTCAAGCGCCTGCGCCAGATGACGCCCGGCCCGGACGCCGAGCCGAGACGTGAGGCGGTCTATGTGCGCGAGCGCGGAGACTCCGGCGCCTGAAGCCGCGGAAAGCGCCAGGGTAAGCGTTTTCGAGCGAAGTGGGCACCGGTTCGCATAGCAATCAAGTTTACGCAGCTTGCGTAGACTTATCTGCGGTAGAAAACGCGTCTTTAATAGAGACAGAGGGAAGAAAGCCGGCGCGATGGCGATAGACGATTCCTCCTCATCCACCTTCTTTGCGCCGTGGCCGGACCGCCTGCGCCATGCGGCCATCATTCTGCTCGTCGCGGCGATCGCGCTTTCGGTGCTGGTGATCCTGTCCGAACTCTCGGCGGCGCGCGCCGCCGCGGTTTTCCTCTGCATCGCTGCCGCAGCCCTGGTGCCGTGGCGGCTGCATAACGCGGTCACGTCCCGCGAGGATGTCCGCGGCGTCAATCCGGTCGAGGCCGCCGCCGTCAGCGCGGTCGTGGCCGGGATGCCGGATCCGGCCGTGCTGCTCGACCGCGCCGGCCGCGTGCTGCATCTCAACGCCGCCGCTGCCCAGCTCGCGCCGGCGCTGCGCAAGAACGAACTGGCCCAGTTCGCGCTGCGCTCGCCGGAGATCATCACCGCGCTGCGCGAGGCGATCGCGACCACCGAGCCGCGGCGGGCGACCTACCTCGACCATGTCCCGGTCGATCGCTGGATGGAGCTGATCATCACGCCGGTGCCGGTGCCGACGCTGTTCGGCGGCACCGACAAGTGCATGCTGATGACCTTCCACGACCAGACGCCGCTGCGGCGGGTCGAGGAAATGCGCGCCGATTTCGTCGCCAATGCCAGTCACGAACTGCGCACGCCGCTGGCAGCACTCTCGGGTTTCATCGATACGCTGCAGGGGCCGGCCAAGGATGACGCCAAGGCGCGCGAGCGCTTTCTCGGCATCATGCATGCGCAGGCGACGCGGATGGCGCGGCTGATCGACGACTTGCTGTCGCTGTCGCGGGTCGAGTTGTCGGCCCATGTCCGCCCCGATACCTCGGTCGACCTGGTGCCGATCATCCGCCAGGTCGCCGACGGGCTGGAACCGCTGGCGCGCGAACGCCAAGTCGCGATCGAGATCGATCTGCCGGAACTGCCGGTGACGATCGCGGGCGATCGCGAGGAGCTGCTGCGGCTGTTCGAAAACCTGATCGAGAACGCGCTGAAATACGGCGCGTCGGGCGGCCGGGTGATCGTTTCCCTGGTCCATGCGAATTCCGCCGAGGGGGCGCCGGAAGTGCGCGTGCTGGTGCGCGATTTCGGCCCGGGCATTGCCCCGGAACACCTGCCGCGGCTGACCGAGCGCTTCTACCGGGTCGATGTCGGCGACAGCCGCGCACAGGGCGGAACCGGGCTCGGTTTATCGCTGGTGAAACATATTGTTAACCGCCATCGCGGCCGGCTTTTGATCGAAAGCGTGCCCAAAAACGGGGCCACCTTTACCGCCTGTTTTCCCCAGGCGAAGACCTCGATACCGGCATAAATACAAGTAATTTCAATCGCTTAGACTTGTCATCCAACTGTCACCAAACCTTCGTAAAAGCTCTATCGACCGCACCTACACGGGCGGCGTGAGCGCGATCGGGCGTATCAGACGCTTCGCTCACCAGATGGAGACCGACCATGAATTTCATCAAGACAATCGTCGCTGCCGGCCTGGTCGCCGCTTCGACGTCGGCCTTCGCGGCCGATATTACTGGCGCGGGCGCCACCTTCCCGTTCCCGATCTATTCGAAGTGGGCTGACGCCTACAAAAAGGAAACCGGCAACGGTCTGAACTATCAGTCGATCGGTTCCGGCGCCGGCATCAAGCAGATCCAGGCCAAGACCGTGACCTTCGGCGCCACCGACGCGCCGCTGAAGGCCGAAGTGCTCGAAAAGGACGGCCTAGTGCAGTGGCCGATGGTGATGGGCGCGATCGTCCCCGTCGTGAACCTCGAAGGCATCAAGCCGGGCGAGCTGGTGCTGTCGGGCGAAGTGCTCGGCGACATCTATCTCGGCAAGATCACCAAGTGGAACGACGCCGCGATTGCCAAGCTCAATCCGAGCCTGAAGCTGCCGACCGACGCCATCACCGTGGTGCGTCGCTCCGACGGTTCGGGCACCACCTTCAACTTCACCGACTATCTGTCGAAGTCGAATGCCGAGTGGAAGACCAAGGTCGGCTCCGGCACCGCGGTCGAATGGCCGGCGGGCGTTGGCGCCAAGGGCAATGAAGGCGTTGCCGGCAACATCGGCCAGACCAAGAACGCGATCGGTTACGTCGAATATGCCTACGCCAAGCAGAACAAGCTGACCTACACCGCGCTGATCAACAAGGGCGGCAAGACCGTGCAGCCGACCATCGCAGCGTTCCAGGCGGCCGCTTCCAACGCCGACTGGGCCAAGGCGCCCGGCTACTACGTGATCCTGACCGACCAGCCCGGCGATGCTTCCTGGCCGATCACCGCGGCGACCTTCATCCTGATGCACAAGGATGCGACCGACAAGGCCGCGTCCCAGGAAGCCATCAAGTTCTTCAAGTGGTCGTTCGAAAAGGGCGGCAAGATGGCTGAAGAGCTCGATTACATCCCGATGCCGGATGCCGTGGTCAAGCTGATCGAGAAGACCTGGTCGGCCGACATCAAGAGCTGAGTCCCGTTTCGCTCTTGCGATAACGAGCTCACACCACAACGGGAGCCTGCTCCCTCTGCCCAACCCGGCTTCACCCCGGGTTGGGTTTTCCCTCCCGGCGGGGCGGGGCAAAAACAACAGCAAAAACCAAGAACAACGCGCGGCCGAACCAGCTGCGAAATCCGCGCACAGGATTTCGGGTTGTTGGGTTATAAGTACAGGGGATTGGCGTGGCAGACATGGCGGTTCAAGGCGACGTAATGGAAGCTGCTGCTGGACCTTACGATCGTGCCCGGGCCCTCAGCGCCTTCAAGTTCGGCGACGTCACGTTTTACTGGATCACCCGCGCCTGCGCGATTTCGGTGCTCCTCATTCTCGGCGGCATCATCATCTCCCTGATCGCCGGCGCCTGGCCCGCGATGAGGGAATACGGTTTCTCCTTCCTGTTCACCTCGCGCTGGGCGCCATCAGCCGATCCGCCGGTGCTCGGCGCACTCGGACCGATCTACGGCACGCTGGTCACCTCCGTGATCGCGATGATGATCGCCATTCCCGTCGGCCTCGGCATCGCGGTGTTCCTGACCGAGATCTGTCCGCTCTGGCTGCGCCGCCCCATCGGCCTCGCCATCGAGCTGCTGGCCGGCATTCCCTCCATCATCTACGGCATGTGGGGCTTCTTCGTGCTGGGGCCGTTTCTGGCCAACACGTTCCAGCCCTTCATGATCAGCATCTTCGAAGGCGTTCCGGTGCTGGGTTCGATCTTCGCCGGTCCGCCGTCCTATCTCTCGCTGTTCAACGCTGCGCTGATTCTGGCGATCATGGTGCTGCCGTTCATCACCTCGATCTCGGTCGACGTGTTCAAGACGGTGCCGCCGGTGCTGAAGGAGGCCGCTTACGGAGTCGGCTGCACCACCTGGGAAGTCGTCCGCAATGTCGTCATTCCCTATACCAGGGTCGGCGTGATCGGCGGCATCATGCTGGCGCTTGGCCGCGCGCTCGGCGAAACCATGGCTGTCACCTTCATCATCGGCAACTCGTTCAAGATCTCGTCCTCGATCTTCGCGCCGGGCACCACGATCTCGGCGGCGATCGCCAGCGAATTCGCCGAGAGCGACGGGCTGCACCAGTCCGGCCTGATCCTGCTCGGCCTGCTGCTGTTCGTGCTGACCTTCTTCGTGCTGGCGGCCGCGCGGCTGATGCTGATGCGGCTGGAAAAGAAGGCGGGGAACTGAGATGAACCCGATTTACGCCTCGCGCCGCCGCTTCGACATCGTGATCCGGGCGCTGTGCGTCGGCGCCGCTTTGTTCGGCGTCACCTGGCTCGCGCTGATCCTGTTCACGCTGTTCTATAACGGCCTCGCCGGCATCCATCTGGCGGTGTTCTACCAGGACACCCCGCCGCCCGGATCGACCGAGGGCGGCCTGCGCAACGCCATCGTCGGCTCGATCATCATGACCGTGATCGGCGTCGGCATCGGCGCGCCGCTCGGCCTGTTCGCCGGAACCTATCTGGCCGAATACGGCAAGCACGACAAACTCACCTCGATCATCCGCTTCATCAACGACATCCTGCTCAGCGCGCCCTCGATCATCATCGGCCTGTTCGTCTATGGCGCCATCGTGGTGCCGATGGGCGGCTTCTCGGCCTTTGCCGGCTGTCTGGCGCTGGCGGTCATCGTCATCCCCGTGGTGGTGCGCACCACCGAGGACATGCTGGGGCTGGTGCCCAATCCGCTGCGTGAAGCGGCCTCCGCGCTCGGCCTGCCGCGCTCGCTGGTGATCCGCCGCATCGCCTACCGCGCGGCGCGCTCGGGCCTGATCACCGGCGTGCTGCTCGCCACCGCCCGCGTCGCCGGCGAAACCGCGCCGCTGTTGTTCACGGCGCTGTCGAACCAGTTCTTCAGCCTCAACCTGACCAAGACGATGGCGAACCTGCCGGTCACCATCAACAATTTCGTGCAGAGCCCCTACGTCTACTGGAAACAGCTCGCCTGGAGCGGGGCCTTGCTCATCACCCTGACCGTTCTTGCCCTGAACATTGGCGCACGCATCCTCGGCGCCGAGAGGACAGCAAAATGACCGACGTTTCCGTATCATCATCCATGAGCGCTGCTGGCGGCCTTCCTCCCGCGGCGTCGGCGCTGCCCGAGGCGCCTGCCAAGGTCACGGCGCGCAACCTGAACTTCTATTACGGCGAGCACCACGCACTGAAGAACATCAACCTCGCGCTCGGCACCAACCGCGTCACCGCCTTCATCGGCCCGTCCGGCTGCGGCAAGTCGACCCTGTTGCGGATCTTCAACCGGATGTACGATCTCTATCCGGGCCAGAAGGCCACCGGACAGTTGATGCTCGACCAGACCAACATCCTGGATCCCAAGCTCGATCTCAATCTGCTGCGAGCCCGCGTCGGCATGGTGTTCCAGAAGCCGACGCCGTTCCCGATGACGATCTACGAAAACATCGCCTTCGGCATCCGCCTCTACGAGAAGATCTCGAAATCCGAGATGGACGGCCGGGTCGAGAAGGCGCTGCGCGGCGGCGCGCTGTGGAACGAGGTCAAGGACAAGCTGAACGCAAGTGGCCTCAGCCTGTCCGGCGGCCAGCAGCAGCGGCTCTGCATCGCCCGCACGGTCGCGGTGCGGCCCGAGGTGATCCTGTTCGACGAGCCCTGCTCGGCGCTCGATCCGATCTCGACCGCCAAGGTCGAGGAACTGATCCAGGAGCTGGCGGAGGACTACACCATCGCCATCGTCACCCATAACATGCAGCAGGCGGCGCGCGTCTCCGACAAGACCGCCTTCATGTATCTCGGCGAATTGATCGAATTCGACGACACCAACAAGATTTTCACCTCGCCGAGCGATCGGCGAACCCAGGACTACATCACCGGCCGGTTCGGCTAGAGCATGATCCGGAGGAGATAACACATGGCTTCTGAACACACCGCCAAGGCGTTCGACGGCGACCTGCAGGAACTGACCCGCCTGGTTGCCGAGATGGGCGGCCTCGCCGAACGCATGATCACCGAATCCGTCGATGCGCTGGTCCGCCGCGATATCGCGCTCGGCAACCGCGTCGTCGCCTCCGACGCCGAGATCGACCGCCTGCAGCATGTCATCGAGGAGCGCGCGGTGCTGACCATCGCGCGGCGCCAGCCGATGGCGATCGACCTGCGCGAGATCGTCGGCGCCATGCGCGTCGCCACCGATCTCGAACGGATCGGCGACCTCGCCAAGAACATGGGCAAGCGGGTCGCGGCGCTGGAGAACGATTTCCAGCCCTTGAAGCTGATCCGCGGCCTCGAGCACATGACTGATCTGGTGCAGTCGCAGGTCAAGTCGGTGCTGGATGCCTATGCGGCGCACGACCTGCCGGCCGCGATGGCGGTCTGGAAGGGCGACGAGGAAGTCGACGCCATCTGCACCTCGCTGTTCCGCGAGCTGCTGACCTACATGATGGAAGATCCGCGCAACATCTCGTTCTGCATTCACCTGATGTTCTGCGCCAAGAATATCGAGCGGATCGGCGACCACGCCACTAACATTGCCGAAACCGTGTTCTACATGATCGAGGGTCAGCAGATTCTCGACAAACGCCCGAAGGGCGACATGACGACGTTCGCCACGACAGTACCCGGTAACTGACGCGTCGAAACCAAGGGAAGCAGAATCGATGAACGCACGCATTCTGGTGGTTGAAGACGAGGAAGCGCTGACCACGCTGTTGCGCTACAACCTCGATGCCGAAGGCTACGAAGTCGAAACCGTCGGCCGCGGCGATGACGCCGATACAAGGCTGAAGGAACGGGTGCCCGACCTGATCGTGCTCGACTGGATGCTGCCGGGCCTGTCCGGCATCGAGCTGTGCCGCCGCTTGCGGGCGCGGCCGGAGACCAAGCAGCTGCCGATCATCATGCTGACCGCGCGCGGCGAGGAAAGCGAGCGCGTCCGTGGCTTGGCCACCGGTGCCGACGACTACATCGTCAAACCGTTCTCGGTGCCCGAATTGCTGGCGCGGGTGAAGGGCCTGTTGCGGCGCGCCAGCCCCGAGCGGCTCGCCACCGTGTTGACCTACGGCGATATCGAACTCGATCGTGAGAAACGCCGCGTCGCCCGTTCCGGCCGCCAGATCGATCTCGGCCCGACCGAATATCGCCTGCTGGAGTTCTTCCTCGAGCATCCCGGCCGCGTGTTCTCGCGCGAGCAGTTGCTCGACAGCGTCTGGGGCCGCGACATCTATATCGACGAGCGCACCGTCGACGTCCACATCGGCCGCCTGCGTAAGCTGCTCAATCCCGGCCGTGAGCAGGACCCGATCCGCACCGTGCGCGGCGCCGGCTACGCGCTCGACGATCGCTTCGCGAAGGCGGAGTCGTAGGGCGGCGCGATAGTTTTTGCGACAGCGGCGGTTAAAGCTCCGCTGTCGTCCCGGCCTTGAGCCGGGACCCATAACCACCGATGTTAAATTTTGAAATGAGCTGGAGCGCCAGCCTGGCATAACCACAAGCTCCTGTGGTTATGGGTCCCGGCGCCCGTGCGCAATTGCGCACTAGGCCGGGACGACGGCTCGTATTGCGCGTGCCGCTACTGCGCGACGACGCGGCTACTTACCTGGTCGGCTTCGGCGCCGGACGGCGGCGATCGGAGGCCGGCTGGTAGGCGACGCGCGAGTGGTGCGCGCAATAGGGCAGGCCGCCGAGCGCCTTGCCGCCGCAGAAGAAGAAGTCCGAGCTCGAGGGATCGCCGACCGGCCAGTGGCAGGTGGCCTCGTTCAACTCCAGCAGCGTCAGCCGCTGGCTCATCGGCACGACGTTGTCGTAGGAGATCGGATCCGGCTCCATCTCGACTTCGAAGGCGTGGGCGAGCGCGGTGTTGCCGCGCGAGACCGGACGCGCCACCCGCATCATGTGCTGGGCGGGGCGGGCCTTGCGCTGGCGCGGCGCGGCCGAGGAGGGGCTCTTGGCGCGGCCGGACAGACCGAGCCGGTGCACCTTGCCGATCACGGCGTTTCGCGTCACATTTCCAAGTTCCGCGGCGATCTGGCTGGCGGACAGGCCGCCTTCCCAGAGCTTCTTAAGCTGTTCGACGCGATCGTCAGACCAGGTCAATACCGTCATCGAATTCTTCCCTTCGCTTCGCGCTGGCCAACCGGGGGCAGCGCTGGCGATGCCAAATCTCAAATATCCCAGCGGTCAGAATCCCTTAGCCCTCGCCGGGCGCGAAAATCGCGCCCGAACGTGTACGCTGTACAAATAGACTCTTGGGATCAGAACTGCCGCACGAGATGTCGTACCCGACAGCCCAGACGCTACAATATGGCGTGACTCTGGCGCAAGAGTCCGCGGCCATGCGTCCACATGTTCCGACATCTAGGCATTGCAATGCGCGTTTTCCACCACACCGGAAATGTACGGATTGCCTTTTCTTGCAGTGCAGGAAGCCGGCTCTTGAGCATGATCCGGAAAAGTGGACACCGGTTTTCCGAAAAGATCATGCTCAAACAAGAAGATTAACGAGCCTGCGAAGCAGGCTCTACGGCGTGTTGACACGTTCCGCCGCCAGCATAGAATGCCCTCACGTGCCGCCCCAAAAGGCGGCACGTTTTGTTTTCGGGTGGCTGGCGGTTGCGTGCGCGAAGGCTCACGCGCCCTGGCGGCTCTCAAACTGGCTGCTCTCAAACCTGGCCGCTCTCAAACAACAAGTGATCGCCATGACCAACAGCGCTACGTCGCATCTGCTCCCCGTTTTCGCCAGGGTCGATCTCGGCTTCGAGCGCGGCGAGGGCGCGTGGCTGGTCGCCACCAACGGCGATCGCTATCTCGACTTCACCTCGGGCGTCGCGGTCAATGCGCTGGGCCATTGCCATCCGCAACTGGTCGCCGCCCTGCAGGAGCAGGCCACGAAACTGTGGCACATGTCGAACCTGTTCAAGTCGCCCGACGGCGACAAACTCGCCGCGCGGCTGTGCGAGCAGAGCTTTGCCGACTATGTGTTCTTCTGCAATTCCGGCGCCGAGGCGATGGAATGCGTGATCAAGGTGATGCGCAAGTATCACGCCGCCAAGGGTCATCCCGAGCGCTATCGCATCGTCACCTTCGAGGGCGCCTTCCACGGCCGCACGCTGGCGACGCTGGCCGCGACCGGCTCCGCCAAATATCTCGAAGGTTTTGGGCCGCCGATGGACGGCTTCGACCAGGTGCCGCATGGCGATCTCGAAGCGGTGAAGAAGGCGATCGGCCCGCATACCGCCGGCATCCTGATCGAGCCGGTGCAGGGCGAGGGCGGCGTCCGCTCGGCGCCGAACGCGTTCTTCAAGGCGTTGCGCGAGTTGTGCGACAAGCATGGCCTGCTGCTGGCGTTCGACGAGGTGCAGACCGGCATGGGCCGCACCGGCGATCTGTTTGCCTATAAGCGCCTCGGCGTCACCCCCGATGTGATGTCGCTGGCGAAAGCGCTCGGCGGCGGCTTCCCGATCGGCGCCTGCCTGGCGACCGCGGAAGCCGCGTCCGGCATGACGCCGGGCTCGCATGGCTCGACCTTCGGCGGCAATCCGCTGGCGATCGCGGCGGCCAACGCCGTACTCGACGTGATGCTGAAGCCCGGCTTCTTCGACCATGTGCAGAAGATGTCGCTGCTGTTGAAGCAGAAGCTGGCCTCGGTGGTCGATCGCTATCCGAACGTGCTGTCGGAAGTGCGCGGCGAGGGGCTCCTGGTCGGCGTCAAGGCCGTGGTGCCCTCGGGCGATCTCGTCAATGCGCTGCGCGAGCAAAAGCTGCTCACCGTCGGCGCCGGCGACAATGTGGTGCGCTTCCTGGCGCCCTTGATCGTGAACGAGGCCGAGATCGAGCAATCCGTGCAGATGCTCGAGCGCGCCTGCATCGCGCTGTCCGGAGCGGCGTTGAAGAAGGTGGCGGGGTGATGAGCCAGCCCGTCCGTCACTTTCTCGATATCAGCGAGCTGCCGCTGCAAGAGCTGCGCAACATGCTCGACGCCAGCGCCGCCATGAAGGCGAAGCTGAAGGCGCATGAAAAGGCGAAGAAGCCGCTCGAAGGCAAGACGCTGGCGATGATCTTCGAACGGCCGTCAACCCGGACGCGGGTGTCGTTCGACGTCGGCATGCGCCAGCTCGGCGGCGAGTCCATCATGCTGACCGGCGCGGAAATGCAGCTCGGCCGCGGCGAGACCATCGCCGATACCGCGCGCGTGCTGTCGCGCTATGTCGATGCGATCATGATCCGCATCCTCAACCACGAGGCGCTCCTGGAACTGGCCGCCTACGCCACTGTGCCCGTTATCAACGGGCTGACGCGGCGCTCGCATCCCTGCCAGGTGATGGCCGACCTGATGACGTTCGAGGAGCATCGCGGGCCGATCGAGGGCCGCACCGTGGCCTGGACCGGCGACGACAACAACGTGCTGGCCTCCTGGGCGCATGCCGCCGAGCGGTTCAAGTTCAAGCTCAATGTCGCCACCCCGCCGCAGTTCGCGCCGAACAAGGCGATGAAGGACTGGATCAAGGCCACCCAAGCCCCGATCGTGCTCGGCGCCGATCCGGAAGAAGCCGTGCGCGGCGCCGATTGCGTCGTCACCGATACCTGGGTGTCGATGGGCGATAAGGAAGGCGAACATCGTCACAACGTGCTGAAGCCCTATCAGGTCAATGCCAAGCTGATGTCGCTGGCGAAGAAGGACGCAATTTTCATGCACTGCCTGCCGGCCCATCGTGGCGAGGAAGTCACCGACGAGGTGATCGACGGCCCGCAATCGGTGGTGTTCGACGAAGCCGAAAACCGCCTGCATGCCCAAAAGGGCATCCTGGCCTGGTGTTTTGGGGCGGTGGCGTAGAGAGCGTCGGAAAGCCTAAAGTTTCGTCATGCCCGGGCAGTGGCGCGAAGCGCGTCTTCGCGCTAGGTGTCCCGGGCATCCACGTCTTCAAGACTATCGGTAAGCAAGGCGTGGATGGCCGGAACAAGTCCGGCCATGACGCCGAGAGACCTTACTTTCCGCCCCCGCCGACCCCAGATAGAGCGCCATGTCACAATCCCCCGATATCAAAATCACGGCCGAGGCCCCTATCCGCGCGCCGTCATCGGTTCCCGTCGACGATGCGGTGCTGCCGTTCGAGGTCAGTGCGCTCGACCTGCGCGGCCGGCTGACGCGCATGGGCCCCGCGCTCGACGACATCCTGACCAAGCACGATTATCCCGCCCCCGTCGGCAAGCTGCTGGGCGAGGCGATCGTGCTGACGACGCTGTTGGGCTCGTCGCTCAAATTCGACGGCCGCTTCATCCTGCAGACCCAGACCGACGGCCCGGTGTCGTTCCTGATCGTGGATTTCCAGGCGCCCGATCGGCTGCGCGCCTATGCGCGCTACGACGCGACAAAGCTGAAGGACGGCCAGGATTCCGGCACCCTGCTCGGCAAGGGCCATCTGGCGATGACGGTCGACCAGGGCCCGGACATGAGCCGCTATCAGGGCCTGGTGGCGCTCGACGGCGGCAATCTCGAAGATGCCGCCCACGAATATTTCCTGCGCTCCGAGCAGATCCCGACCCGGGTGCGGCTCGCCGTCGGCGAGGAATGGCGTGGCGGCGGCGAAGGTCCAAAACATCGCTGGCGCGCCGGCGGCATGCTGCTGCAGTTTCTGCCCAAGGCCCCGGAGCGGGCGCGGCAAGATCTCGATCCCGGCGACGTCCCGGAAGGCGTGGAAAGGCCCGAGATCGAGGAGGATGACGCCTGGGTCGAAGGCCAGTCGCTGATCGCGACCGTCGAGGACGTCGAACTGATCGATCCGGATTTGTCGGGCGAGCGACTCCTGTATCGGTTGTTTCACGAACGCGGCGTGCGGGTGTTTCCGCAGCTCACCTTGCGCGCGCAATGCTCCTGCTCGCGCGATGCGGTCTCGGCGATGCTGAAGAATTTTGCCGCCAAGGACCGCGCCGACATGGTCAAGGACAACAAGGTGGTCGTGACCTGCGAGTTCTGCTCGTCGGTGTATGAGTTCACACCGCAGGAAGCGGGCGTGGAGTAGAGCCCTCTCGACGGATCACAATTCCGGCGTGTAGATTTCCTCGCCGCCGCCTGTCGGCTCAGTGGCTGGGGAATCCGGGAATGCGTTTGGTCGTGATTGTTTTGGGACTGTTGTTGTCGATGGCGCCGGCGCAGGCCGACAAGGTCGTAGCCTCGGGCAGGCCGCTACAATTGTACTTTGCCTACGCCACCAATCCCGATTGTACGTCCGCCGGCGCGGTCGTCGTGCGGGTGGTGCAGCCGCCCGAACATGGCCGGGTCAGCATCCGGCAGACCGGCGTGTTTCCGAATTTTCCGCCGGCCAACCCCCGCAACGTCTGCAACCGTCGCCGCGTGCCGGGGGTACAGGCGATCTACACCTCCCAGCGCGGATATATCGGGCCCGATCTCGTCGTGCTGGAAGCGTTGTTTCCGGCGGGCCGCGGCGTCAGTGTCCAGTTGCCGATCCGGGTGATGTAGGCGTCTGGGCAACAGAATGCGGCGCCCGATCAGAAACGGGATGTCCCGGGAGCGAGGCCCAGTCGCACACGTCCGGCGAGGATGTAGTTGTTGGGCGACATCGCAATATGCTTGACGGCCGCGTGCATGTCGCGTGTGCAGCGCTCCAGCCCGCACCCCTCGAAGATGGCGATGGAGCCCGCTGCCGACGTCATCATTTCGACGATGCGCACCGCGCTTTCGGCCGCGTGCGACACGGAAGATCGAAAATTCACCCGTGCATGGATCAGGCGTTGCCCCCCACCGTCGATCGCCGCCATCAACTCACCGAGAGCCTCATGTAGACCGGCGCGGGCAGCCCTCAGGATGGCGTCCGCGCGGCCGACCTGATCCTGAATGACTTCGCGTTCTCCGGGCGTCGCCTTCGATCCCGGGCGCGCTTTGCCGGCAAGCTTGGCGAAGGTCGACACCGCCGAACCGGCTATTCCCAGCGGCACCGCAGAAATGCTCGTCGCGAAAATCGACACGGTGGGAATCCGGTAGAGCAGGCCGCTTTGCGCCGGCTGGAAGTTGAGGAAATCGTGGACGTGCTCACCAGGCACAAAGCGGTCCCTGATTTCGAAATCGCAGCTTCCGGTGCCGCGCAGGCCGGAGACTTGCCACGTATCGACGATGGTAACGTCAGAAGGCTCGAGGTAACAGCTGATCAGTTCGGGCTCGCTTTCGCCCGCGGGCGGCGCGACGGCGCAAAGCGCCATGATCTTGCTGGCGTGATGAATGCCGCTGGCGAATGGCCATCGGCCCGTGAGGCGGAAGCCTCCGGCTACCCGCGTCGCGGTGCCCACGCCGCCGGTCGCGGCGACGACGAAAGAACGCCGATCAGCGAACCAAGCGCGGGAAACGTCGGTGGGAAAATAGCCCGCGGCCCGGCTCATCCCGGCGCCGTTGCCGATGATCCATCCGACCGAGGCTTCCAGCTCCGATGCGGCCTCGACCACCTCGAGAAAATCGAGCGGGGAAAGTTCTGGCCCGCCCAGGGATTCCGGCATCCACAAGCGCAACAGGTCGCATTCGGTGAGCGCATCGAACACCGGCTTTGGCATGCGCCGGTCACGGTCGAATGCAGCGCGGTGCTCTTCGACCAGCGGGCTCAACAGCCTGATCTTTTGCAGGAATTTTCCGACGACTTCCGGCTTTCGTTGCATCATTGCGGTGCGGTCCTGCTGTTGTCCGATAGATCATCATCCCTGTGACGATCTCGGTCGGCAACACGGCAACATTTCAGGTGCAGATGAATTCCGTTCATCTAGAATAAAGGCATGGGCCTTCCACCGTTGATAGAGCTGCGAGCGTTCGAGGCCGCCGCCCGGCACATGAGCTTCAAGGAGGCGGCGGCTGAATTGGGCGTTACGCCGACTGCGATCAGTCACCAGATTCGGCTGCTGGAAGGCCATTGCGGGCAGCCATTATTTCGCCGCCGGCCGCGACCGCTGCAATTGTCACCCGCCGGTCTGCAGATCTACCCGGTTGTCAACGAATGCCTGGCGCGGATGGCGGCGGCGGTGGCCGGCGCGACGGTCGGGACTCGCGGCGGTCGTCTGCGTATCACCGGTACGAACGCGTTCGTCGCTCGCTGGCTGGTGCCGCGGCTGCCCTTGTGGCGAACTCTGCATCCGCATCTGCACCTCGACGTTATCGGAACGGACGAAGTGCTGAACCTGAAGACAGGGGAGGCGGATATCGCCATCCGCTACGCTCGATCACCGCCGCCGGATGTTCAATCTGTCGAATTGTCCTGCGATCGCTTCCTGGTTGTCGGGAGCCCGGCCCTTGTGGGGCATGTCACAGATAGCCTCAGCCCCGCCGATTTGGCGACCTTTCCTCTGATCAGTTACGCTTGGCCGTCCTCGGATACGAATGCGCCGACATGGCGTCGCTGGGAAATCGCTGCGCGGGAGAAATACGCGCTTGTCCCGCCGCTAGGCAACCTCGTCAGTCTGAGCTTTCGCGAAGAGCCGCATGCCATCGCCGCCCTTCTTGCCGGACAGGGAATTGCCTTGTGCAGCGATATCATCGTCGCGGCGGAATTGGCCGCTGGCAGCCTCCGCTGTCTATCCGATGTTATCTTGCCGGGCTATTGCTTCCACGTGAGCTATCGACCCGATCACCCGATGCAGACAGCAATCCGGGAGTTCCTGCTCTGGTCGCAAGCGCAGTTTCAAACGTAGAATTTGACTGCTCTTCACACCCTCGCGTCACGCCGGCCGCGACGATTTTGCCCGACAAGGCAAGTCACAAGGCCCGCGACAAATTGGCACGACGGGCAAATCACCAAAAGTCTGTCCAGCCCTTCGGCGGCGAAGACGAACGCTGCTGTTGCGTACGGTGAAATCGTTTGGATCCGACGCCCCGGTGCTGGCGTCAAGTTCGTGAGAGGCTAACGCTTCGAGCTGACGATGGTGGCAAGAAAGCCGGTCACCAGGACGAACGCGTATAGGCCGTAAAGCCATTGCGCAGGGAAGGCCGGAGTGTTTCCGCTGAACCTGTATGCTCGTGTGCAGCATTTTTTTATGCACATTGCACGCGAGACCGCGGGTGCGGCGCGCACCCGGCCTTCCCTGTGCCCTCTGATTTCGAGGGTAAAGGTTTCTTGCAAAACTCCGGGCGCATCGCGCCGCGAGAACAAGAGGGCATGTCTCAACACGTCATTGCGAGGAGCGAAGCGACGCGGCAATCCATCTATCCGTTATGCCGTGCGATGGATTGCTTCGCTGCGCTCGCAATGACGGCGCGTAGGATGGGTGGAGCGAAGCGATACCCATCGCCACACGGGCGGTATTAATGGGTATCGCTGCGCTCCACCCATCCTACGGTCCACAATGCGCGGAGACGGCGGTGCCCCTAATTCGACACCCGCTTGCCTTCCGGGCTGTCGAGCGAGAACGTCGGCACGTCGATCTCAAAGCGTTCGCCGCTCTCGTTGACCATCTGGTAGCGGCCGGCCATGAAGCCGGAGGCGGTCGGCAGCGGCACGCCGGAGGTGTATTCGAAGCGCTCGCCGGGCGCGAGCACTGGCTGTTCGCCGACCACGCCTTCGCCGCGGACTTCCTGCTTGCGCCCGGTCGCGTCGGTGATGACCCAATGCCGGGTGCGGAGCTGCACGGTCTCGGCGCCGGTATTGGTGATCACGATTGTGTAGGACCAGAAATACTGGCCCCGGTCGGTCGCCGAGCGTTCCGGCATGAAGTTCGGTTCGACGGTAACTTCGATTTGACGGGTGACGGCACGGTACATGCGAAAAAGCCTTCGAAAATCCTGTCGCGCATCATACCCAACAAAACGACCGGAACCAATCGCAGGAAAGACCGGGGGGGCCGGTTGCGGCGGATTTCATCGCGGTTTCAACATAGTTCCATTCTAAAGCGCAGCCGCGCGCGGCTGGCCTTGTTCCTGCGTATCTTGTCTGCAACTTGCGGGCCGATATGATCGATTTTGGACAGTGCCAGCGCGAAATTTCCAACTGCCCCAACGGTGCCGAATGACGTCCATTGCCGATCCTGTTGCCGGTACGCCGCTTGAAGGTGCCAAAGCCACGTGTGCGCCCGCGACCAGCGATGCCGCGGCGGCGTCCGCACCGGCGATCGCGTTCCCGGCGGCGGGCGAGCGCGAATTGCGGCTCGACCTGTTTCGCGGGTTGGCACTCTGGCTGATCTTCATCGATCATCTGCCGCCGAACATCCTGACCTGGTTCACGATCCGCAATTACGGATTTTCCGACGCTACCGAGATATTCATCTTCATCTCCGGCTACACCGCGGCCTTCGTCTATGGCCGCGCGATGCTGCAGGCGGGCGTCGTGGTGGCGACCGCGCGGATCCTGCGCCGGGTCTGGCAGATCTATGTCGCGCATGTGTTCCTGTTCACGATCTTCCTGGCCGAGATTTCCTACGTCGCCACCAGTTTCGAGAACCCGCTCTACAGCGAAGAGATGGGCATCATGGATTTTCTCAAGCAGCCGGACGTCACCATCGTCCAGGCGCTGCTGCTGAGATTTCGCCCCGTCAACATGGACGTGCTGCCGCTCTATATCGTGCTGATGCTGTTCCTGCCGCTGATCCTGTGGCTGATGAAGTGGAAGGCCGACGTCACGCTGGCGCTGTCGGCGCTGATCTATGTGCTGACCTGGCATTTCGACTGGTACCTGACGGCCTACCCGAACGGCTTCTGGTTCTTCAACCCGCTGGCCTGGCAGTTGCTGTTCGTGTTCGGGGCCTGGTGCGCGATGGGCGGGGCGCAGCGGATGTCGCGGCTGCTGTCGTCGCCGGTGACGATGTGGATTTGCTTCGTCTATCTGTTTGCCGCTTTCTGCGTCGCCCTGACCTGGTCTGTGCCTCAACTCGGCCGCCTGCCCCGCATCGTCGAGCAGTGGATGTATCCGATCGACAAGACCGATCTGGACGTGTTGCGCTTCGCCCATTTCCTGGCGCTGGCGGCCATCACCGTGCGCTTCCTGCCCAGGGATTGGCCAGGGCTGAAATCGCCCTGGCTGCGACCATTGATCCTGTGCGGCCAGCATTCGCTTGAGATATTCTGCCTCGGTGTCTTCCTGGCTTTCGCAGGGCATTTCGTGCTGGCCGAAGTCTCCGGCGGTGCTGCAATGCACTTGCTGGTCAGCATCTCCGGAATCCTCATCATGTGGGGAATGGCGTGGGTGATTTCGTGGTACAAGCACTCGGCCGACAAGGGTGCGTCGAAAACAAAAAGCGCCGCCGGCAACGCCGACATGGCGGGAGGGGGCGCATGAGGTCCGCATTCAGGACTTTGCTGGGCGTGACGCTGCTCGCCGGCTTGGCGGCCACCGGCTTCGCGCGCGCCGAGGATGCTCCCCAGCCCTGCGATGTGCCGGCCTATCTCCTGACCAGCGAAAACTCGCTGCCGAAGGTCACCGAGGCCGTGAAAAAAGGCCAGCCGCTGACCATCCTGGTGGTCGGCAGCCGTTCCTCCAGCATCCCCTCGTCGGAAGCCAGCGCCTACCCCGCAAGGTTGCAGGCGGCGCTGAAAGAGCGGCTGCCGCAGCTCGCGATCAACCTATCCGTAGAACTACAGAGCGCGAAAACCGCCGAGGAAGCGGCCGGCACGCTCGTTAAGCTGGTGGAAGCAAAAAAGCCTACTTTGGTCATCTGGCAGACCGGCACCGTCGATGCTATGCGATCCGTCGATCCCGACGATTTTCGCAGCGCTTTGAACGAAGGTGTTGTTGCGCTGCAAACCGCCGGAACCGATGTGGTCTTGGTCAATCTGCAATACAGTCCGCGCACGGAGACGATGATTTCTGCGCCGCCGTACCTAGATAATATGCGGGTGGTGGCACAGCAGCACGAGGTTCCGCTGTTCGACCGGTTTGCGATCATGCGCCACTGGAACGACGCCGGCGATTTCGACCTGTTCAGTACCGCGCACGGCCCGGATCTGGCCAAGCGCGTTCACGCCTGTCTCGGCCGCGCGCTGTCGAAATTCGTGATCGACACCGCCCACCTTGATGTGGCGCAGCAGAATTAAGGGAACTAGCGTTAATGAGTTGTCACTACCCTTTTCGTTTGACCACATTCGCCACTGCCGCGTTTGCGCTGTTGACGGCTGCCTGCGTTTTGCCGCTACACGCGGAAGTTGCCCAGCCGCAGGTGGCGCAGCAGGCCGCACTCGGCGACCACGCCAAGGCTGAAGCCGCCAAGCCGCAGGCCGCGCCGACCACTGGCGGTTCACCGACGACAGGCAGTTCACCGACCACAGGCGCGGCGGGCGCCGGCAATGTTGCGGCCGTCGATCAGGCCGCTCCGGCACAGCCAAAGGGCCTCACCGGCCGGGCGATCGACAAGGTGAAGGAGGTCGCGAAATCGGCGAGCGATATCTTCAGCCGCGTGCCTTGCCTGTCGCCGAAGGGCGGCGCCAAATCGATGGGCTCGCTGCCGCATGTCGCGAGCAAGCTCGCCGCGGGCCAGCCGGTCGTGATCGTCGCGTTCGGGTCGTCCTCGACCGACGGCTACGGCGCGTCGTCGCCCGAATTCAAATATCCCAACCGGCTCGCCGCGCAATTGCGCCGGCAGTATCCGAGCGCCGACATCACCGTCGTCAATCGCGGCAAGGGCGGCGAGGACGCGCCCGAAATGATGAAGCGGTTGCAGGCCGAAGTGATCGACATGCATCCGGACATGGTGATCTGGCAGGTCGGCACCAACGCGGTGCTGCGCAACCTCGATCCCGGCGACACCGCCACCATGGTCGAGGAGGGCGTCAAGCGGATTCAGGAAGCCGGCGCCGATCTGGTGCTGGTCGATCCGCAATATTCTCCGGCGGTCACCGCCAAGGGTGAAAGCGCGGGCAAGATGGTGAAGTTACTCGGCAGGGTCGCCGAGCTCCGTCACGTCGGCGTGTTTCCGCGCTTCGAGGTGATGCGCGACTGGCACGAGAAGCAGGCGATCCCGATCGACAGTTTCGTCATCTCCGACGGCCTGCACATGAACGACTGGGGCTACGCCTGCTTCGCGCAACTGCTCGGCGACGACATCATCAAGTCGGTCGGCCAGATCAAGCTCGGCGTCAACGTGCCGTCCGACGTGCGGACCTATCGGCCGATGTGAACTTACCCTCCCCCTCCAGGGGAGGGTGAAGCTAAACCTCACACCTTCTCCAGCGCCGCCGCAAAATCCTCGATCAGATCGTCGGCATGTTCGAGCCCGGCGGAGAAGCGAATAAAACCTTCGCTGATGCCGAGTTCGGCGCGCGCTTCCGGCGCCAGCCGCTGGTGCGTCGTGGTGGCGGGATGGGTGACGAGGCTCTTGGCGTCGCCGAGATTGTTCGAGATCCGGGAGATCTTCAGCCCGTTGAGGCAGCGGAACGCGCCGGCCTTGCCGCCCTTGACCTCGAAGCCGATCAGGGTCGAACCCGCGCGCATCTGCTTCTTCACCAATGCAGCCTGCGGATGATCGGCGCGGCCGGGATAGATCAGCCGCGAAATCTTCGGATGGCTGGCGAGTGCGTCGGCGATCTTCGCCGCGGTCTCGGTCTGCGCGCGCACGCGCACGGCCAGCGTCTCCAGCCCCTTCAGCAGCACCCAGGCATTGAACGGCGACATCGACGGGCCGGTCTGGCGCATGAAGTTGTGAATGTGCTCGGCGATGAACGCTTCCGAGGACAGGATGATGCCGCCGAGGCAGCGGCCCTGGCCGTCGATGTGCTTGGTGGCGGAATAGACCACGACGTCGGCGCCGAGCGACAGCGGGCTCTGCCAGATCGGCGTCGCGAACACGTTGTCGACGATCAGCCGCGCGCCGCCCTGATGCGCGATCTCGGCGATCGCGGAAATGTCCATCACGTCGAGCGTCGGATTGGTCGGGCTCTCCAGGAAGCAGGTCCTGGTGTTCGGCCGCATCGCGTTCTTCCACTGGTCGAGGTCGAGGCCGTCGACCAGCGTCGACTGGATGCCGTAGCGGGGCAGCAGGTCTTCCACCACGTAGCGGCAGGAGCCGAACATCGCCTTCGCCGCCACCACGTGGTCGCCGGCCTTCAGCGGCGCCAGGATCGCGGTGGTCACCGCGGCCATTCCCGTGGCGGTCGCGCGCGCGGCCTCCGCGCCTTCGAGCTCGATCATGCGGCGCTCGAACATCGAGATGTTGGGATTGGAAAACCGCGAATAGAGAAAGCCGGGATCTTCGCCCTTGAAGCGCGCCTCGCATTGCTCGGCGCTGTCGTAGATGAAGCCCTGGGTCAGGAACAGCGCCTCGGAGGTCTCGCCATATTGCGAGCGCAGGGCGCCGGCGTGGACCAGCCGGGTTTCGGGACGATAGCGGGCGGTAGAATTAGCCTCAGACATGTGACCTCCGTCGTGACCATCCCTTGAAAATGGTCACAAAAAACCGGCCTGGAAAAATTTCCACAGGCCGGGATCACACATGTCCCCGGCCTGTTTAGCGACTTATTTAACGTGGCTGCAAGCCGGCCGGCTCAAATCACCACGGGATAAGTCATGCTGATATTCCCTCGCGCCCTTTTCGTCAAGGCGGCCATCGGATAACCCCTAAAAGCCCTTATTTGTGCGGTCCGGATGGCATTCGGACCATTCCGATGGGCCGCCTCAGAGGACCACGCCGTGTCGTTTTCGCTGCCGCCCGACGCCAACGGAATTCTGCCCGACCGCATGATCGCGGCGATGGCGGATGCGGGTCTCATCCTGCCCGAATATCCCTTTGTCGAAAGCCAGATCCAGCCGGCAAGCCTCGACCTGCGCCTCGGCAATATTGCCTACCGGGTGCGCGCGAGCTTCCTGCCCGGGCCGGGCGCCACCGTGGCCGAGCGCATCGACGAATTGAAGCTGCATGAAATAGATCTCTCCGACGGCGCGGTGCTGGAGACGAATTGCGTCTACATCGTCCCGTTGCTGGAAAGCCTGGCGCTGCCGCCCGAGATCGTCGCCGCCGCCAACCCCAAGAGTTCGACCGGGCGGCTGGACGTGTTCACCCGCGTGATCGCCGACGGCACCCGCCGCTTCGACATGATCGGCGCCGGCTATCACGGCCCGCTCTATGCCGAGATCAGCCCGAAGACGTTTCCGGTGCTGCTGCGCGAGGGTTCGCGGCTCTCTCAGGTCCGCTTCCGCACCGGCGACGCCATCCTCAATGCCGACGAACTCGACGCGCTGCACGAGGCCGAACGGCTGGTCGATATCGATGACGCCGACCTCGCCAATGGCGTCGCGCTGTCTGTCGATCTGTCCGGCGAGAACACCAGCGGCTTCGTCGGCTACCGCGCCAAGCGCCACACCGGCGTGGTCGATATCGATCGCCGCGGCGGCTACGCGGTCGGCGAATTCTGGGAGCCGATAGAAGCGCGGCCCGACGGCAGCCTGATCCTCGATCCCGGTGAGTTCTACATTCTGGCGTCGAAAGAGGCCGTGCAGGTGCCGCCGGACTACGCCGCGGAGATGGTGCCGTTCGATCCCCTGGTCGGCGAATTCCGTGTGCATTATGCCGGATTCTTCGATCCCGGCTTCGGCTATGCCGGCGCCGGCGGGAAGGGCTCGCGCGCGGTGCTCGAAGTGCGCTCGCGCGAGGTGCCGTTCATCCTCGAGCACGGCCAGATCGTCGGCCGCCTCGTCTACGAGAAAATGCTGGCGCGGCCCGACGCGATGTACGGCCAGAAGATCGGCTCGAACTATCAGGCGCAGGGCCTGAAGCTCTCCAAGCATTTCAAGGTCTAAAGTCCGGACGTCGCCTTCAATGCGCGGCGGCCGTCGCCGCCTTCGCCTTGCGCGTCAGCGCAACCGCCAGCGCTGCGATCACAAGCACCACGCCGATCACTGCAAAGGTGTCGCTGAACCCCATCACCAGCGCCTGATGCCTCACGGTCTTGCCGAGCGCAATGATCGCCTGCTGATGCGCGGCGGCCGGATCGGGTACGCCATGCGCCATGAAGTAGTCGGTGGTCTGGGCGATCCGGTTGCGCACTTCCTCGCGGCCGAGCGTGACCGACTGGCCGATGATGTTGGAATGGAACTGCTCGCGCTTGGTGATCACGGTGGCGAGCACGGCGGTGCCGATCGCGCCGCCGAGATTGCGCAGCATGTTGCTGATACCCGATGCGGCGGCGGCGTCCTGCGGCGCGATCTCGCTTGTCGTCACCGAGGTCAGCGGCGTCAGCACCATGGCCTGACCGATCGCGCGCACGATGTTCGGAATCCAGAGCTGGTCGCCGGCATAGTCCGGCGACATCGCTGTGTTCATGAAGCAGCTATAGGCAAAGATCATCAGGCCGGTGAAAGCGATGTAGCGCACATCGAAGCGCTGCATCATTTTCGGGATCAGCGGAATCAGGAGCAGTTGCGGCAGGCCGGTCCAGGCCAGTACGTTGCCGATCTGTTCGGCGTTGTAGCCCTGGGCCTGGCCGAGATAGGCCGGCAGGATGTAAACCGAGCCGAACAGCGCAAAGCCCACCAGCGTCAGTGCCGCGACGCCGAAACCGTAATTGCGTCCCTTCAAGAGCCGCAGCCGGATCAACGGTTTCTCGACCGTGAGCTCGATCCACACGAACAGCGACAGGCTGACCACCGCAAGGATCGCGAGGCGCAGGATGAAGGGCGAGGCGAACCAGTCGTCCTTGTTGCCTTCCTCGAGCACGGTCTGCAGCGCCGACAATCCGATCGCCATGGTGAAAATGCCGGCCCAGTCGCCTTCCCGGAGCAGCTTGAGCTGCATCGGTTGCCGCGGCAGTGTCAGATAGAGCGCACTGACCATTACCGCTGTTGGGATCACGTTGACGAAGAAGATGGTCCGCCAGCCGTAATTCTCGGTGAGATAGCCGCCGATGGTCGGTCCGATCGCGGGCGCGAAGGTGACCGACAGCGCGAAGATCGCCAGCCCCACCGGCTGCTGCGACTTCGGCAGCTTGGTCAGCACCAGCGTGAACGCCATCGGGATCAGCACACCGCCGGCAAACCCCTGCAGGCCGCGCATCGCGATCATCGACGGCAAATCGTGGGTGAAGGCGCAGGCTACCGAAAAGGCCGCGAACAGCGCCGCGCTGACCAGCATGTAGCGGCGGAACGAGAAAACGCGGCTGAGAAAATCGGTCAGGGGAATGACGACGATCTCGCCGATCAGATAGGAGGTCGATATCCACGAGCCGTTGTCGACGCCGGTGCCGATACCGCCTTCGATGTTGAGCAGCGAGGCGTTGGTGATCTGGATGTTCAGGATCGCCATGAACGAGCCGATCATGGCCGCGATCACGGCGATCCAGACGGTGACGCTGGCGCGGTTTGGATCGACGGCTGCGCTGTCAGATCCGGCTTGCGAGGTCGGAAGCGCGGATATCTGACCTGACGGGTTGAGATTTGACATGGCACGATGCTCCCTGAACAGAATTCGATACCTTGGATCCGGCCGCGGCCTGACGGATCGGCGCCTGCGCGCGGGTCTCGATGGTCGGGATGACAGACATGCCCGGCCGCAGTTCCACAATGGAAGCCTTGCCGCGGTCGAGCGCGATCTTCACGGGAATGCGCTGCACCACCTTGGTGAAGTTGCCGGTGGCGTTATCCGGCGGCAGCAGCGCGAATTCCTGGCCGCTGGCCGGCGCGATGCTGTCGACGTGGCCGTGCACGATCTGGCCGGGGAACATGTCGACGGCGATGTCGACAGCCTGTCCTTCATGGACGTCGGTGAGCTGGGTTTCCTTGTAGTTCGCGACCACATAGGCGCCGCTGGCCGGCACCACCGACATCAGCTGCGTGCCGGCCTGCACGTACTGGCCGACCCGCAGCGTGCGGTTGCCGACCACGCCATCGATCGGTGCCGTAATCGTGGTGTAGCCGAGGTTGAGTTCAGCCTGGCTCTGGATCGCCTTGGCGCGGGCGAGCGATGCCTCGGCCTGCACGATCTCGGCCTTCAACAGGTCGACCTGCTTTTGCGCTGACGTCAGGTTGGCCGCATCGCGCGCCAGGGCTGCTTGCGCGCCGCCGTTGCGCGATTGCGCCTGCTGCGCATTCTGCACGCTTCCGTATCCAGTGGTCGCAAGATCGGAATAGCGCTTGTTTTCCTGGACTGCGAAAGTCAGCGTGGCCCGGTCGACATCGATGGTGGCCTCGGCCGCGGAGATGACCGCCTGCTGGACTTCGAGCTGCGCCTGCTTGCTCGCGATCGTGGCTCTCGCCGCAGCGACGTCGGCCTTGGCCTGATCGAGCGCGACCTTGAAATCCCGGTCATCGATCCGTGCCAGAACCTGTCCGGCCCTAATCCGCTCATTGTCGCCCACGAGTACCTCATGCAGGTAACCGGAAACCTTCGGTGCGATGGTCGTGTTGTCGGCCTTGACGTAGGCGTCGTCGGTCGAGACCAGATACTGGCCAACCGTCCAGTAATCCCAGCCGTACCAGACGCCGCCGGCCAGTACCGCCAACGCCGCACCGGTCAGCAAGGCCTTGCGGAGATTGAACTTCCTGGCGGTCGGCGCGGCTGGCGCAGCCGTATTCGTTGGAGCGCCGGTGCCGGGCAGCAAGGCCTCGGTGGCGTCGGCTGGAACCGGGCTCTCGATTTCGAAGGCGGTGGAATGGCGGGTCATGGCCGTATCCCTAAATTAGGAAACTTGATATTTTCCAAAATAGACCCTACGTTTGAACTGTCAATGGAATGACAGGCATCATTTAATCACATGGCTGAGATCAAGATCACCCAAACGTCCGACCCAGACGGGGATCCGTGCGCAGAGCGTCGCCTCCGGGGCCGGCCGCAGGTCCGTCCTGACTGCGACACGCGCCAGCTCATCTACGAAGCCGCGCGGCACGAATTTTCGGACAACGGTTATGCCGCGACCAGTATCGAGAGCGTGGCCCGTCGTGCCGGAGTCTCGACCAAGACGCTCTATCGTTTAATCCCGAACAAGGCGGCGCTGTTCGAAGGCATGACGTCGGATCGGATCGACCGGTTCCTGTCCGAAATCAATCTGGAGGCGATCGATCATGCCGAGATCGACGAAGCGCTTTACGCGGCGCTGATGGCCTGCGCCGATCTCGCGCTCGACAAGGAGGTCGTTGCGCTGCAGAGCATGGTGCTGCAGGAGTCCGGCAAGTTTTCTGATCTCGCCGGGGCGTTCTACCGCAACGGCATCCAGCGAACCGTGACGGCTCTGGCCGACTGGCTGACCATGCAGCAGAGCCGCGGGCTGATGAAGCTCGACGATGCCGAAGAAGTTGCCGGGATGTTGCTCGGCATGGTCGCGGATGCGCCGCGGCGCGCCACCATGTTCGGTGGCCTGCCGTTGCCATCGCGCCCGCAGATCGAGGCGCGGGTTCGGAAATGCGTCGCGCTGTTCCTGAGGGGATATCGGGCAGCTTGAGCTAGCCGTTCGTCACGTGCACGCCAGGCCTCTCGCCTGAATTCCATTTGCCGCCGATCGCGCGCTCGATCTGGGCGGCCAGCTGAAGCAGCAGGCCG